>JBBIQA010000132.1:11454-12717 GCA_037442565.1 Rhodospirillales bacterium
ACCGGGGATCACAGAACCGGAACGCCGGTCTGCTTGGCCTTGCCCTCCGGTTCGACATGGATGGTGATGACCAGATGGTCCATGTCGGCTTTCAGCGCCGCCTCGATCCGGTCGCAGATGTCGTGACTGTCCGCGACGGTCATCGCGCCGGGCACCACCAGATGGAACTCGACGAAGGTAAGTCGCCCGGCATGGCGGGTGCGCAAATCATGCGCCTCGATCGCGCCGGCGGCGTGTTCGGCAATAACCGTGCGGATGCGATGGATCACCGCCGGCTCGGGGGCGGCGTCCATCAGGCCGCCGACCGACTCCCAGATCATCGACGCACCCGACCACAGAACATGCACCGCCGTCGCCGCCGCCAGCAGCGGGTCCAGCAGCAGGTAGCCGGTTTGCACCGCCAGGAACACGCCGACTGTCACACCGACAGACGTCACCACGTCGGCCATCAGATGTTTTGCATCGGCCTTCAATGTCGGGGATCGCAGCACGCGGCCGTTGCGGAACAGCAGCGCGGCCCATAGCGCATTGACCGCGGTGGCGACAGCGTTCAGCGCCAGACCCTGGTACGGCATCAAAATCGGCTGTGGATCCTGCCAGGTTTCCCAGGCGTGCTTGAAGATCGACAGCGCGGCCACGACGATCAGCACGCCTTCGATCACCGCCGCGAAGAACTCCGCCTTGTCGTGGCCGAAGGGGTGATTGGCGTCCGCTGGGCGGGAGGCGAAGCGCAGCGCGATCAGTGCCACCATCGCCGCGGCGATGTTCACCGTGCTTTCCAGCGCGTCCGAATACAGCGCTGCGCTGCCGGTCATCCACCAGGCAACGCCCTTCATGAGCAGCACCAGGATGCCGATCCCGATGCTGCCCGCCGCCATGCGTTCTGCCTTGCCCAAGCTGGTCCCGTGCTGTTGCGTCTAGCTGAAGGCGTTCCGGAACAGCCTCTAGTGTGCTTTCACGCCGCGCGAAAGAACTTAGCGGCCATTCTGGACGCCGCCGTCAGACCGAAAAATACTTCGCCTTCGGGTTCAGCACCACGATCGCGCTGGTGGATTGCTCGGGATGCAGCTGGGACTCGTCGGACAGTGACACGCCGATGCGTTCCGCCCCGAGCAGCTTCAGCAGCGCTTCCTGGTCTTCCAGCTTCGGGCAGGCGGGATAGCCGAAGGAGTAGCGGGATCCGCGATAGCCCTGGGCCAGCATCTTCTCCATGTCGCGGTCGTCCTCGGCGGCGAAGCCGAGTTCGGCGCGGATGCGCTTGTG
>JBBIQA010000133.1:0-12549 GCA_037442565.1 Rhodospirillales bacterium
GGCCTGTGGTGACCGAGCTTGGCTTCTGCTGGACCGTCATGGTTGTTCTCCCGTTGTCGTCAGCGGATTCATGCAACGGAAGTGGGGTAGGTGCGGAAATTCCCCGTCCCTCCGCCGGCATGACCCGGTTCAGGTATTTAAGGGTCACCGCGCCGTCTGGTCCCTGAATGGAACCGGACCATCGGTATCTCAGCCCCTTGCGGGACTCCCCTCGGCAAGCAATCACAATGTGGTCTTTTACGCGAAAGTGTCAAATGCCGAATGGAGACGCGAACCGCTGGACACCTGCCTGGCATCCAGGCAATGCTACTCGTCAGTAGGTGGGAGGCTTCAACATGCGCTTCACGTGGTTCAACCTGATGCCCTGGCCGCATCTGCCGGACGATTTCCGGGAGAAGCACCGTTCCGTCTGGGTCGATATCGACAACCGGCTGTACGATCCGGCGAAGGGCCATGAGGTCTATAACGACTATCTCGACCTGCTCGAATACGCCGACACGCTCGGCTTCGACGGCATCGGCATGAACGAGCATCACCAGAATGGTTACGGGCTGATGCCGTCGCCCAATCTGATCGCCGCCGCCCTGGCGCGGCGGACGGAGAACGCGGCGATCGTCGTGCTCGGCAACTCCATCGCGCTGTACAATCCGCCGATCCGGGTGGCGGAGGAATTCGCCATGCTCGACGGCATCTCCGGCGGCCGGCTGGTCGCCGGCTTCCCCGTCGGCACGTCGATGGATACCAATTTCTGCTACGGCACCATTCCGGCCCTGACACGCGAGAAATACAGCGAGGCGCACGACCTGATCATCCGCGCCTGGACGGAAGAGGAGCCCTTCGCGTTCAACGGCCGCTACACCAAGCTGCGCCATGTCAACCTGTGGCCGAAAACGGTGCAGAAGCCGCATCCGCCGATCCACATCCCCGGCGGCGGCTCGGTCGAGACCTATGATTTCTGCCTCGATCACACCTACAGCTATTCGTATCTGAGCTTCTCCGGCTACAAGCGCGCCCAGTCGCTGATGGAGGGCTACTGGAACCGCGTCGGCGAACGCAATGCCGACAACTCCCCTTACCGCGCCGGCTTCGCGCAGACCGTGTTCGTTGCCGAAACCGACGAGGAGGCCGAGCGGCTGTATTCCGAGCACGCGTTCTATTTCTACAATCGCTGCCTGCACGTGTTCCCCGGATTCGCGGACGCGCCCGGCTACCGCACCATCAAGACGCTGCAGACCGGCAATGTGAACCAGTACTCCCGCACCGTGGCCCCGCCACTCACCTGGAAGGATCTGGTGGACGGCGGCTACATCATCGCAGGCTCGCCCGAAACGGTGCGCCAGCGGATGGAGCACCTGATCAAAAGCCTGCATGTCGGCAACATCTTCCTGCTGCTGCATGTCGGGAACATGCCGGTCGACAAATGCATGTATTCGACCAAGCTGTTCGCGGAAAAGGTCATGCCGCATCTGCGCGACATGTTCCCCGAACACGCCGACGATAACCGCTTCTGGGCCAAGCCGCTGCCCAGGCGCTCCAAACCCGCGCCGCTGCCCGCCGGCTTCGGCACCGAACCCCTCCCTTTGCCGCAAGCGGTGCCCGCGAAATGATCGACCTGATCAAGCTGCCGACCCATCACGGCGAGATCCATGTGCTGCAGGGCGGTGCCGGCGCCGACGTCGTGTTCCTGCACGGCGCCTCCGGCCTGGAGGCCGACAATCCGTTCCTGGTGAAACTGGCGCAGAAATACCGCGTCACCGCGCCGCTGCTGCCGGGCTTTGGCGCGTCCGACGAATGCGCCAGCATCCGCGACATGCAGGACGTCACGCTGCATACGCTGGACGTTCTGGAAGCGCTCGGCCTGAAGCAGCCGATCCTGGCCGGCCACTCGATGGGCGGCATGATCGCCGCCGAAATGGCCGCGGTGGCGCCGAACGAGGTGGACAAGCTGGTGCTGATCGCCTCGGCCGGGCTGTGGATCGAGGCGCATCCGGCGCCCGATATCTTCTCGCTGTTGCCGAGGGAATTCCCGCCGCTGATGTTCCACGACGCGGAGTTCGGCCAGAAGGTGATGACCGCGGATGTCAACATCAACGACCCCGCCTTCCTGATCCCGTTCCTGGTCAACAACTCCCGCACCATGGGCATGGCCGGCAAGTTCCTGTTCCCGATCCCCGAACGCGGGCTGAAGGACCGGATCCACCGGATCAAGGCTCGCACCGTGCTGGTCTGGGGCGACAGCGACCGGATCTACCCCGCCCCCTATGCCCACGCCTTCAAGGACGCCATCCCCGGCAGCGAACTGGTGATCGTCGCCGAAGCCGGACACATGGTGCCGATCGAAAAGCCCGACCCCGTCATCGCCGCCATCGGCCGGCTGGGGTAGGCCGCCGGGGGGATTGGGGAAGGAAGCAAGGCCAGGGGGCAAAGCCCCCTGGCCTCATTTTCAAACACCGCCGGCCGCAAAGAAAAAGGAGCCTCGCGGCCCCTTTTCAGTCTTTCAGGTTCGTCCTCTTGCGTCAGACGTAATGCTCGGCCAGCGGCAGGAAGCCATTGAAGCGCTGGGCCGCGTAGGTCGTGACATAGGCACCGGTGTCGAGAAGCTCGACCTTGTCGCCGCAGGACAGCGCCAGCGGCATCCGGTAGTTGCTCTTTTCATACAGTATATCGGCGCCGTCGCAAGTGGGGCCGGCGATCGCCACCGGGCCGGTGGGGGTGCCGTCATGCGGCGTGGCGATGCGGTACTTGATCGCCTCGCCCTCGGTTTCCGCCAATCCGCCGAAGCGGCCGATGTCGAGATAGACCCAGCGCACCGGGTCGTCCTGACCCTTGCGGCAGACCAGCACCACCTCGGCCTGCACCAGCCCGGCGCTGCCGACGATGAAGCGGCCCGGCTCGATCAGCATCTCCGGCAGCGCGTTGCCGAAATGCTTGGTCATCGCGCCCATGATCGCATCGCCGAAGCGGTCGATTTCCGGCACCTCGCTGCTGTAGCGCACGGGGAAGCCGCCGCCCAGATTGACCATGCGCAGATTGACCCCGGCCTCCTTCAGGTCGGTGAACAGCATGCCCACCTTGCTGATCGCGGCTTCGTAGGAGCTGGTCGTGGTCTGCTGGCTGCCGACATGGAACGACAGGCCGAACGGGTCCAGGCCGAGCTTGCCGGCGCGGATCATCAGGTCGCGCGCGGTTTCCACCGTGGTGCCGAACTTGCGCGACAGCGGCCAGTCCGCACCCTCGTTTTCCACCAGCAGGCGGCAATAGACGCGCGCGCCCGGCGCATGGGCGGCCAGCTTTTCCAGTTCCTCGGCGCTGTCGAAGGCGAACAGCGACACGCCGGCGGCATAGGCGCGCTGGATGGCGGACACTTTCTTGATGGTGTTGCCGAAGCTGATCCAGTCCGCCGGCGCGCCGGCCTGCAGGCAGAACTCGATCTCCTCGATGCCGGCGGCGTCGAAGCAGCTGCCGAGCTTGACCAGCCGCTGCAATATCGGCGGGGCGGGATTCGCCTTCACGGCGTAGTAGATCTGCGCAAGCGGCAGCGCGTTCTTGATGGCGCGGAAATTATCTTCCACGCGGTCCACATCCAGAACCAGGCACGGCGTCGCCGGCTGCCGGTCACAAAGAAACTGGGCGATCTTTGGGGTCATCGCACCTTGCCTCCCTCTATAGACGCTCATCTGTCACTGCGATGAGCGTGATTAACGAAACGGTCGAACGAACCAGCGACAAACTAAGTTGCCAGAACGCTTGACGTCGTTGCGTAACCACGAGGGCCAGAGGCACGTGCGTTGCTGCGTGCGATCCTGATAGGACCCCTCTCGCCGCAACGCAAGTGGTATTAGATCGCCGGGGATCGCGCCCCGCGCATGACCCCGTGCATGACGCTATGCCGGGCGAGCGGCCCCGCGAGAGGTCCCGCGAGAGGCCCCGCGAGAGGTCCCCTGGCCCGTCGGGCCGCACCGGAGTTCCAAGCAACCGGAAAAAGTTGCAGATTGGCGGCCGCGCCGGCGGCTTGCGCACCGGCTTCGGCACCTTCGGGTCAAAGGAATTCAACGATCGACACAGGCCAAAGCCCGGCATCGCGCCCCGCCGGCTGGTGGGGCTGGCTGGCGGCGGTGATCGCCGCCACCATGCGCGGCGTCGTGTCCGATCGGGTCTCGCTCGCCGCCGCCGGCTGCGCCTTCTACGCCACGCTGGCGCTGTTCCCGGCGATCGCCATCCTGGTATTCGTCTATGGCCTGGTGTTCGATCCGCGCACGGTGCTGCCGCAGATGCAGGTGCTGCGCGAATTGCTGCCGGACGCGGCGTATCATCTGATCACCCAGCGCCTGATCAGCCTGGTGCACCAGCCGCGCGCCCGGCTCGGGATCGGCCTCGTGGTCAGCACGTCGGTCGCCTTCTGGTCCTCGGCGACCGGCGTCAAATCGATCTTCTCGGCGCTCAACATCGCCTATGACGTGCCGGAGCGGCGTGGCTTCCTGCGCTTTCAGCTGACCGCGCTGACGATGACGCTGGGCGCGGTCCTCGGTGTCATCCTGGCGATCACGCTGCTGGTGTTCCTGCCGGTGGCGATCCGCTTCGTCGGCCTCGCGTCGCATCAGGCAACACTGCTCAATCTCGCCAGCTTCGGGGTGATGATGCTGTTCGTGCTGCTGTCGCTGCGCCTGCTCTACCGATTCGGGCCCTGCCATTTCGACGAACAGGGCCACGACATCCGCCACCGCATTGGCCCCGGCGCGGCCGTCGCCACCGTGGTCTGGCTGCTCGCCTCCGTCGCGCTGTCGTTCTACGTCTCCCACCTGTCGGGCTACGACGCCACCTACGGCCCGCTCGGCGCGGTGGTGGGCCTGATGATGTGGTTCTACGCCTCCGCCTATGCCGTGCTGCTCGGCGCCGAGCTGAACGCGGTGCTGGAGCGGCACGCCGAGCGGGAGTAGGTCAGCCGGGCGGAGGCAGGAAATCCACCTCACAGGTGGCGGAAATGCGCACCACTTCGGCCGGGTCGGTCAGGTTGTGGATACGGGTGAACAGCTCGTGCAGCTTGCGGGCGGGGCTGACCCAGAACAGCGCCTTCACCAGCCGGTCGCCGGCGTTGGCGTAGCCGTGCGGCATGCCCATCGGCATCCGCGCCATGCCGCCGGGCTGCAATACATGGCTTTGTCCGTCCAGGGTCAGGTCCATCCGGCCTTCCAGCAGGAAGATGAACTCGTCCTGCGTCGGGTGGATGTGCGGCGGCACGAAGGTGCCGGGCATGCCATGCGTTTCGAAGCTGAACGAGCTGTCGCACAGCTCCTTCATGAAATAGACCTGCCCGAGGATGTTCCAGACCGTGCCGCCATCGCCCTCGCCCGGGGGAGTGATGCCCGCATTGAGTTTCCGCATGTGCCGTCTCCGTTGCCGCCGTGAGGGATTATAGATGCAGGTACCGTTCGCGGATATCGGCGGCCCGCGCAAGACCCGCGGGGTCGCCGGTCCAGACGGTGCGGCCTTTTTCCAGGATCACCATGCGGTCCGCCAGGCGCATCATCGCGGCCAGCGAGCGGTCGATCAGCAGGATCGACAAATGCTGGCCACGCAGCCGGGACAGGCAGGTCCAGATCTCCGCGCGGATCCGCGGCGCCAGGCCCTCGGTGGCTTCATCGAGGATCAGCAGGCGCGGATTGGTCATCAGGGCACGGCCGATCGCCAGCATCTGCTGTTCCCCGCCGGACAGGGTCCGCCCGGCCTGGCGGCGGCGTTCGCCGAGGCGGGGGAACAGCTCGAACACGCTGTGCAGGGTCCAGGTTTCGCCGAAGCGGGGCGCCGCGGCGGCCAGGAGGTTCTCCTCGACGCTCAGGGTCGGGAAGATCTGCCGCCCTTCCGGCACCAGGCCGAGACCCAGCTGGGCGACGCGGAACGGCGGCAGGCCGGCGGTGGAGGTGCCGTCGATGGCCACGCTGCCGGCGCTGGCGGACAGCTGGCCCATGATCGCGCGGATTGTGGTGGTCTTGCCCATGCCGTTGCGCCCGAGCAGCGCCACGACCTCACCGGCGCCGACCGCCAGCGTGACGCCGAACAGCACCTGCGTGTCGCCGTAGCCGGCCGCGAGGTTCTCCACCCTCAGCATTCGTCGCCCAGATACACCGCGCGCACCGCCGCGTCCTGGCGGATCTCCGCCGGCGGGCCGCTGGCGAGGATGCGGCCTTCGGCCAGGACGGTGACGGTATCGGCGAGGGCGAACACCGCGTCCATGTCGTGCTCCACCAGCACCACGGTGCATTCGCCGGCCAGGGTGCGCAGGATGCCGATCAGCCGGGCGGCTTCCTCCACGCCGGCGCCGGCCAGGGGCTCGTCCAGCAGCAGCAGGCCGGGGCGGGCCGCCAGCGCGATCGCCAGTTCCAGCTGGCGCTTCCCGCCATGGCTCAGGCCGCCGGCGATGCTGGCTTCCGACCCCGCCAACCCGACCTTGGCGAGGGCAATGCGGGCGGCCTCGTTCAGCGCGGTTTCGCCTACCGCCGGCCGGAAGAAATGAAACGACGAGCCTGACCGCGCCTGCGCCGCCAGGGCGACGTTCTCCAGCAGGGAGAACTCCGGCAGGATGGAAACGATCTGGAAGCTGCGGATCAGGCCGAGCCGGGCACGGCGATGGACCGGCAGGCGGGTGATGTCCTGGCCGTCCAGCCACACCGAGCCCGCGTCCGGGGGGACGCTGCCGAAGATCTGGTTCAGCAGGCTGGTCTTGCCCGCGCCGTTCGGGCCGATGATGGCGTGGATGGTGTTGGGCAGCACGTCGAGCCAGAGATCGTCGGTGACCACCACCGCGCCGTAGCGCTTGCAGAGGCCGCGCAGCGAGAGCTTCGGTTGCCGGGCGGTCATGCGCGCCGGCCGATCGCGGCCAGCCCGCCGCGGAAGAAGATCACCGCCAGCACCAGCAGCGGTCCGTACAGGATGCGCCAATGCTCGGTGACATTGCCCAGCGCCTCCTCCGCCAGCAGCACCGCGGCCGCGCCGAGAATGGCGCCGTGCACGCTGCCCGCGCCGCCGAGGATGACCATGATCAGCAGATCGCCCGAGCGCTGCCACGCGGCGTAGGCCGGGGAGGCGAACTCCGCCGCGTTGGCCAGCAGCGCGCCCGCCAGCCCCGCCATCATGCCGCCGATGGCGATGGCGGCGAGCTGGATGGCGAAGGGGTTGATCCCCAGCCCCTGCACCCTCTGGCGGTCCTGGCGGATGGCCCGCAGCGCCCGGCCGAAGCGCGAGGCGACCAGCGCCCGGCTGAACAGGTAGCAGCCGAGCAGCAGCGCCAGGCAGACCGCGTAGAAGCCATACGGCGTCGCCAATGGTCTGGCATGAAACAAGGTGGTGCGCATGGACAGCGTGTAGCCGTCGTCGCCGCCGTAATCCGCCAGCGAGCCGGCGGCGAAATAGACCATCTGCGAAAACGCCAGCGTGATCATGATGAAGTTCACCCCGCGCGTGCGCAGCGCCACGGCGCCGGTGGGGATCGCGAAGGCCAGCGACGCCGCCAGCACGGCCGGCACCACCACCGCGGCGTCGGTGATCGCGTTGGCGTCCAGGATGGCGACGCCATAGGCGCCGATCGCCAGGAACGCCGCATGGCCGAAACTGACCAGCCCGCCGGCACCCAGCAGCAGATCGAGGCTCAGCGCGGCGATGCCGAGAATGGCGATGCGCGCGCCGAGGTCCAGCACGTAGCCGGCGTGCGTTCCCATCGGCAGCACCAGCGGCAATGCCAGCAGCAGGAAGATGGGAACCGCCGTCGGCAGGCGCATCAGGTCGGCACGGCGGGGAACAGGCCGGCCGGGCGCACCGCCAGAACTGCCGCCATCACCAGGTAGATCAGCATGGAGGCCAGTGCCGGCCCCACCCTGGCCGCCGCCGTGCCCTGCAGCAGCAGGCCGGCCGCATCGGTCACCATGCCCCGGCCGAGCGTGTCCACGAGGCCCACCAGGATGGCGGCGACGAACGCGCCACGAATGGAGCCGATGCCGCCGATCACGATCACCACGAAAGCGAGGATGAGCAAATTGTCGCCCATCCCCGGCTCCACCGACACCAGCGGCGCGGCCAGCGCGCCGGCGAAGCCCGCCAGCATCGCGCCGACGCCGAACACCTGGCGGAACAGCCGGCCGATATCGACGCCGAGGGAGGCGATCATGACCGGGTTGGAGGCCCCGGCGCGGATGCGCATGCCGGTCCGCGTGCCGTGGATCACCGCCGCCAGCCCCGCCGCGACCAGCAGCCCGGCAACGATCAGCGCCACCCGGTAGACCGGGTAGCGCAGGCCGGGCATGATCGGAAACGATCCCGACAGCACCGCCGGCATCGCCAGCTGCAGCGGCGCGGCGCCCCAGATCACCCGCACGCCCTCGTTCAGGAACAGGATGATCCCGAAGGTCGCCAGCACCTGGTCCAGATGATCGCGCCCGTACAGATGCCGGAACACCGCCCATTCCAGCACCAGCCCCACCGCGCCGGCGGCGAGCACCGCCAGGACCACGCCGAGCCAGAACGATCCGGTGATCGCCACGGCCGCGACGGCCAGGTAGGCGCCGAGCATGTACTGCACGCCATGCGCCAGGTTGATGAAATCCATCACCCCGAACACCAGCGTCAGGCCGGCGGCGATCAGGAACAGCAGCAGGCCGAGCTGCACGCCGTTCAGCGCCTGAATGACCAGCAGCGTCACGGCTCAGTGGCGCGGCAGCGCTGGGGCTCCGCCCCAGACCCCGGCAGGGCGCTGCCCTGCACCCGGAAGGGGACGGTCGTCCCCTTCACCCCCCGGACGGGCTCGTCGGGAAAGGGGGCTGAACCGACCGTGCCGTTGTGAGGCTTCGACATGCCCCCTTTCCCGACGAACCCATTGGAGAGGGTTAAGGGACGACCGTCCCTTGCGGGGTGGAGGGGCAGCGCCCCTCCTGGGGCTTGGGGCAAAGCCCCAACCTTGCCGCGCCACCGGCCCGTGTCAGTGCATCTCGCAGCTGGCGGCATAGGGATCGACGTCGGCCGCGAACACGCGCTGCACGGTTTCGGTCTGGTATTTGCCGTCGGGCCGCTTGACCACCTTGGTCAGCCAGAAATCCTGCACCGGATAGTGGTTCCTGCCGAACTTGAAGTTGCCGCGGACGGAAGCGAAGTTGGCCTGCTCCAGCGCCGCGCGCAGCTTCGCCGGGTCCGTGGTGGCGCCGCCGGTCGCGGTCAGGGCGGCATCGATCAGCGCCGCCGTGTCGTAGGCCTGCGCGGCGTAGGTGCCGGGCACGTAGCCGTATTTCGCCTCGAAATCGGCGACGAACTTCTTGTTCGCGGCGTTGTCCATGTTCGGCGCCCAGTTCGCCGCCGAATTCAGCCCGACCGCCACGTCGCCCAGCGCCGGCAGCACACTTTCGTCGACGGTGAAGGTGGACAGGAACGGGATCGTCTCCAGCCCGGCCTGGCGGTACTGCTTCACCAGGGCGATGCCGAGGCCGCCCGGCATGAAGGCGAAGACCGCGTCCGGCTTGGCTTCGGCGATGCGGGCGAGGTCGGCCTGGAAGTCCATCTGGGTCAGCGGCACATACGTCTCGCCGACGATCTCGCCCTTGTAGAAGCGCTTGAACCCGGCCATCGCGTCCTTGCCGGCCTGGTAGTTCGGCGCCAGCAGATAGACCCGCTTGTAGCCGCGATCGGCCGCGACCTTGCCCATCACCGCGTGCACCTGGTCGTTCTGGTAGCTGGTGACGTAGAAATTCGGGTTGCAGGCAGCGCCGGCGAAGGTGGACGGCCCGGCGTTCGGGCTGATCATCACCGTGCCGGATTCCAGCACGGGCTTGATGATCGCGGCCAGGATGTTGCTGAACACCGGCCCGACGACGAAGCCCGGCTTCTCCTGGCTCAGCGCCGCGCGGACCTTGTTCACCGCCACATCCGGCTTCGATTCGTCGTCGATGACCGCGATGTCCGCCGTCCGGCCGCCCAGCTTGCCGCCGCGTTCGGCGACGCCGAGCAGGAACCCGTCGCGCACCTGCTGGCCGAGCGTGGCCTGCGGGCCGCTGAGCACGGCCACCAGATCGATCTTCACCGGCTCCGCCGGTTGGGCGGCGGCGGCGGCGGCGAGAAGAACGGAGCCCAGCAGGCCCGTCAGGAAGGGGATGCGCATCGTCTTGTCCTTGTCCTGTCCATATTTGGAGAATTCTTTCCCCGTTGGACCACGAATCGCGGCCTGCGTGAAGCTATTCGGCGCGTACCGCCATCCGCTGGATGGTGCCGGTCGTGCTGTGGCCCTGCTCCAGGTTCACCAGCACCACCTCGCCGCCCCAGCCCTGCACCAGATCGGCCCCGACCACCTGGTCGATCGTGTAGTCCGCGCCCTTCACCAGCACGTCCGGGCGGAGCTCGGCGATCAGTTCAAGCGGCGTGTCCTCGGCAAACAGCACCACCATGTCCACCGGCGCCAGCGAGGCCATCACCGTGGCCCGCGCCGCCTCCGACTGCACCGGACGGGTCGGGCCCTTCAGCCGGCGCACCGAGGCATCGGTGTTCAGCGCCACCACCAGCCGGTCGCAGGCCGCCCGCGCCTCGCTGAGCAGGCGCACATGGCCGGGATGGATCAGGTCGAAGCAGCCATTGGTGAAGCCGACCCGCAGGCCGGTCATCTGCCAGGCGGCCACACGGGCGCGGGCCTGCTCGGCGGAGACGATCTTGTCGTCCGTGGCGACGATCTCGCGCAGATGCAGCGCGGCGGTCACCTCGTCGCGGCTCACCGTGGCGGTGCCGGGTTTGGCGACCGACAGCCCGGCGGTCAGGTTCGCCAGGGCCGCCGCTTCCGGCAGGTCCGCGCCCGCGGCCAGCGCGGTCGCCAGCGCCGCCACCAGGGTGTCGCCGGCGCCGGACACGTCCGCCACCTCGCGCGCCCTTGTGGGCATGTGCAGGGTCGGCTGGTCCCGGCGGACCAGGGTCAGGCCCTTGAAGGACCGGGTCACCAGCACCGCCTCGCCATCGGTGGCGGCGAGCGTGGCCTGGCCGGCGCGTTCCGCGCCCTTGTCGTCGGCGGCGTCGATCCAGGTCGCCACGCGCACCTCGGTCTCGTTCGGGGTCAGCAGGCTGGCGCCGCGATAGGCGGAGAAATCCGCCCGCTTGGGGTCGGCGATCACCATCTTGCCGCGGCCGCGCGCCAGCTTGATCACATCGGTCAGCACCGCGTCGCAAAGCACGCCCTTGGCGTAGTCCGACAGCACGACGACCTCGACCTGCTCCAACGCCGCCGCCACGATGTCGAGCAGCGCGGCCGCGGTGCGGGTGTCGATGCTTTCGGTGGTTTCCTCGTCCAGCCGCAGCAGCTGGTGGGAGCCGACCATGAAGCGGGTTTTCGCCGTGGTCGGGCGGCCGGGCAGCACGACCAGCCTCGCGTCGATCCGCTCGACATCGATGCCGGGTGCGTGGGTGAGCAGGGCGGTCACCTCCTCGCCCGCCGCGTCGTCGCCGATGACGCCGGCCAGGATGGCGCGGCCGCCCAGGCTGGCGATGTTCAGGGCCACGTTGGCGGCGCCGCCGAGCGTGGCGTGCCGGTTGTTGGGCCGCAGCACCGGGATCGGCGCCTCCGGCGACAGCCGCCCGGCGGTGCCCAGGACGTAGCGGTCCAGGATGATGTCGCCGAGCACGAGCACCCGCGCGCTGTCCAGCCGGCGCAGGATGGCGGACAGGTCGGTATCGCTGGGCAGGTGCTCGTAGCGCGCGGGAAGCCGGTCGTTCATCGGAGCCATCCGGTTGAAAATAGGGGTTTGGTGATGAAAGCCTCGCATTACCATACCGATCGCTGCGTGTCCCTGCGTTCCTGGGCTCCTGCGTTCCTGGGGCAGGTTTGTCATGCGGGTGGCCGGCGTCTATCAACGCCGGGCAACAAATCGCCGCGTGATCGCATGACCGACCCATCCCTGCTGACCCTGGCCGATGAACTCGCGAGGCGCGCCGGCGAGGCGATCCTCGCCATTCGCGCGCGGGGCTTCGAGACCCTGGCCAAGGCCGACGCGTCGCCGGTGACGGAGGCCGATCATGCCGCCGAGGCCATCATCGTCGCCGGCCTGCGCGCCGCCACGCCCGATATTCCCGTGATCGCCGAGGAGGAGGTGGCCGCCGGGCGCATCACCGCGCCCGGACCGGTGTTCTGGCTGGTCGATCCGCTGGACGGGACCCGCGAGTTCACCGCCGGCAAGGATGAGTTCACCGTCAATATCGGCCTGATCCGCGACGGAAGCCCGGTGCTCGGCGTGGTCGGCGTGCCGGCGATGGGGGAAAGTTTCGGCGGCATCGTCGGCCAGGGCGCCTGGAAGCGCGGTGCGGCCGGCCAGCAGCCGATCCGCGCCCGCACCCCGCCGCCCGAGGGGCTGACGGTGATGGCCAGCCGGTTTCATGCCAGCGGCCCGGAACTGACGGAATTCCTGGCCGGACGGCGGGTCGCCGCGATCACCAATATCGGCTCCAGCCTGAAATTCTGCCGCATCGCGGAAGGCAAGGTGGATCTCTATCCGCGCTTCGGCCGCACCATGGAGTGGGACACCGCCGCCGCCCAGGCCG
>JBBIQA010000134.1:0-8291 GCA_037442565.1 Rhodospirillales bacterium
GGGCGCGTGCTGGCGGCGGCCGAGGCGCCGTCCCCGGCGCCGGACCCGGCGCGCCCGGCAACTCCGCCCAGCGGATCGGCCCTGCGCTTCGAGGGCGTGCATTTCGCCTGGGATCCGGCGCGCGGAAAAGTGTTCGACGGCCTGACGATGGAGGTTCCGCCCGGTGCGCGGGCGGCCCTGCTGGGCCCGTCCGGCGCCGGCAAGTCGAGCCTCGCGGCGCTGGCGCTGAAGGTGGTGCAGCCGCAGCAGGGCAGAATCCTGTTGGGCGGCGTGGATATCGCCAGCCTGAACGCCTCGGATGTGCGCACGCGCATCGGCTGGCTCAGCCAGGCGACGCATCTGTTCGACGACAGCATACGCAACAATCTTCTGCTGGCCCGCCCGGACGCGGACGATGCCGCGCTGTGGGCGGCGCTGGACGCGGCGCAGGTCGGCGAGATGGTGCGCACGTTGCCCGAAGGCCTGGATACCTGGGTCGGCGAGAGCGGCGCGCGCTTCTCCGGCGGCCAGGGGCGGCGGCTGGCACTGGCGCGGGCATTGCTGAGCGAGGCGCCGATCCTGATCCTGGATGAGCCCTGCGCCGGGCTGGACGCGGATACCGAGCGTGCCTTTCTCGCCACCCTGAACGACGTCGCTCCCGGCCGCAGCCTCATCCTCATTGCCCACCGGCTGACGGGCGTGGAGCGGCTGGACCGGATCTTCCGCCTGACCGCCGGCCACGCGGTGGCTGCCGCCGCCTGAGGCCGGCGGCGCGAGGCACCGGCGCGTCTTCTCTCGAGACAATAAATATAAAAAACATCTGCGTCTCACATAATACACAAAATTAACGAATATCCCGGAAAAAGACACGGAGCGCGGCGGGCGCTTCATGTTTTATCCGGGGGCAGAGCGATGTCGATTTTGGGGACGAAGATTGGCTTGGGCGCGGGTGCGGATCTGACCATCGGCGGGGCGACGACGCCCGGCCTGGTACTGCCGGATACACCCCCGGCCGTCTGGCTCGGTGGCGCGACCCTCACGGTCGGCGTCGGCAAGGAATTCACAACGGTATCGGCGGCGATCGCGGCCTCGCACGACGGCGACCGGATCCTGGTCGATGCCGGCACCTACACCAACGATTTCTCCTACATCAAGCACAAGATCACGATCGAGGGCGTCGGCGGCATGGCGAACATGGTGGCGACGGTCCCGCCACCCAACAGCAAGGGCATCTTCGTCGTCGATAACGACGTTACGATCAAGAACATGTCCTTCTCCGGCGTTGCCATCCCGGACTCGCTGGGCGGCAACGGCGCCGGCATACGCTATGAAGGCGGGCAGATGGTGCTGATCAACGACGCTTTCATCGGTAACCAGGATGGCATCCTGGCCACGCCGGGGATCGCAGGACTGACCAACACAATCACCATCGACCACAGCGTGTTCTCCGGCAACGGATCGGGCACCGGCCAGACCCACAATCTCTATGTCGGTGGCGTCGACAAGCTGACCGTCACCAACAGCATCTTCCAGAATGCCGTGGTCGGTCATGAATTCAAGAGCCGCGCCCTGGTCAGCGTCATCGAGAACAACATCTTCAGCGACGGTCCGACCGGCACCGCGAGCTACTCCATCGACCTGCCGAATGGCGGGGTGGCGCTGATCAAGAACAACGTGATCGAGCGTGGTCCGATGGCGGAACAGGTGAACATGATCCATTTCGGCGGCGAGGGGATCCCCTATGCCGGGTCCTCGCTCACCGTCACCGGCAACAGCTTCGTCAACGACCGTACCAGCTCGACCATCGCCGTGTTCAACCAGACCACCGTCAGCGCGGTCGTCAGCGGCAACAGTTTCGCGGGCATCTCCCCCTCGCTACTCGCCAGGGGGCCGGCGACCCTGACGGGCAACACCGACGGCGCCGGCGTGCCGCTGGCGGATTCCTCGGTGATCGGCGTTCTGCCCGGCAGTACCCTGGTGATTACCGACTCCCTCGCGCATACGGTCACGTTGGACAGCAAGACCCTGGCCGTTCAGGGCGGTGCCGGGCATCTCACCGTAACCGCGAGCGTCGGCCACGTCGTCGCGATCGGCGGCGCGGGCGGGATGGATTTCACCGAACTGCCCACCTCCGGCGGCAACCAGATCGTGACCGCTGCCGGGTCGGTCAACAGTTTGCATGTCGTCGGCCAGGACCTCATCGAAAGCCAGGGCATCGACACGATCGTTGCCGGAACCGGCAATATCACCGCCCAGATCAACGGAACCGCGACCGTCGCCGACGGCACGGGGGCCAATAAATGGACGGTGCTGGGCAATGCCACCCTGACCGGCCATGGCGGCAGCAGCATCGTCAATGCCGGGGCCGGCGCCAGCGCCACGATGCTCGGCATGTTTGGCTATCTGGACGTGCTGAACAATGGCGGCTCGGTGCAGTTCGACATCCTGCAGGGCGGTATCGAACAGGCGGTATCGATCCAGGGTGGCGGGGCGGAGGCCAAGGTCTATGGCGGGCACACGACCATCACCACCGCGGCCGGCGCGCAAGGGAGCGTGATCAGCCTCGGCGCCGGCAATGCGCTGGTGATCAGCCTCGGCAACGATGTCATCCACGCCGGATCGGGCACTGCCAGCGTGATCGTCTCCGGCGCGGCGAGCGTCTACGCCGGAACCGGCGCCCTGACGCTGTACGGCCGGGTGGACACCGCCGGGGCGAAACTCTACGGCAATGGCGGCACCTACACGATCGACGGCGACACGGGCAACATCACCTATTACGGCGGTGATCTGGCGAGCACGATCCAGGCCGTGGTTTCCAACATCACCCTGATCGGCGGGGCCGGCAGGCTGACGGTCAACGGCGGCTCCCGCGACACGATCACCGGCGGCTCGGGCGGGCTGATCTACAACGCCAACGGCGGCGGCGCCAATGTCATCACCACGGCGGCGGGCGCACAGGATCTGCTGAACCTGGCCGGAGCCAACACGGTGAACAGCTGGGGCCAGGACGTGATCAACGGCGGCACCGGCAACCAGATCATCACCGTCCATGGCGATGCGGTGGTCAATGGCAGCAGCGGCAACAGCCGCATCACGCTGATGGGCACCGATACGCTGAACGGCGTAGGCTATGATCAGGTCAGCGTGACCGCCGGCGCTGACGCGACGATCCGTGCCGGCAGCCTGACCGGCGTGCAGGAGACCGGCGCCACGGTTCATTTCACCATCGCTTCCGGTGCCAATGCGGCGAACGCGACGGTCACCGGCGGTTCCGCTTCCATCACGGGCGGCGGCGGAACGCCGTTGTCGATCGTCACCGGCAAGGCGGTCTCGACCTCGGTTGTCCTAGGCGACGGCACCGCCTCGGTGACGACTAGGGGCAACGACGTGATCCAGGCCGGGTCCGGTTCCGATACGGTGACGATCACTGCGGCCGATACGCAGGTCTGGGGCGGGGCCGGGGCGCTGACCGTGCGGAACTATGACTGGACGGCGGGAGACGCGCAGACCGTGCATGGCGGGACCGGCGCCGTCACCGTCGTGGCTGGCGCGGGAAACCTGACCTTCATCGGCGGCTCCGGCAGCGCGGTGGTCAGTGGCGGCAGCGGAGCGCTGTATCTGACCGGCGGCTCGGGCAGCCTGACCGCATCGGGCGGCAGCGGGCCCACCCACTTCGTCAGCGGTTCCGGCACCGCGAGCCTGACCCTGAACCCCGGTGGCGGCCAGGTCACGTTCGGCACCGGCGACACCAGCGTGCAGGTGGCCGGCTGGGGCAGCGGCGTGGAGTTCGACTTCGTTGCCGGCGCGGGCGGCGGCACCGATATCATCCGGGGTTTCCGGGCCGGCACCGACAAGCTGGTGTTGTCGGGCGGCGTCGGCGTGCAGTCTCAGGGTGTCAGTGGCGGATCGGCCAGTCTGCTGCTGACCGACGGCACCCATGTGCAGCTGGCTGGCGTGACCAGCACCGCGCATCTGTTCGGCTGATGCGCGGATGGCGCGTCCGTGCGAGCCGGAGCGCGACGCCCTATGGGCCGCCCGACACCGGCAGCAGGGCCGCGGCGTAGGCGGCGGGATGCGAGAGCAGGTAGCGCGCCGTCTGCAAATCTGCCTCGCGGCCCTCGGCCGCGGGGCAGGCATCGCGTATGGCCAGCACCTGAGCGGCGGGGATGGGGGCGCGCGCCGCGCGGTGGCGCGCGATGGCGTCCGCCATCGGCTGGGAGCCTTCGTCCAGGCTGGCGAGTTGGTGGTTCAGCGCATCCTGGCCGAGGCTGGTGCAAACCTGCGGCAGCACGCCCAGGCCCTGGATTGGCCAGCCGAGTGGGGCCAGCACGCGGCTCCAGGTCAGGAACAGTTCGCCGCCGTCGGGCAGTGGCGCGATCGATTGCACCAGCCCCTTGCCGAGCGTGACGCTGCCGGCCACGACCGCCCGGCCGCGGTCGGCCAGCGCCGCCGCCAGGATTTCGGCGGCGCTGGCGGAGCGGCCATCCACCACCACAACGATGGGCACATCCATCGCGAGCTGGCCATCGCTGGAACGCCAGATGCGCGAAGCGTCCGGATCACGCCCGGCGGTGACGGCGACGACGCCGGCGGGCAGCAGTTCGTCGGCCACCGACACGGCCTCGCGCAGCAGGCCGCCGCGGTTGCCCCGCAGGTCGATGATCATGCCGGCGGGCGGGTGCGGGCTGCTCATGGCGTGCTCCAGCTCATGCGCCAGGCGGACATCGGTGCGCCGATTGAAGCTGGTGATGCGCAGGAGAAGGATATCGCCGCTGCGTTCGGGGAAGACGCTCTCAGGCGGTATCATGGCGCGCATCATCTCGATGCTGTGCGATCGCCCGTCGCGGCCGCGATAGACCACCTCCACGATGGTGTCCTCCGGACCGGCGATCCAGCCGGCGACGGTCGCGGCATCCTCCCGTCGCACCGGCTGGTCGTCCACGGCCAGGATCCGGTCGCCGACCCGCAGGCCGGCCAGGGCCGCGGGGCTGTCGGCGATGATGGACTGGATTACCACGCTGGCGCCTTTGCGGGCCAGGGTGACCCCGGCGCCGGCCAGGCCGGAGCGGCGAGCGCGGTCATCCCCGGCCTCGGCCGGGGGGACGTAGCGCGAGTAAGGGTCCATATGGTTGAACAGCTCGTCGAAATAGCTGTGCAGGATACCCGTGGTACCGGCCTTGCGAACCGCCGGGGAGGCATTCCAGGCAGCATTGGTCAGCGCGATCGTGGCTTCCACCCACGGAGACGGCCGGTCGGCGGCTGCCCCTGGTCCGGGTGCGGGGTGGGTCGCCAGCACGCGGCCGGCGGCGGACAGGATCAGCTGGCCGTCCCGGGCCTCCACCGACAAGGCCGGATCCAGCGCGGTCAGGCCGCGCAGGCCCCACAGGGTGAACTGGGCGAAGGCCACCGGCTCGAGCGTGCGTGGCGCCATGAAGGTCAGCGCGGTGATGTAGACCTGGGCCGCCAGTTGCGGGTTCCAGCCGGGCGGAGCCGTCGCCACCGGTTCGGCTTGCGCCGGTATGCCGAACAGCAGCAGAAGCAGGAGGGAGCAGCGCCTCACGAATGCAGGACCCTGTACATCACCGGGGTCGCGACCGCTTTCCCGCTTTAGGGGCCTTACCCGAACCCGGTTTGGCCGCTTTGGCCTTGCCCGGCCGCAGCGCGCCGGGCCTGGAGGCAGACCGCGCCGTCCCGCCGCGATCCGCGTCGCCGGGCACGCCCTGGAGAATGTGGAACACGAGCCCGCCGGTGATCGGGCTGGCCTCGGACAGCCGGACCTCCACTTCCTGCGCCAGGCTGAACACCAGGCGGGTGCGGCGACCGGAGAGCGTTCGTGTTGCTTCGTCGTGCATCCAGAAATCGTCGGGCAGCGAGGAGGTGGGCACAATGCCGTTCGCGCCGCTGCCGGCAACTGTGACGAAAAGACCGAAGCGCGTCACGCCCGAAATGCGCGCAGCGAACACCGCGCCCACCTTATCGGCCATAAAGGCGGCCAGATAACGATCCACGGCGTCCCGTTCGGCCAGGGCGGCACGCCGCTCGGTGCCGGTAATATGTTCGCCGGTGTCGGCGAAGCGCGCAGCCTCCTCCGGATCGAGTCCATCGCCGCCGAGTCGCAGGCCCCGGATGAGAGCCCGATGGACCAGCAGGTCGGCGTAGCGGCGGATCGGGCTGGTGAAATGCGCGTAGGCCTGCAGCGCCAGGCCGAAATGGCCGATGTTCTCCGGCGCATAGGCCGCCTGCGATTGGCTGCGCAGCATCACGTCGTTGACCATTGGCGCGTGCTCGGTGCCGGCGACCTTCTTGAGCACATGGTCGAGATCGCGCGGGTGGATCTGATTGCCTGGCGGCAGGCTGATGTCGAAACCACGTAAAAACATCCGCAGCGCCTCCAGCTTCTCCTCCGATGGCGGGGCGTGCACGCGATACATGCAGGGCTGGTGCAGCCGTTCGAGCTCCTCGGCGGCGGCGACATTGGCCAGCACCATGAATTCCTCGATCAGCCGGTGGCTGTCCAGGCGCGGGCGCGGCACGACGGCATCGACATGGCCGTCGGCGCCGAGCAGGACCTTCCGCTCGGGAAGATCGAGGTCCAGCGTGCCGCGGGCATTGCGCGCGGCGAGCAGGGCGCGGAAGGCGGCGTACAGCGTGTCCAACTGGCCGGCAGCCAGGCCGAGCGGGTCGCCTGCATCCTGCGCCTGCTGCACCTGCTCATAGGTCAGGCGGGCCGCGCTCTTCATCAGGCCGCGGCCGAAACGGTGTCCGGTCTTGCGGCCCGCGGCATCGATCCGCAACTCGACGAACAGGCAGCCGCGTTCCTCGTCCGGGCGCAGGCTGCACCAGCCGTTCGACAGGGCCTCGGGCAGCATTGGTACGACGCGGTCGGGGAAGTAACAGCTGTTGCCCCGGGTGCGGGCCGAGCGGTCGAGCGGCGAGCCGGTGCGGACATAGTGCGCGACATCGGCGATGGCGACGATCAGCCGGAAGCCGGAACCATCGGGTTCGGCATAGACCGCGTCGTCGAAATCCCGCGCGTCCTCGCCGTCGATCGTGATCAGGGCGGTATCGCGCAGATCCTCGCGCTTGCCGAGCGGAACGGCCCTGGCGCGCTCGGCTGCCTCCACAGCCTCGGCGGGAAACTCGGTCGGGATGTCGTGCGTGTGGATGCAGACCAGGCTGATGGAGCGGGCATCGCCCATCGGGCCGAGGCGTTCGATCACCCGGGCCGGCTTCAGGCCGTAGCCGGCATGCGGCAGCGGTGCGGCGAGCACGATCTCGCCGGCTTCCGCGCCGCCATCCTCGCCGGCGGGAACGACCCATTCGGCCTTGGAGCGGCGGTCCGTGGGGACGATGCGCCCCGACGGTATTCCAGGCCGATAGACGCCGATGACACGGCCGGGGGCGTCGGTCAGGCGCTTCAGCGTGCGGCCTTCGTAGCGGCCGGGGCCGATCGGTTTCAGCCGGGCCATAACCCGCTCGCCGGGGGCCAAGGCCGGGCGGCCACGCGCCTCGGCCGCCATGACGATGAACGGCGGCGGACCGTCGCCGGACCAGCCGACCGGGCGGGCGATGGCGTCGCCGTCCGGGTCGGTGCCGGTGATCTGCACGATCATCGCTTCCGGCAGGGCACCGGGAGTGCGGAAACGGCGCGCGCCGGCTGCGGCGAGGCCGCCTTCGCGTTCCAGGCCCTTCAGCAGGTCGCGCAGTTCCGGCTTTCGGGCGGGGTCGATGCCGAAGGCGCGGGCGATCTCGCGCTTGCCGACGCGGCCGGGGGCCTCGCGGACAAAGTTCCGGACATCCTCCCGCGAGGGTAGGTCACGCGGGGCTTTGGGGGTGGCGGGCGGCGTGGCTGTGGGGCTGGCGGGGCGCTTGGATTTACCGGGTCTGGATATGCGCCGGGCCATGTCAGTCCGCTGCCTTGCGCCTTGCGGGAGCGCGCACCGAGGCCGCCGCGGCAGCGACCTTCTTTCCCCCCGCCTTTTTGGGACCAGCCTTTTTCGCCGCGACCTTCTTGGCCGGGGCTTTCTTCGCGGCCGCCTTCTTCACTGTCGCGGGCGTCGCTTCCCCGGCCTCGCCGTTCGCGGCCTTCGACTTGGCGCCCCCGGCCTTGGCCGCTTTGCCGCGCTTGGCGCCGGCCTTCGGCTTCAGCTGCTTGCCCTTCTCCGCCAGCAGCGCGACGGCTTCCTCGAGGGTGATATCCTCCATCGCCACGCCGCGCGGCAGATTGGCCACGGTCTTGTCGTGCTGCACATACGGCCCGAAGCGGCCTTTGCGCACGGTGATCGGCTGCTTGTCCTTCGGGTGCTCGCCGA
>JBBIQA010000134.1:8391-12395 GCA_037442565.1 Rhodospirillales bacterium
CGGGATCGTGGCCGAGGCTGCGCATCCCTTCCTTCAGCGTGTCGCCGCCTTCCTCCCCGTTGTCCATGGCCAGGCGGCGGGTGAACTGGCAGGCGGGGTAGTTGGAGCAGCCGATGAAGCTGCCGTAGCGGCCGAGCTTCAGGCCCAGCCGGCCGGTGCCGCAGGCGGCACAGACGCGCGGATCGCTGCCGTCTTCCCGCGCCGGAAAGAAATGCTCGCCGAGGTCGAGGTCGAGCGCGTTGATCACGTCGGTGATCTTGAGTTCCTTGGTGTCCTCGATCGCGCGGGAGAAATGCTCCCAGAAATCGCGCATCACCTGGCGCCAGTTGGCGTTGCCGCCGGAGATGTCGTCGAGCTGTTCCTCCAGCCCGGCGGTGAAGCCGGTATCGACGTAGCGCTCGAAAAAGCTGGTCAGGAAGGCGGTGACGAGGCGGCCGCGGTCTTCCGGCACGAAGCGCTTCTTGTCCAGGCGCACATAGTTGCGGTCCTGCAGCACGGTCAGGATGGAGGCGTAGGTGGACGGGCGGCCGATGCCGAGCTCCTCCATCTTCTTGACCAGGCTGGCCTCGGAGTAGCGCGGCGGCGGCTGGGTGAAATGCTGCAGGGCGCTGACCTCGCCGCGGCGCAGCGGATCGCGCTCGGCCATCGGCGGCAGCATCTTGCTATCGTCCTGCTCGGCTTTATCCGAATCGGTATCGTCGGTGTCCTCGCGGTACAGCTTCAGGAAGCCGTCGAAGGCGACGATGGAGCCGGTGGCGCGCAGGGTTTGACCCTTCTCGTCAACCACATCGACGCTGACCTGGTCGAGTTCGGCCGACTGCATCTGCGAGGCGACGGCGCGTTTCCAGACCAGTTCATACAGGCGGCGCTGGTCCGCGTTCAGGTAGCGGGCGACGCTTTCGGGCGTACGGGCGACGTCCGTCGGGCGGATCGCCTCATGCGCTTCCTGCGCGTTCTTGGCGCGGGAGGTGTATTCGCGCGGCGCGGCCGGGATGTAGTCGGCGCCGTAGGCGGTTTTGACGTGGTCGCGGATGGACAGCACGGCTTCCCGCGCCATCTGCACGCCGTCGGTACGCATATAGGTGATCAGGCCGGTGGTCTCGCCGTCCAGTTCCACGCCTTCGTACAACTGCTGCGCCAGGCGCATGGTCTGCTGGGCGCCGAAGCCGAGCTTTCTGGAGGCTTCCTGCTGGATCGTGGACGTGGTGAACGGGGCGGGCGGATTGCGCTTGACGCGCTTCCTTTCAACCGTGCCGACGCTGAACTCACCGGCCTCGACCGCTTTTTTGGCGGCCAGTGCCAGCGCCTCGTTCGAAAGGTCGAACTGGTCGAGCTTCTTGCCGTTCAGATGGGTCAGACGGGCGGTGAATGGGGCGCCGCCGGGCGTGGTGAACAGCGCCTCGATGGTCCAGTATTCGCGATTGCGGAAAGCCTCGATCTCCGCTTCGCGCTCACAGATCAGCCGCAGCGCGACGGACTGGACCCGGCCGGCAGAGCGCGATCCGGGCAGCTTGCGCCACAGCACCGGGGACAGGGTGAAGCCGACGAGATAGTCGAGCGCCCGGCGGGCCAGATACGCCTCGATCAGCGGCTGGTCGAGTTCGCGCGGATGCGCCATGGCGGTTTTCACGGCGCTGCGGGTGATCTCGTTGAACGCGACGCGGTGAACCTGCACCCCCTTCAGGGCATGTTTCTCCGCCAGCATGTCGCGGATATGCCAGGAGATCGCTTCCCCCTCGCGATCCGGATCGGTGGCGAGGTACAGCGTTTTCGCGCCCTTCAGCGCCTTGGCGATGGCCGTGACCTGGCGGTTGCCCCGCTCATCGGCTTCCCAGTCCATGGCGAAATCCTGGTCCGGGCGCACCGAGCCGTCCTTGGGCGGGAGATCGCGCACATGGCCGAAGCTGGCCAGCACGGTGAAGTTCCCGTCCAGGTATTTGCTGATGGTTTTGGCCTTGGAAGGCGATTCTACGACGACGACGTCGGTCATTCTTGCTCGCTAGGGTGCTGTATCGCTGGGATCCGTTCGGCGGTCCCCTACGTGGCAATGGGGGGTGGCAGTGGTCAGTTTGACAGCAGCGCGACCCGGTTGCCCGGCAGGGCCTCGACCCGGCCGGCGAGCTCTAATTCAAGCAGTACCGCCATGACGGCAGCCGCAGAGAACTGGCAGCGCCGGATGAGATCGTCAACCAAGGATGGTGAAGGGCCTAATAAATCAAGGATCTGTGAGCGGGCGCGGCCGAGGTCAGCCGCGGTTTCTTCCGGCTCGGCACCGCTTTGGGCGGGTTCGGAGAGCTGTCCAGGTGGGGTTTTTCCAGTGGCGAAGGCCGGGTCGGAACGCCGTCCCTCGGCGAACAATGGGTCCCGCGCGAGCCCCTCTCGCGATGGGTGGTCCGGCAGATTGGCGAGCACGTCCCCGGCGGTTTCGGTCAAATGCGCGCCCTGGCGGATCAGGTCGTTGGAGCCGCGGGCCCGCGGGTCGAGCGGGGAGCCGGGGATGGCGAACAGCTCCCGCCCGTTCTCCTGCGCCAGGCGGGCGGTGATCAGGCTACCGGAGCGCAGTGCGGCCTCCACCACCACGACCCCGAGGGACAGGCCGGCGATCACCCGGTTTCGGCGGGGGAAATGGCGTGCCTGCGGTGCCGTGCCAAGGGGTGCCTCGGCCACCACGGCGCCACCCTCGGCGATCCGGGCCTGCAGATCGTCGTGCTCGGGCGGATAGGGGACATCCAGGCCGCCGGCGATGGCGGCGACGGTGCGGCCATCCGGCCCGGCGGCCAGCGCGCCGCGATGGGCGGCGGCGTCGATGCCGCGCGCGAGGCCGGAAACCACGGTCAGGCCGGCCGCGGCAAGCTCCCGCGCCAGGTTTTCCGCCATTCGCTGTCCGTTGGCTGAGGCGTTGCGGGCGCCGACCAGGGCGACGCAGCTTCGGTGCAGGCAGGCCAGGTCCCCCAGCACGGCGATGACGGGCGGCGCGTCGTCCAGCAGGGCGAGCAGCGCGGGATAGGCCGGCGTGTCCAGGAACACCAGTTGCGCCCCGCGCTGGTGTAGCCGGTCGATTTCCCGCTGCATCGCGGCTTTGGCGGGGATGCCGGGCGGAGAAGTCCGCCCGCCCGCCCGGGCCAGTTCCGGCAGTGCGTCGAGCGCCTCGGCGGCGGTGGTATAGCGGCGCAGCAGGCGGCGATAGGTCACCGGGCCGACGCCCTCGGTGCGGGCGAGGCGCAGGCGGTCGATGCTGTCGGCGGGAGAGCGCATCCGGCTGGCCTCGGGGCGGGCGTTTCGGGGGTAGATCCAGGCATACGATGAACCCGGGGTGGCGGAAAGCGTCAACACCTGATCTTCGGTTGTGGTGATCATGATTGTCGCTACCCATTCTACATGCGTCGGCCGAGAAGTTCCGGTCAAGACAGGCGCTTCCGGGGACCCGGTGCGGTCCGGCCTCGACACAGGGTTGCCTATCCGGGCGCGAGGTTAAGGCGGACCCCTGCGAAAGCAGGTGCCGATATTATCAATTGTAACGGATTGGTGGCGATCCGTCGTGTGAGACAGGTCGGCGCGATCACTTTGTGTTATTTATCGATAAATAATTGGCCCAATATTAACGTAGGTTAATTTCATCCCGGAGCGGAAAGGTTAATAAATGTCTCCGTCGGCAAGAAGACTGGGTGCATACAGGTCGGTCTTGCCCGTACGGGAGTGATAAATTCTATGGTCACAGACTTATGGTTGTAGTGCAACCAAAGCGGGAAAGGCAATATCCGATGAAACAGAAATGGATCAAATCGACTTTGTTGGCTGGTATGGCACTTGGGGTTGCCATCGCTATGGCTCCCGCTCCCGGCAATGCAGCCGCGTTCGGCCTGTCGTTCACCGGCAGTTTCTCGAATGACGCCCATGTCGACACCGAAACATTCACGCTCGCTGCGGGAAATTACACATTCCGCACAGTCTCTTATGCGGGCGGCACGCTTGAGAACGGCCTTACCATCCCGAGCGGTGGTTTC
>JBBIQA010000135.1:0-12371 GCA_037442565.1 Rhodospirillales bacterium
TAGCGCGGCGAAGCAAGGAGGCCCCGCCGGCCTGGTCAACTGTCAGGTAATTACCGTCTCAACACAGTCAGACTTTAGCCACTGGACCGTTTCCGCTTGCCTTGGAGCAATGTAACAAAATGTCCAATCAACAGGTGGCGGGTAAAAGTTAGATACTTCATCCCTCCAGGCTTCACTAGAGATTTGAAATGGTAGCGCCATGCCGCGAACGAATTACCCAATTTGATTTCAATGTCTGAGGCGGTGTGTAATGAACTGCAAATCTTCTCTTGCAGCAGGTTGCGGACGTGAGTTGATAAATTGAGCTGTGATATCCATTCGAGCGCCCGAATACTATCACGAGCATAATCAGCAGACTGAGTCATCTGCCCCACCGTACCGATATTTCTTATGAAAATCCTGTCTGGGACGCGAATTATATTTTTAGATAAAGCCAGCAAAATGGCGGTGCATGTCCATTCCAGATGATCGAATGGAATATCAAAAAACTGCTCGTTGGTGGTGCTTGCTTTGAACATGGCTCCGCCTGAAG
This sequence comes from Rhodospirillales bacterium, assembly GCA_037442565.1. GTDB lineage: Bacteria > Pseudomonadota > Alphaproteobacteria > Acetobacterales > Acetobacteraceae > PALSA-911. Next base: position 533 of record JBBIQA010000135.1, read on the forward strand.
GCAACCATTGTTCTTTCATCAGCGCCAGGGCGTGGTCGGGTTCTCGTAACGTTTCTTGTCTCAATCCGGGTTGTCGGACGCCGGCGATATCATTGAGGTAGTTCCCGGCCACAACATCTGTTTCAGGGTGTCGAATGAAATAGTCACGAAGCGTGCAAAGCGCGTCCGGCAAAAGTTCATCATCGTCATCAAGAAATCCGAAGAACGGAGTCGAGATCCGTTTCCTTCCATACAGCCGGGCTGCAACTGGACTTGCGGTGTCGATTTTTAAGAATTTGATGTCTGACCTATCATTAAGAGCGCGTAACACGGATTGATCAAATCGACTTCCATTTAGCACGACGATCGGAAGCGCGGAGATTTTTTTTTGACCTAGCACGCTGGCGATGGCGCGATCGAGGCTGGCGGACCTACCCGCGAGACCTAGGGTTGGAATGATGACAGACGTCTCGTATTCAGTCATTTTATTACTCATTTCATTTGACCCAACGAGGATAGCTCTAATCTTCGATACCGTATTTGGCGGCATCGCTCTCAGCAAGCTTAAGATAGTCCAGCATACCGGTGAAGGCAGTGCAGCCGAATTCCTGAGATCCGAGCGGCACAACCCCCTCCAATCTATCAAGATAAGCCTTGATTGCGTTGTTGAGCCGCGTACCTGCCCGACACGAGAAGGCCGGATCATAATCGACGCCAGGAGCGCACCAGCCAAACCGGGCCAGATGCAGCCTTACGTGCTTCACTTCATCCTTGTAAACGACATAAAATATGCAAGTCCTTCCCATTGTATAGTTTTTAAATCGGGTCTGTAACCTCGTTGGCTACGTTGAGATGGAGAAACGATGCGGAATTATGGCCTGGGTTGCTATCCCGTCCCCACGTTTCGTCTTGTCGGATCACCAGCTACTCCCGCATCGCCCGCGCCTTCTTCGCCGCCGGGCGGTCCCAGCAGCGCGCCAGCCAGTCCCGCACGTGCGGCCATTTGCCGAGGTCCATGAACAGCGCGCGGTACATCGCCGCCGCCACGTTCAGGTCGGCGACCGTGAAGGCATCGCCGGCGAGCCAGCACGATTTGGTCAGCGCGGCCTCCAGCACGCCCAGTGCCGGCTCGATCTGCGCCCAGGCCGCGGCCGCGGCGGCTGGGTCGCGCTCGGCTGGCGGCAGCACGAAGGCGTGGCTGGCGTAGGTGACGAGCTGGCGGTCGATGCGGTCGACGGTCCAGAAGCTCCATTGCCAGGCAAGCGCTTCCTCCTGGGATGTGGCGGGGTACAATCCGCCGCCGTGCTTCTTCGCGAGGTAGAGATTGATCGCCATCGATTCCGACAGGGCGAAGCCGTCGTCCTCGATCACCGGAACGGCGCCGTTCGGATTGAGCGCCAGGAATTCTGGGGTCCGGGTAGCCGGAGAGCGCGGGGCCAGGTCGATCTGCTCGTAGGGAAGGTTCAATTCCGTCGCCATCCAGAGCGTGCGGATGGCGCGCGAGCGGGCAGAGCCGTGGATGCGAAGCATGGATTTTCCCTCCGGTCGGTTTTGTCCCGCCAGGATGTCCCAGGGTGAAGCCGGAGGCGAGGGGGCAATCTGGTCGATCCGGTACTTTATGCGCTGCGCGGGGTTCGCCATCGTCCCCGCTTTAGCCTGGCCGACGGCTCGTTCAGGTTGATCCAGTGTGCTAACATTAGACAGACATCGGATGAAGGAGGTTGCCATGCCGACCACAACGGATCCCGAGGCCCCGAAAACACTGGATGCCATCGCGAGCGACCTCGCCGCCCTGAAGCGGGATCTCGCGGCCCTGCTCGCCGACCTCAAGGACACCGCGCCAGGCAATGTCCGGGCAGCGGCGGAGCAGCTCAGCGGCCGGGCCGCGGATATTTACGGCCAGGCTTCGGCCCAGGCCGGGCGGGGCGCGAAAGCCCTGGCGCAGGAGATCGACGAGCGTCCGCTGACGACGCTGTTGCTGGCCTTCTCGATCGGGTTCATCGCCAGCCGCTTGCTGGCGCGCTGATCCCCATTATCGCACCGAATTAAGATGCCGATCGCCGCCATCATCCGGCTGTTGCTGGGTCTGTTGACCCCCGCGCTCGACGGCAGGCGGATCGCCGCCGCGGCCGGGCGGGCGGCGGTGGCGTGGGTTTGCCTGCTGCTGGCATGTCTGGCGTTGCTGGTGGCCATCGGCTTGGCCGGGGCGGCGCTGTGGATTTTCGCGGCCGCCTCGCTCGGTTCCGCCGCCGCATCCCTTGTGGTTGCCGGCGCCTTTGTTGTCCTGGCGCTGTTGCTGCTGCTGGGCGCCTGGCTGGCGATGAACGCCAAGCGCAAGCCGGGCGCGGCAACCCCGCCGGCCAGCGGCGATCCGGCTGCCGCGATGCTGGCAGCGGCCAGCAACCTGTTCAGCCAGAACAAGGCGGCCCTGCTGCTGGCGGCGCTGGTTGCCGGGCTGGTCGCCGAGCGGATGCAGAAGCGGGACTGATCCGGCCAGGCTCAGCCCCGGTAATTCAGCGCCGGTGATCCAGCCCCGATGACTCAGCTCCGGGCGTTGTCCACCGCCTGCCGTGCGGCGGCACCCACCAGGCTGACATCGAAACCCACCAGCAGCATCTGGTAGCCGGCCTCGCGCCTCGCCCGCGCGGCCTCCGGCGTCAATGCCACGCCCCCGAGCGGTATGCCGGCTGCCCGGACTTTCGCCTCGGCCTGGGCAAGCAGCGACCGCAAATCGGGATGGTCCATCTGCCCGGGCACGCCGAGTGCCATGGACATGTCGAACGAGGCGAGGGCCACCACGTCGATGCCGGGAACGGCCAGAATGCTGTCCAGATTTCGCACCGCCTCCGGGTCCTCGATGGTGATGACGTTGAGGATCTCGCGGTTCGCCAATTTCAAATACTCGGGAAACGGCACGCCCCAGCGCAGCGGCGCATAGGACGGCGCGACGCCGCGCACGCCGTCTGGCGGATAGCGCACGGCGGCCACGCTGGCGCGGGCTAGTTCGGCGCTGGAGACCATCGGGAAGTTGATCCCCATCGCCCCGGTGTCCAGCACCGGCTTCACCAGCCAGGGCTCGGTCCAGGGCACCCGCACGATCGGCGTGGCACCGGTGCCCTGCGTCGCGGCCACCATGGCGTGCACGCTGGCGATGTCGATCGGCCCGTGCTCCATGTCGATGATCAGGCAGTCGGCGCCGCTGCCGGCGAGGATCTGCACCATCGCAACGCTCGGCATCGTGACCATGAACGTGGTCACGACCTCACCGGCGGCCAGCTTCGCCTTCATCCGATTGATGCCGGGTGGCTGGGTCATGCAGGGATGTCCAGACAAGGGCCGCGGGCGGTCAGAACAGCTGCGCGGCGATCATCGCCATGCCGATCACCGACACCGCCCAGGACACGGTGCGCAGCAGCGGCAGCCCGATCACGTAGATGACCGCATAGGCCAGCCGGGCCCAGACAAAGATCTGCGCGCCGAGCAGGGTCTGGCCGTTGGTCCGCCCGGCAATTGCGGCCGCCAGCACCAGGGCGGCGAACAGCACCAGGTTCTCGATCATGTTGCGGTGCGCGCGCTGCGCCCGCCCGGCCCAGCCGGTGATCTCGGGAAACCCCTCGCGGTTGCCGAGCAGGGCCGGCAGCCCGGCCTGCTGCATCGCGCCGAGAACGGCGGCCAGTAGCTGGACAAAGGCCAGAACGACAGCGCAGACCAGTAGCGTGAGTTCCGGTTTCATGATCCCCCCTTATGGCTCCGTTCGTCCCTACCGGCGAAGCCGGACGGTCAGACTGTCGGCACCGTCACGCCGATCATGTCGCCCTCGCGCACGATGGAGGCGAGTTTCTCCACGCTCCAGCCCTCGGTACCGGCCGGACGCATGGGCAGCACCATCCAACGGTAATCGGCGGTGGAGTCCACCACCCGGAGCTTCCTGGTTTCGGGCAGATGGGTGCCCCATTCCGCCAGCAAGCCGCGCGGGTCGCGCACGGCCCGGGCACGGTAGGCGGCGGATTTGAACCAGAACGGCGGGTAGCCCAGCACCGCGCGCGGATAGCAGCTGCACAGGGTGCAGACGACGAGGTTGTGCACCTCCTCGGTATTCTCCAGCACGCCCAGCGGCGGCATGCCGCGCATCGGAATGCCCAGCGCCTCCGCCGCCTGCGCGCCGTCCGACAGCATCGCGGCGCGATAGGCGGGATCGGTCCAGGCCTTGGCGACCATGCGGGCACCCTGGCCGGGATTGGCGGCATCGGTGATGGCGCGGCGCTCGGCGATTTCCGCCGTGCTCACCAGCCCCTTGGCCTCCAGCAGGTTGCGCACCGCGACGAGCAGGCGCTCACCGTCGGTCTCCAGGATATGGCTCATCGGGATGCGGCTCCTGTCGGCTCCAGCCAATGTTCGTAGATTTCGACCAGCAACTCGTCCCGGTCCGATCCCTCGGGCCAGATGTCCCGGCGGGAGAACGCCACGTGATACAGCGGCACCGGCGCGGCGGGGCGGGCGAAGGCGAGGTCCTCGGGATTGGGATAGGCGCCGAACTGGCGAACCACCACGCCGCGATGGCCGCGCAGGTAATGCGGCGTGCGGATGTGGCAGGGGCCGCGGGTTTCGGGCCAGTCGTTCTTCACCAGCACCTGCGCGCCGAGGGCCAGCATCAACCGCGCTCCAGCTCGGCGCGGAGTTCGGCTTCGGTGAACACGCCCTTCTGCAGCAGGTTGTCGGTGATCGAGCGGATCCATTTCCGGTAGTAGCTCAGGCGCAGGTAATCCGCCTCGGGGATCGCCTCGATGCAGCGGCGCAGCTCGTCCACGCCCATGATCTTCCTGGCGCCGAGGATCTGGCGCAGCGCGTCCACCTCCTTGTCGAAATCGGTCAGCGCATGCGGCTCGATATCGACCGGCTCGCACATGAACTTCGTGGCACCGCCAAGGTCGTGCATCGCACGCGGAAGGTCGTCGGTGGTCGCGTGAGGATAGGTGTCTGGCATGGGAGGCATCCCGGGTTTGTCTGCGGCGAAGCCTACCGCCTACCGGCGGCCAAACAAAGCCTCAGTTGTTGATCGCCTCGTCCGGCAGGATACCCCAGAACTCATCGCGCTTCAGCCAGCCTCTGTAGTCGCCGACCTGCACCTGGCACCATTCGGCGGTCGCTTCGCAGCTGCGGATGCGGCCGACGACGCCGGGTTCCAGCCGGGCGACCGCCGATGCGTCGGCGGTACCCCGGTTGCGCAGGATCCGCTCGGCTCCGGTGACCACGAAGCTGCGCCGTCCGGTCAGGGTGGCCTGGTGCACCCAACCCTTCACGCCGTCCTGGTCCTGCACCAGGCGCCAGACCTCGAACTCCCGCTCGATCTCCACCGGCAGGTCACGGCGCTTGTAGACCCACTCGATCGGGTAGCGCACGCCCGGCCCGGTGCGCAGATTGACCTCGTCGGAGCGCAGCGCGGCGAAACGCGGCAGCGGCATTCCAGTCACGGTGCCCTTGGTCGGCTCGACCTGGGGTACCGGCTCGGCGATCGCCGCGCCGGCCGCTGCCCCGGCCGCGGCCCCGACGGCAGCCGCGCCCGCTGCCGGCTTGGCCGCGCTCTTCGCGGCAGGCTGGGTTCCGCCCTTGGGGCCGGGGGCACCCGGCTTCGAGACCGGCTTCGAGACCGCATTCTGGGCCGGTTTACGGACCGGCTGGGCGTGCACAGGGCCCTTCGACTTCACCAGCGGCGTGGGCTTCGCCTTCTCTTCCCGCACGACCGGGCGCGGCGCGGCCAGGGGCGCTGTCGGAGCGGCGGCCTTCGCCGGCTTCTGCTTCGCCGGCGCGTGCAAGCTGCCGGTTGCAGGAGCGGGGGAGGTACCAGTGGGCTGGCCCCACGCCACCGGCACCAACCCGAGCAGCAGAAACGCCGCGCAGGCCAGCCGCGCACGCCATCCCCGTAGGCCGACCGCCGTGAACTGGACTGTCATGCGCTATGCGTGCCCAGAATCGCCGAATCGGGTCAAGGGGTTCCGCGTCGGTTGCACGGCGTCCGGCTCAGATCGTCGCCAATTGCCCGGCACCGACCGCGGACAGAAAGGTCGCGACCCCGGCGACCTCCACCCCGGGCAGCAATCCGGACGCCTCGATCGCCTCAGCCCGCAGCCCGGCCTCGCAGGCGATCAGGCGCACGCCCATCTCGGCGCAGGCCTCTCGCAGCTCGTCCAGCCCGGCCACCCCCGCCTGGCGCACCCGCTCGTCGCGCGCCGCGTCGGCCAGGCCGGACCAGTCCGCCAGCAGCGCCCGGCAGCCGGCGTTGCTGGCGAACAGCACCACCTGCCGGCCCAACGCCGCCGCGCCGGCGGCCAGGACGAAGGCGTAATGCGCCCGGTCATGCGATCCCGACAGCAGCAGGATGCCAAGGTTCGGGGGCGCCTCAGACGGCACAGGCGGGACCGGACGTATCTGCGTGAGCGGACAAATCGGTGATCACCGCATCCGGCCCGCACGACCGGCATTTCGGATCCGCGCGCAGCCGCACGGTGCGAAAGCGGGTGGCCAGCGCGTCCCAGATCAGCAGCCGGCCGGACAGGCTGTCACCGATGCCGAGGATCTCCTTCAGCACCTCCGTCGCCTGCAGTGTGCCCATCACGCCGGTCACGGCGCCGAGCACGCCTGCCTCCGAGCATGTCGGCACCATGCCGTCCGGCGGGGCCTCGTGATACAGGCAGCGGTAACAGGGGCCGGCCGGCTCGCCGGGGGCGTGCGCGTGCGGCTTGAACACCGACAGCTGGCCCTCGAACCGCAGCACCGCGGCGGACACCAGGGTGCGCCGGCCGAGCACGCAGGCATCGGAGACCAGGAAGCGGGTGCCGAAATTGTCGGTGCCGTCGCAGACGATGTCGTAGCGGCTGATCAACTCCGTCGCGTTGGCCGGGGTCAGCCGGAAGGGGTGGGTTTCGATCCGCACGTCCGGGTTGATCGCCAGCGCCGCCTCGGCCGCCGAGGCGGCCTTGCCGGTGCCGATCCGTGCCGTGGTGTGGGCGATCTGGCGCTGCAGGTTGGAAATCTCCACGCGGTCGTCATCGACGATGCCGATCGTGCCGACCCCGGCCGCCGCAAGATACAAGGCCAGCGGGCTGCCCAGGCCGCCGGCGCCGATCACCAGCACCTTGGCCGCCTTCAGCCGCGCCTGCCCGGTGCCGCCGACCTCCTGCAGCAGGATGTGACGGGAATAGCGGCGGATCTCGTCTTCCGAGAAATCGATGTCCATATCCCTGCCTTTCAAGCTGGGCTCTATAAGATGGTCCGATGATGCTGCGAAGGGCTCTGCGATGAAGGCAACCGAGACATGATCGATGATACCGCGCCGGAGGGCGCGCCAGGGAGCGCGCAAGTGAGCGCGCCAGAGAGAACCCCCGAAAGCGCCCTCGTCCTGTTTTCCGGCGGACAGGACTCCGCCACCTGCCTGGCCTGGGCGCTCGACCGCTACGACCTCGTGGAGACCGTCGGCTTCGCCTACGGCCAACGCCACGCCATCGAGATGGAGTGCCGCGCGCCGCTGCGCCAGGGGATCTCCGGCCTGCATCCACGGAAATGGGGCCGGCGGCTCGGCGCCGATCATATCGTGGACATGGCCACCTCCCTGTCGGGGATCGGCGCCACGGCGCTGACCACGCAAACCGCCTTCGCCATGAGCGCGGACGGACTGCCCAACACGTTCGTTCCCGGCCGCAACCTGCTGTTCCTGACCTACGCCGCCGCCATCGCCTACCGCCGCGGGCTGCGGCGCATCGTCACCGGCGTGTGCGAGACCGACTACTCGGGCTACCCCGATTGCCGCGACGACACGATCAAGGCGATGCAGCTGGCGCTCAACCTCGGCATGCAGCGCCGCTTCGTGCTGGAGACCCCGCTGATGTGGCGCGACAAGGCCGCCACCTGGGAACTTGCCCATTCGTTGGGCGGCGTAGAGCTCGTGGAGCTGATACGCACCGGCAGCCACAGCTGCTATCTCGGCGACCGCTCCACCTTGCACCCCTGGGGCTATGGCTGCGACGCCTGCCCGGCCTGCGAGCTGCGGCGCACGGGCTTCGAGCGATGGAAGGCACAGACGGCATGAACCCAAGACCTTCCCCCCCATCCCGTCCCCGCTTCCTGGCGGTTGCGGCGGCACTCGCCCTGCTGCCCGGCCTGGTCCAGGCGGCCGGTCCGGCGCCCGCCGCGGACGCTCCGCCGGTCATCCTGTCCGCCGGAGATCTGGCGGATCTCTGCGCCGCCACGCCAAACGACGCCGGAGGACAACCCGGCCGCAACATCTGCCTCGGCTTCGCGCTGGGCGTCATGGCCATCGCCGACCGCCAGCAGGCGGCCGGCGGGGCCAGGTTCTTCTGCCCCCCAAACCCGCCGCCGCCGGTCGGCGAGACCATGGACGGCTTCGTGCAGCTGACCAAGGCGCTGCCGCCCATGCGGTCGGCCCCGGTGATCGACGGCCTGCTGCAATTCCTGCAGCAGCGCTTCCCCTGCAAACCCTGACAGCATCCAGGAACAACCATGCCAAGATCGATTCTTGCCTTCGCCGCCGGATTTGTCCTGCTGGCCGCCACATCTCCCACCCGGGCCGCGCCACCCGACGCGCGCATCGAAGTGCGCACCGCCGGCGACCTCGCGGACCTCTGCGCCGCCCCGCGCACCGACCCCACCGGCCCGGAGCGGCAGAATTTCTGCCACGGCTACGCCCAGGGCGCGCTGACCATGGAACTGAAGCGGGAGGCGGCGGTCGGCAAGAGGCGGATCTGCATGCCGAACCCGGCCCCGACCCGCGAGGCCACCATGGCCGAGTTCGTCAAATGGACCCGCGCCATCCCGAAGAACCAGGCGCTGCCGGCGACCGACGGGCTGTTCACCTTCCTGTCGGAACGCTTTCCCTGCAAATAGCCCCCGGGCAAATAGTAGGGCGCCGGGATCAGGCCGCCGCGACCGTGAAGCCGGCCTCGTCCATCGCATTCGCCAGCGCCGGGGCCGGGGCCGCGCTGTCGATATGCACGCGCTTGCTGGCCAGGTCCGCCGCCACCACGGCCGCCGGGTCCACCGCCTGCACCGCCTTGGTGATCGACCGCACACAGGCCTCACAGCTCATATCCGAGACAACGAAATCGGGCATCGTTCACTCCAACATTGCGTTCCGCCCTGTCTAGCACGCTTCGCCCGCCGCCTGACACCGCCGGGCCGGCACCCCAGCCCTTGCCCAACGCCAGCCCTTGCCCAACGCCAGCCAAACCCCTTGAATGCCGCCCGCGTCAACGGGGGAACGGAAACATGGCACAGCAACTCGCCGGCAAGATCGCCTGGGTCACCGGCGCGGGCACCGGCATCGGCGAGGCCGCCGCCATCGCGCTCGCCCAGGAAGGCGCCATCCTTGTCTTGACCGGCCGGCGCGCCGAGAACCTGGAAAACACCGCCGCCCAAATCCGCGCCGCCGGCGGGCAGGCCCAAATCCAGCCCGCCGACCTGATGAAATCCGCCGAGGTGCAACGCGTCGGCGCCTTCATCGGCGAAACCTTCAACCGGCTCGACATCCTGGTGAACAACGCCGGCATCAACATCACCGACCGGCACTGGAACAAACTGACGCCGGAGGGCATCGACACCCTGGTCGACGGCAACCTGAAATCCGCCCTCTACTGCGCAACCGTCGCCCTGCCCTTCATGCGCGCGCAGAAGGACGGCCTGCTGATCCACACCGCCTCCATGGCCGGGCGCTTCATCGGCGGCCTGTCGGGGCCGATCTACACCGCCGCCAAGCACGGCGTGGTGGCGATGAGCCACACCATCAACATGGAGGAATGCATCCACGGCATCCGCTCCTCCGTCATCCTGCCCGGTGAGGTCGCCACCCCCATCCTCGACAAGCGCCCCATCCCCGTCACCCCCGAGGAACGCGCCCGCCTCGTGCAGTCCGAGGACTGCGGCGACCTGATCCGCTACATCGCCTGCCTGCCGCCGCATTTGTGCATTCCCGAGGTGATGATTACACCCGCCTGGAACCGCACCTACGTCGCCAATCTCCAGCGCAACCAGCGCTGACCTATCCGAGTAAAGGAACCCAAGCATGGCCACGAACAAACACCGCGTGATGGTGCCCTCCAACATGGGCCGCGAAGGCGTCGACATCCTGCGCGCGCGCGGCGATATCGAGGTCGTCGTCTACCCGACCGCCATCTCCCAGGCCGACCTGCTGCCGCTATTGGCCGACGTGTCCGGCATCGCCCTGTCCGCCACCCCGTACCGCCAGGCCGAGCTCGACGCCTCCCCCGCCATGCAGGTCGTCGCCCGCATCGGCGTCGGCTTCGACGCCGTGGAGATCCCCGCCCTCAACACCCGCAAGGTCCCGCTGCTGACCACCGGCATCGCCAACTCCACCTCGGTCGCCGAGCAGGCGGTGTTCTTCATCATGGCCATCGCCAAGCGCGTCGCCGAGCTCGACAGCCTGGTGAAGGAAGGCCGCTGGAACGACCGCTTCACCACCGTGCCCTCCCAGCTCGCCGGCAAGACCGCGCTGGTCGTCGGCTTCGGCCGCATCGGCAGCCGCTCCGCCAAACGCCTCGCCGCGCTGGAGATGGACGTGCTCGTCTACGATCCGTTCATGCCCGCCGCCACCATCACCGCCGCCGGCTATGAGGCCGTCACCGACCTGGATGCCGCCCTGCCGCGCGCCGACTACGTCACCATCCACTGCCCGAAATCCCCCGCCACGATCGACTTGTTCAACGCCGCCCGCCTGGCGAAGATGAAAAAGGGCGCCGGCCTGGTGAACACCGCCCGCGGCGGCATCGTCAACGAGGACGACCTGTACGACGCCCTGGTATCCGGCCATCTGCGCGGCGCCGGCCTCGATGTGTTCGACGTCGAACCCGCCCCCGCCTCCAAGAAGATCCTCAGCCTGGACAGCGTCTTCGCCGCCCCGCACGTGGCCGGCGTCACCGTGGAATCGATCATCGGCATGGCCCAGGCCACCGCCCGCAACATCCTCTCGGTGCTGGACGGCGCGCCGAACATCGACAACGTGGTGAACAAGGAAATCTACGCGTAAGGGAGGAAGTTCCATGCCGCAGCCAGGCCACATCTCCAAACTCGGCGTCCCCGACGCCGCGAGCCTCGACGACGATCTGCAGATCGTCTGGAAGAAAGCGTCGGAAAAACTCGGCCTGGTGCCCAACGTGCTGCAGGCCTACAGCCTGCGGCCGCAGCGGCTGCGCAACTTCATGGCCATGTACAACGAGCTGATGCTCTCCCAATCCGGCCTGTCCAAGCTGGAGCGGGAGATGGTGGCGGTGGTCGTCTCCTCCGCCAACCGCTGCTATTACTGCCTCGTCGCCCACGGCGCCGCCGTCCGCCAGCTTTCCGGCGACCCGGAACTCGGCGAGATGATGGCGCTGAACTACCGCGCTGCCCATCTGGATCCGCGCCAGCGCGCCATGCTGGACTTCGCCTGGAAGCTCACCGTAACCCCGCACGACATCGCCGACGCCGACCGCGCCGGGCTGGCCGCGGCCGGGCTGACGAACGAGGACATCTTCGACCTGTCTGAAACGGTCGCCTTCTACAACCTGTCCAACCGCATGGCCCACGCGCTGGATATGATGCCCAACCCCGAATACCACAAAGCCGCCCGCGGCTGAGTCGGGGGGAGAGAAAGGAAGGCCAGGGGCTCTGCCCACTGGCCTTGCTTCCTTCACCCGACTGCCCGACGGGTCCCGGCCAGCGGCCGAAATCTCGCCATCGTCTCACGGCATGTTTTTCCGGCCTCTATATCATGGCCTGAAACCAATCCCGCCTTCCGTCTCCCCTCCCCCTTGTGGCAGGGGAATCGCATTTGCGGATTTGGGGTGGCGGCGCG
>JBBIQA010000136.1:0-12137 GCA_037442565.1 Rhodospirillales bacterium
TTCGAGGCCGATCTCCTTCAGCCGGAACCGGCCGGACACGGTGTAGAACACGCAGTCCGCGGTATCGCCCTTGCGGAACAGCACCTCGCCGGTGCGGCAGGCGCGCCGCTTCATGTAGGGGCGGAGCCAGTCCATGGTCTGGTTGCCCTCGGCGGCTGTGCGCACACGGCGCACCAGCCTGATCATCTGGCGCAGCCGCAGCAGGTTCAGCGGCAACAGCACGGCGTTCAGCGCCATGGTAGGATACAGCGCATCCAGATAGCCGTAGCCGAGCAGGCAGAGATTGCTCATCGCGCCGAGCGCGCGCAGCGGGATCATGGTGGTCTTGAAGAACGAGATCACGATCAGGACGTCGCCGGCATAGCCGGCAATGTCGCCCCAGGTGGCATGGATGATGTATTCCGAGACGAGGCCACGGAAAATGAAAACCAGCGTGTCCCAGTGCATCGGCGGAGATCTTTCACCCTGGATGAAGGCGTGTGTGGGCTTTGCCCAGCCACTCAGCCCCAGCCGCTCAGCCAAAGTCAATCAACCATGGACTGTCGGCAAGGGTCAGTTGAGGCGGCGCACCAAGGGAATGGGCGGCTGCCGGCCGCTGCGGGTCTGCAGCATGGCCGCGGCAAAGGCGCGCACGGCCTGACGCGGCGGCAGCCGGTCCAGGATCGCGGCGCCCGCCTCCGGCTGGGCCGCCTGGCCCCAGATCACCGCAAGCTGGCGGAACGCCATTACCTGGCTGACATGCAGGCGCAACAGGCCGAGCTCGATCGACGCATCGCTGAGATAATCGTGCAGCCGGAGGAAGGCGATGCGGCCGGTGAAACTCGCGGGATCAAGCGGCGGGGAGCCCGGATTGGCGGCCCACTCCGCCGCCAGGGCATGACCGAGCCGGCAGCCCAGGCCGGGCATCAGGCTGGTCAGAACGTCGGCCTCGCTGGCCATCAGATGCACCGCGTCCAGCCCGGATTGACGGAGGCCGGCGCGCTCGCGCTCCGCCGCGAGGGCTTTGTTCTGCAGCACCGCGGGCAGCGCTGTGGCGAGGATGATGCCGCGCAGGGCAAGGCGGTCCTCGGCGCATACGTCCACCGTGGCGGCGATGGCGGCGACCGCGCCGGCGGCATGTTCCTCCAGTGCCCCGGTCTGGTTCCAGGATCCGTCATGGCCGAAATCGTGCCCGACCATGGCGACCACGCCCAGCACCGCCTGGTGCAGCGAGATCGTGCCCCGCGCCAGCGCGATGGCGCATAGCCAGCCCATCGCCAGGGTTGCCTCGCTGAAATGATGCCGGTTGTGATAGGCCAGTTCCCGCTGTCCCGATGCGGCGGCGCGGACGGCCTCGGCGTCGATCGCCGCGGCGACCGCCAGGCCCGCCTGGAGCAGCAGCTGGATGCGAAGATCGGACGCGACAGGGCCGGGATCCGCATGGGCGATCGCACCCGGTGCTGTGACATGCGCGAACGCCCAGCGCAGGGCCCCGGACAGGTCGGGCGGCGCGCGGCGCATGACCAGGAAGCGCCGTTCGATCGCATGCAGTCCGCCGTGGGGGGTCGGCACCGGTGGCAACATCGCCGTCGTTGAGGAAGCCACGAACATATGGGCCGTCATGGGCAGAAGTACCGCGGCCCGACAGGTGCCGATGACGAGAGCCTCGTCAAAATGCGTTCTATACGCAGGGGCCGATTGCGTCCCTTCGGAACCGTCACATCCATGCGCCTAATAAGGAGATCAGAAGTCATGGGAACAAGGAGTTCGATTTAGCACCGATTTGAGCGAGTGTCTTGCGGTAATCGAGTTTCCCCCTCGAATATGTGTTGCGCAATGCACGACCCATTTGTGGTTGTGCGTTGCACAATTGAATCGGACCGATGCCCGGCCTGAAGGTTCGGGCCGATAGGCCGACCAGAGCGCTTTCACGACCAGGGCGCTCTCACGAAGAGTGAAAACGCTCTGGTCATCTTTCAGCGAGCCATTTCATCAGCCTAGGATCGCTTCGCGATTCCAGTCGGGCTGATACTGCTTTAGACCTGCGAATAGCCAGAACCGACGATGTCCACACCGCGGCCCGAGGCTTGGTCGATCAGCCCGTATTCCTTGAGGATCTGCTGGCTGTAGGTGACGCGGCCGTTCACGGCAGGGGCCGGCTCGCTGGCCAGCAGCAGCGCGGCGCGGGCCATGTAGGAAGGCGGCTCGCCCTTCGGGTCGTCCATTCCCTCCACCAGCTTGAAGTGCACGGTGCCCGGCGTCGGCACCACGCGGGAAGGTGAGAGCGCGGTGACGGCAATGCCTTGGTACTGCGACACTTCCTGCGCCAGGCCCTGGGTGAAGCGTTCGAGCGCGGCCTTGGTGGCGCCGTACAGAACGCCACCGCGGACGGTCTGGTCCTCGTAGGGGCCGCGGCCGGGACCGATGGCGGCGCCGGAGCTGATATTGACGATGGCGCCGCTGCGGCGCGGGATCATATCCTGCAGCACCGCCTTGGACAGGATGAACGGCCCGTGCACGTTCACCGCGAAGGCGCGGGCCCAGCGGCTGGTCGGGTACTCGGCGGTGGGGATGTAGTAGTTCAGCGCGGCGTTGTTCACGAGGATGTCGATCGGGCCGTACAGCGCCCGCGCCTGCGCCACCAGCGCCAGGCATTCCGCCTCCGTGGAGACGTCGGCGGTGACCGCGCTTGCCTCGCCGCCCTTGGCACGGATGGTGTCCACAGTGCGCGACAGGGAGCCTTCCAACATCCGGTGGTCGCCCTCGTTCAGCGTGCGGGCGGCGCAGACCACGCTGGCACCTTCGGCGGCGAACAATTCAGCGATGGCCTGGCCGATCCCGCGGCTGGCGCCGGTAACGATGGCAATCTTCCCCGCGAGCTTGCCGGATGTGTCGTTCGCCATAGCCGATCCTTCCCTTTTTGCCGCCATTGGCGGATTTGATTTTAGCCTCCAACTATGGCGCCGGCATCGCCGCCAGGCCAAGACTCGACCACGTTGGCACGCGCCGACAAAAGGACCGAGGCGCTCGCGTATGTCGACGTCGTCGCTGCCTTTACTCTGGCGATCGGCCGGCTAGACCTTCACGCCGGCTTCACGTTCGGGAAGATGTCCGGGCCATAGTGGCGGCGCAGTTCTTCGATCTGGCCGGGCGGCGGTGGGGCGTAGGTGCCGATCTTGCTGATGAAGCGCCCGCCCATGATGCGGTTCATGCGCACCGCCATCTCCGACATCTTCACCAGGTTGGTGATGCCATTCAGGATCGGGGCGCCGTCGTTCGTCTGGTGCACGCCGGCATGGGCGAGCAGCGCCATCACCACGCCGCCGGCGGCGATCACCACCTCCGCGCCATCCTGCGTGGTGCGGGAAGCGGCCTCATTGAACTGGGCGAGCACGCGGGCCTGCGACTCCGCATCGTCGAAGCACTGGCCGAGATCCATCAGGCGGGCGACGTTCATGCGCGCGACGCCGGCCATGCGGTCCTTCAGCCCGTAGCGCCAGACATTCTCGACGATGCGGGGGGTGAATTTCTGGTTGATGGTAACCAGGGAAAAGCTGGCGCCCATGATGCAGGCGACGTGCAGCGCGGATTCGCACAGGCCCAGCACGGGAATGTCCACCGCCTCACGCGCCTCACGCAGACCGGGATCGGCGATGTTGCCGATCAGGAAGGCGTCATAGCCTTCCGCCTGGGCGCGATGGGCATTGCGCAGCACCTCGGCGGTTTCGAGGAATTCCAGGTAGCGATACTGGTCGCCGGCGCCGCCGACATCGGTGATCCCGGCGACGGTAATTTCGGTGCCGGGGTCCTTCACCGTGTCGAGGATGGCGCGGAGCACGCGCGGATAAGCGCCCCATTCGCTCATCCGCGTCATGCTCTGGTACCATATCTTCACGCGTCTGCGTCTCGCTCAGGCGCCGGGATCGGCCTTCAGGCCGGTGGCGGCGATGCCGGCCAGGGCGGCCGCCTCGTCGTTGTCGGAGGTGTCGCCGGTGACGCCGACCGCGCCGATGACCGCGCCGTGCGCGTCCCGGATCAGCACGCCGCCGGGCACGGGAATGAACGAGCCGCCGGCGGCGTGGGTGACCGCGGCGATGAAATGCGGCCGGTCGACCGCCGCCTTGGCCAGCGAGCGCGAGCCCATGCCGAGCGAAATGGCGGCGTGCGCCTTGCCGATGGCGATTTCGGGGCGTTTCAGGCTGGTGCCGTCCTCGGCGCCGAACGCCTTCAGCGCGCCGCGAGCATCGAGCACCGCGACGCCCATCGGGCTGAATTTCTGCGATCGCGCATGGGCAAGCGCCACGGTGACGATTTCCTGCGCCTGGGCGAGGGTGAGATGGGACATGCTGAGCGCCTCCGGTTGATCAAAGACTTAGCCTCGCCCGCGGCGGCGGTTTTGACCAGCCCCTTGCGGCCGGTGCCCACGCCGGCAGGATCTCTGCAAATTTTCACGTGAACGGCGCACAAGTTTGGCTATCGTGCCGCGCGCATCAACAGGTTGCCCGTGAAATGCTCACAGAAGCGGATATCGTTGTCGTCGGCGGCGGTGGGGCGGGATTGGCGGCCGCGGGCGAGGCCGCCCGGCTCGGCCGGAAAGTCGTGCTGCTGGAAAAGAACGCCCGGCTCGGCGGCAGCACCGCCTGGTCGGTGGGCTCGATCTCCGCCACCGGCACGCCGCACCAGAGGCGCGCGGGCATCGAGGACTCGCCGGACGCGCATTTCGAGGATCTGGGGATCCTGGCCGGCAGCCGTGCCAATCGTGACAACCTGGCCCTGCGCCGGCTGCTGGTGGACCATATCACAGAGACCATGGACTGGCTGATGGCCGCCGGACTGGAATTCGCCGGCCCGATGCCCGAGCCGCCGCACCGCCAACCCCGGATGCATAACGTGCTGCCGAATTCGCGGGCGTTTCCGTATCGGCTTGGCCGGCATTGCCGCGCCCTGGGGGTGACGATCCGCACGAATACGCTGGTGGAGGGGTTGATCGAGGAAGGCGGCCGCATCGTCGGCGTGTCCGCCCGCGCATCGGGAAAGGCGCCCGAAATCGTGCGGGCGCGGCAGGGGGTGATCCTGGCGGGCGGCGATTTCAGCGCCAGCCGCGCGATGAAGGAGCATTTCGGCGGACCGGAAATGCGAGCGGTGGCCGCGGTGAACCCGGACGCGACCGGCGAGGGCATCGCCGTGGGGCTGGCGCATGGCGGCACGGTGGTGAACGGCGACATCATCCGCGGCCCGATCCTGCGCTTCGTGCCGCCGCGCAGGGCGTCGCTGCTGCAGCGCCTGCCGCCCAGCCGGCAGCTCGGCCGCACCATGCGGTGGGCGTTCGAGGCCCTGCCCCCGAACCGCCTGCGCCCCTTCGTGATGAAGTTCCTGACCACCGCCGTCAGCCCATCCAACGCATTGTTCCAGGAAGGCGCGATCCTGATGACGCACCGCGGGGCGCGGTTCACCGACGAACTGAACCATCCCGCCGCCGACCTCGCGCGCCAGCCTCGCGGGCTCGCGTTCCTGGTGTTCGATGCGACGGTGGCGGATAAATTCTCGGCCTGGCCGAACTATATCTCTACCGCGCCGGGCATCGCCTATGCCTATCTTGACGATTACCGACGCTCGCGGAGGGACATCTTCCACCGTGCCGACACGCCGGAAGCCCTGGCGGTGCAAATGGGCATGCGGCCGCGCTCCCTGGCAGGCGGGCTGAAAGCCTATAACGACAACCTCGACGGCGTGCCGCGCGGCGACCGGCGGGCGTTGATCCAGCCGCCGTTCTATGGGCTGGGGCCGGTGCGCAGCCACGTGGTGTTCACCGACGGCGGCCTGGCGATCACCGAACAGATGGAAGTGACACGCCGGGACGGCAGCATCATTCCCGGCCTGTACGCCGCCGGATCGAACGGCCAGGGCGGCCTGCTGCTGGAAGGCCACGGCCACCATCTCGGCTGGGCCTTTGTCAGCGGCCGCCTGGCGGCCCGGGCGGCTGCCGGGGTGTAGGCAAGGTTGGGGCTTCGCCCCAAGCCCCAGGAGGGGCGCTGCCCCTCCACCCCGCAAGGGAACTCGTTCCCTTGACCCTCTTAAATTGGTTTCTTGGGAAGAGGGCCATGACGTAGCCCATCAACGGCTTCGTCGGTTGGGCCCTCTTCCCAAGAAACCAGTCCATGGGGTTGAGGGGACGAGTCCCCTCACGGGTGCAGGGCAGAGCCCTGCCGGGGTCTGGGGCGGAGCCCCAGCCTTGCCTAGACCGGCAACGACCCCAGGATCGGCAGCAGGTAGTCGGCGAACAGGCGGGGGTTTTCGGCGAAGGGGAAGTGGCCCATGCCTTCCATCGCCTGGAAGCGCACGCCAGGGATCCTGGCCGCGGTGGCGGCCGACATCTCCGTGGTGCAGGAGTAGTCGTATTCGCCGGTAAGCATGAACAGCGGGCAGATATTCGTGTCGATGCAGCCGACGCGATTGCGGGCGTCCCAGTCGCCGGCGTAGAAGTCGATGTCGCCGGCGAAGACGTGCGGACCGCCCTGGGCGTAGCACCAGGCGACGTCCATGGCGGGTTCAGCCGGGCTTTGCGGCGCCATCAGGCCGAGGATCCATTCGGGGATGAAGTTGACCTGGTTGACCCTGGGATCGAACGCGTAGGGGGTCTTGCGGCCGACAATGCGTTCGCTGGCCTCGCAGGCGACGATGGCGGTGAAGGCTTCGGGGTGGCGGCAGGCGAGTTCGAGGCAGATTTCACCGGACATCGAGGCGCCGAGCACGATCGGCCTGTCGAGGCCGGCGGCGGCGATGAAGCCCATGATGAGCTCGACATACAGGTCGGTGTTCAGGCTCCAGGAGCCGGGGATACCGCCCGCGGGGGGCAGCGAGCGGCCGTGCCAGGGCATGTCGAAGGCGATCAGGCGGTGGTTCGCCGTGATCCGGGGATCGGCCATCAGGCGGTGGAACTGGCGGCCGTCGGAGCCGGCGGTGTGCAGGCAGACGATGTCGCGGCCGCGGCCGGCGCTTTCGTGGAAGATGCGGTAGGTCTGGCCGGCGGCGCTGACCGGCACGTAGCCGCCGGTGAGTTGCGGCACGGGCCAGTCGCCGAGCGGCGGGCGCAGCGTGACGGGCGCCGGGGCATCGTTGCCGAGCGCCAGCCATTTGCCGATTTCCAGCACGCGCCGGGCGATGTGGCAGTGCTGGGCGAAGGCGAGCTCATCGCCCTCGATGCGGAATTCCGGCACCTGGCGCTGCATGGCGAAGATGGAGTGGTGATGGCGCGGCGGGATCGGTTGGAGGAATTTCTCCCAGATCGCATCGGGCGCGGACAGGGTGAATTGGGCGGCGCCGTCCATGCCGGTGATGACGCCGTTGGCAAAGGCGAACGGCGTGACGCCATCGCCGCCGCGGATCGCGAAACAGACGGACCAGTTGCCGCCCCAGGCCTTCAGCACGGGGTCGATCACGCAGGCACTGCGCCAGCGCAGCGCGTCGGGGAAGCGGCTCATGACGGGTCGATCACGTGGCGCACGGCGGGGAAATACTCGTCCCCATAGCCGCCGGCCTCGGATCGTTGCAGCCGCCGCATCGTCAGTTCGGCGCCCTCGAGGTCGAGCCCGGCTGCCTTCGCCATTTCCAGCGCGTAGGACAGGTCCTTCATGGCATAGCGGGTGGAGAAGGCGCGCAGCGGATAGTTCTCCGGCACCATCGCCTTCATGCCGTGGTTGCGCAGCGCGAAGCTGTCGCCGGAGCCCTTGGCGACGGTGGAGAGCAGGGTCTCGGGACTGACGCCGTTGCGCCGGCCGATGGCGAGGGCCTCGGCGAGGGCGCAGACATTCTGAAACAGCAGCATGTTATTGAGGATCTTCACCACCTGCCCGCAGCCGACCGGGCCGCAATGGGTGACGTCGGTGCCCATGGTTTCGAGCACCGGGCGGATATGGGCGAACACGGCATCCTCGGCGCCGACCATGATGGAAAGCTCGCCGCGCGCGGCGGCCTCACGGGTGCGCGCGATCGGCGCGTCGGCGTAGGCGATGCCCCTGGCGGCCAGGCGGGCGCCGATTTCCCGGGTGATCGCGACCGGAGAGGTGCTGGTGTCCACGACGACCTGGCCCGGCTTCAGCAGGGGCTCGATCTCCGCCAGCACAGACTGCACGGCGTTGCCATCCGGCAGGGAGAGCAGGATCAGGTCGCACTGCCCGGCGATTTCCGCCGGCGCCATGCCGCGCACGCCGTCGGCGATGACGCGTTGCAGCGGTTCGTTGCGCCGGTCGTACGCCATGACCGGCAGGCCGCAGCGGCGGGCCAGATGGCCGCACATGGGCTCTCCCATCACACCGAGGCCGATGAAGCCGATGGCGGTGATCGGGCGCAAGGCGAGGTCTGTTGTCGGCATGGGCGTTTCCTGTCCGTGTTGGCGGTAGTTTAACAGCGCCGCCGGGCCTGTCCAAAACGGCGGGTTGGCGGGATAGTGCCGGGTGAACGTGAAGGAGATGGATGATGCATGCGGCAATTCGGGGCACGCGGATCTATTTCGACATCCAGGGGCCGGGCCTGGTGGCCGACGGGCACGCCATGCGCGAGCGTCCGGCTGCGTTCGTGATCCATGGCGGGCCGGGCGGCGATCACACCGGCTTCAAGCCCGGCATGGGCGCGTTGGCGGACCGGCTGCAGCTGGTCTATTTCGACCATCGCGGCCAGGGCCGGTCGGACCGGGGCGATCCGGCGCTGTACACATTGGACGAGAACGTGGAGGACATGGAGGCGCTGCGCCGGCACCTGGGGCTGGAGCAGATCGTTTCCATCGGTACCAGCTACGGCGGCATGGTGGCCATGGCGCATGCGGCGCGCTATCCCGATGCGGTTTCGCACCTGGTGCTGATCGTTACCGCCGCGCATGGCGGCTTCATTCCGCGCGCCCGGCAGATCGTGCAGGAACGCGGCACGGCGGAACAACGGCAGGTCTGCGACACGCTATGGGCCGGCGGTTTCCGCACCCGCGAGCAGTTGCGCCACTACTACGAGGTGATGGGACCGATGTATTCGCGCCGCTACGATCCGGCGGCCGCCGCCGCGGCGCGGGCCCGGGCGATGCACGAGCCGGAGCCGCTGAACCGCGCCTTCGGGCCGGAGGGATTTCTGCGGACCTTCGATCTCCGGCCGGAACTGGCGCGCATCACGGCACCGACGCTGATCCTGGCCGGGCGGCATGACTGGATCTGCCCGCCGGAATTCTCCGAGGAGATCCACCGGCTGATCCCCGGCTCGGATCTGCGGATTTTCGAGCACAGCAGCCACTCGATCCGCGCCGACGAACCGGACGCAATGATGGACGCGATCCGCGGCTGTCTGGTCTATACGCGGGCGCGTTGATGTGAAGGGCACCGCCATGACGGCTGAAAAGCATCCAATCCTGATCGCCGGCGCCGGCATTGGCGGACTGACCCTGGCGCTGTCCCTGCAGGAGCGCGGCATTGCCTGCATCGTGCTGGAGCAGGCGGACGAGGTGCGCCCGCTCGGGGTCGGCATCAATACCCTGCCGCACGCGATCGCCGAGCTGGCGGCGCTCGGGCTGCTGCCGGCGCTGGATGCGGTGGGCATTCGCACGCGGGAGCTGATCTATCTGAACCGGTTCGGCCAGGAGGTCTGGCGCGAATTGCGCGGCACCTACGCGGGCCATTCCATGCCGCAATTCTCCATCCATCGCGGACGGCTGCAGGGGGTGATCCATGCGGCCGCCCGCGACCGGCTGCCGGCGGGGTGCCTGCGCACCGGGCATCGGCTGACCGGGTTCGAGCAGGACGAAGCGGGCGTGACGGCGCATTTCGCCGATCGCGCCGGCAACCCTATCGCCTCGCTGCGCGGGGCCGCGCTGGTGGCCGCCGACGGCATCCATTCCGCGGCGCGGGCGATCCTGCATCCGGACGACCCGGGCATACGCTGGAAGGGGATCATGATGTGGCGCGGCGCGGTGGAGGCCGAGCCGTATCTGGACGGCGAGACCATGGTGATCGCCGGGGACATGGCCGAGAAGCTGGTGCTGTACCCGATCGCCCCGGCCGAGGGGGGCCGGCGGCTGACCAACTGGGTGATCTGCCTGCGCCAGGGCGACGGCAGCGCTCCGCCGCCGGCGCGGGAGGACTGGAGCCGGGTCGGCACGCTGGAGGCCATCCTGCCGGCGGCGCGCCGGTTCAGCCTGCCATTCATCGACCTGGAGGCGCTGGTTCGCTCCACGCCCGAGTTCTACGAATACCCGATGTGCGACCGCGATCCGCTGCCATGGTGGACGCAGGGGCGGGTGACGCTGCTGGGGGATGCGGCGCACCCGATGTATCCGGTCGGATCGAACGGCGCGTCCCAGGCGATCCTGGACGCGCGTTGCCTGGCGGCGCTGCTGTCCACGCAGGCGCCCGACGAGGCTCTGGCGGCGTATGACGCCGAACGCCGGCCGAAAACGGCGGAAATCGTGCGGCTGAACCGGCTGGGCGGGCCGGAGCGGATGGTGGACGAGGTGTCCGCCCGCGCGCCGAACGGTTTTGCGCGGCTGGACGACGTGATCAGCCGCGAGGAACTGGTGGCGATCGGCCAGGGCTATGCGGCGACGGCGGGGTTCGCGCGGGCGTAGGGCCGAAGCTTACGAGGGCGAGACGCTCGCCCAGAAGGCCGCCAACTGGTCCGCGGTGCCGTTGAAGCGATCCTGGTCGCAATGGCCGATGCCGTTGACGGAGGATGGGGTCGGGATGGTGCCATCGGTGAACTGCCAGAGCGAGAAGGCGGTCCAGCCCGGCGGCAGCACCGCCTTCGGACCGTATTGCGCCAGCCAGAGCGGGCATTTGGCCAGCACGGGATCGGGGTGGCCGTTGAGCATCTCCTTCAGGAAATGTCCGCTGTAGAGCACCGGAAACTTGCCGATGGTGTCGAAGACGGTGGTGACGAAGGCCCTCGCCTCCTCCTGGGTCATGGAGGGGCCGGCGGGGTTGCCCTCCAGGTCCAGCGCGACCAGCTCGTTGCGGGCGGGTTTGGCGACAGAGAGGTACTGCCGCGCCTGCGCCGCACCATCGGAGCCGTCGCCGAAGTGATAGGTGCCGAACAGCAGGTTCGCCGCCAGGATCTTGGGCTTGTTGTTCGCAAGCTCGGGGTCGGCCCCCGACAGTCCCTGGCTGGCCTTGTGGATGACGCCCTTGATGCCGGCGGCGGCCGCGAGGTCGAAGCGCAGGTTCGTCCCGTTGTGGTGAGAAATGTCGATGACGGCGTCGATCATGGCTCTGCTTCCCTGTATCCGGCTGGCCGGAGCCAGGGAGGGACCCTGGCTGCGATGGCCGGCCGACCTGAATTTGTTGCAGTATGTTAGCAGAGTTCCGAGGAGCGCGAAAGCATTTCGATCGTGGCGCAAAGTCGGTCGTTGCGGTCCGCGCTCCCGCTCGTTGCGGGTACGCCAAGCCGGCATCCGGCGCCGAAGCGGCTCGGAGCAGGGGGTGCGCGGGTAGACGCGTGCATCCTGCTCGGGCCCTCGGCTCAGGCGCGCCATTTCATGTGTTCAGGCGTTTCCGCCCGAACGCATATTGTTCTAACGTCCCGCGGAGGGCGCGGCGAAGCCGGCCGGCCGCCGTTGTTGCAGGGATCCGTCGCATGAGAACGCCGCTCGCGCTTGCCCTGGCATTCGGGTTTTCGGTGGGAGGTACCCCCTTCCCTGTGTCAGCCTCCCCCGCGTCCGCCTCTGGTGCCGAGACGCGGGGCGGCGGCGGCCTCATGCTTGCCGCCATCGTCGCGTCCCATTCGCCGCTGCTGCGGGCGGGTCAGAAACGGCTGGTCGCGCGGCTGGCGGAAGGAAAAATCGGCGGCGCGGCCGGGGAGATCCGGGTAACGGCGGATGCCATACGCTGCCGGGCGAGCAACGTGGACATCACCGCGCGCGGCTGCGAGCTGACGTTCGGGAACCGGAAGGTCGCGCTGCGGGGACGCGGCGCCCATGAACTGGCGGCGACGCTGGCCGAGGCCGGGGCGGTCGCCGACGCGGCGGCCGGCACGGTCTATATCGGGCTGTCGAATTTGACCTGCGTCGTTTCGCCGGACGAATTGCTCCAGCGGGGCGGCGGCGGGGCGGTCTGCCGGTTCGATCCGGCGCGATGAGCGGCCGGGGAATGACCCGGGCGTAGAAGGATCGGGGCGTAGAAGGATCGGGG
>JBBIQA010000137.1:0-4955 GCA_037442565.1 Rhodospirillales bacterium
AGCGGCCAGCAGCCGCCGTGTGATTAGGTTAGGCCGCCGATCCATCGTATGACGGATCGGCGGCCGCGAGGAACTATCGTCCTCCGGATTGGAAGGCGTCGGCGAACAGCCTCGCGAACGCCTTGGCCGCACCTTCCGGGGTATTGCCGGTCAAGGCCGACCAGCGTGCGCCATATGCGTCCCAGAGCCTGGCTTTGCGCGACCCAAGCATCAGGCCGCGTCCACCGGCCTCGTCCACCGACTTTTCGACGGCGTCCGGCGCCAGCGGCGCGGCAAAGGAATTCGCAGCGGCGCCAAGTGCGGCAGCGACACGACGGTGATGGTCCGACAGTTCCGCGAACGCCAGCCGGAAGCTGCTGACCGCGTCCAGATAGTCCGGCTGCCGGGCGCCAAGCAGCACGCGCACCGACGCCTCGGCGCTTGGCAGCGTCTCCAGCGGATTGGCCTTGGTGGCGCCGGCCGACGGTCGCGGCGGCGCCAGTTCCGGGCGCTGTGCCAGCAAGGCCGTCACTCCGCGTACGGCCAGGGCGACCAGCGTGGCGAGTTGCTCCGCCAGAGCGGCAGGATCGGTCTCGGCGATATCGGCCGGAGTTAAACCCAGCGCCCTGGCGGCCCGCTCAACTGCCGCGTTCGCCGGCGCGCCTTCCGCCGGCGGGGCCACGAGCGGCTGGGTCGCGAGCGGTTGGGTCGCGAGCGGTTGGGATGCCGGTGCAACTGCCGCCGGCGGCGGCTGTGCGGGTGCCGCCGGCTGAGCCGAGGTTGGGATAGGGACTTGGGCAGTCGGCGCCGGATGGGTCGGGGCTGCGGGCGTGGGCCGGGCCGCCGGAGCCCGGGTGATCGTGGTCATGTCATCGTTCGGCAACGGTGGCGGTGGCGGCAGGCTGGAGGAGGGCTTCGGGAGGCCGGCCGGCCCGGCCTGTGCCTGGATCATCGCCGCGGGGTCGCCGCCACGCCGGGCCAGACCCGGGGACAGCGGCGAAGCAGCCATGACCGGAGACGACGGGATGGCATTCGCCGGTGTCGGCCTCGTTGCCGGGGTGGCCGCGAGACGGGCCGCGCTGCCGATCTCGATCGACAGGATGTAGTTGCCGATCCGCAGCCGATCGCCGTCGGCAAGCAACGCGCCCGAGGCCAGCCGCTCACGCTGACCGACTCGAAAGACCCCGTTCACCGAATGATCCTGCAACTCGAAACCACCGTCACGCGCATGGATTTCGCAATGACGGCGAGAAATCATGCCGGCGTTGTCCGGCAGCACCAGATCGGACTGCGAATCCCGCCCGATCACCATCGCGCCAAAGCCTTCCAGCGCCGCCGAGGCGGCCGGCGGAACGGTGTCGTTCGGGCTGACCGCGATGGCGACGATCATGCGCTGGGGATCCGGAGCCGTGCCGGCGCGCAACACCTGCGTTTCCAGACTGCCGCCCGATGCTGACAGGACCTGGGTCATGTCGCTCTCGGGGAACCCCGCGTCCATCCCGCTGGTCAGTTCCACCGCCAATTCGTAGCGCCCGACCGCGATCCGGTCGCCATCGGCCAGCCGGCGCGGGCTTTGCGTGCGCTTCTCCTCGCCGTTGAAGAAGGTGCCGTTGGTGGAAAGATCGTGCAATTCAAAGCCGGCCGCGACGGGATGGATTTCGCAATGCTGGCTGGAGACGGAGCGGCCCGGATCCGGCAATACCCAGTCCAGGCCGGCCTGGCGTCCTATCCGCAAGACCGGGCGGTCGGCGAATTCCATCAGCGCGGGAGTGCCCTCGGGAAGATCGGCGGGTTCAACGATTCTGAGCCGCAATGCCATGGCTTTTTGCCGATCTTGTGCAATAGTGACAGTCGAATGACTTCCGTAGCGCCTGTGTTGAGCGATCCTGCGGCGCAGCTTAAAATAAAGCCTCCCTGGAGGGAAATAGCTTTGGAACTGTTTAACTACGCCGACACTGGCCAGGACGAATCGACTGCGCCCGAGCTGCCGGTCTGGCGCCTTACCGAGGAGCATTGGGACGAAGTGCGCCGCTACGCCGCCCAGCCGCGCTATCCCGAGGGCGCGCGCATTCTGGCGTTCGGGGCAGCCACGGACGCCCTGCACATCGTGCTGGAAGGCACGATCGCCCTCTCACGCCAAAAGCTGGACCCGGAAGACGACCGGGAACCGGATCTGCTGGGTCCGGGCGCCGCGTTCGGCATAACCGGCTTTCTCGACGGCGAGGCGAGCGCCGTGGAAGCCACCGCGGCCGCCGCGACCTCCCTGCTCGTGCTGCCGCGGGCGGGACTGGAGCAACTCGCCGCCTGGCGGCCCCTGATCGCCATCACGCTGCTGCACGATGTTGCCGCCTTCGCCTCGCGGCGCCTGCGCGCCGCCGGCTTGGCGATCTAGCGCCAGGCGGGTCCCATGACGACGATGGACCCGGTCAAGTATTTCGCCAATTATTCCAAACGCCGATCGCTTCTTCCTGACCAGGTCTGGGTTGCCCTGCGCCTGCTGGCGCTGGCAGGAACCTTCGCCATCGTGGCCCTTCTGCTGCTGCTGCCAGCCTTCGGCCTGCGGCTCTGGTGGGGCCTGATCGTTCCGTCCTTGCCGGTCATGCTGGTGATCGCCCCCGGGATCTGGCGGCAGGTATGCCCCATGGCGTTCCTGAACCAGTTGCCGCGCGCGCTCGGCTTCTCCCGCGCGGCCGAGCTGCCCGACCGCCTGAAGGGCGCCGCCTTCGCGGTCGCCGTGGCGTTGTTCATCGGCGCCGTTTCGTTGCGGGTCGCGCTGTTCAACCGCACCGGCTGGGCCACCGCCGGGCTGATCGTGGCCGCCCTGCTGCTGGCCTTCGCCGGCGGCTGGCTGTTCAAGGGCCGCAGCGGCTGGTGCGGCACGTTCTGCCCGCTCGGCCCCATTCAGCGCGCCTACGGCCAGGCGCCGGCGGTGGTGGTGCGCAACGGTTTCTGCCCGACCTGCGTCGGGTGCCAGAAGAACTGCTACGACTTCAATCCGCGCGGCGCGGTGTTCGCCGATCTGGACGACGCCGATCCGCGCTACGCCGCCCAGCGGCGGCTGTTCTACGGCATCCTGCCGGGACTGATCCTCGGGTATTTCGTGCAGGGCTCCGCGCCGGCCTACGGCGAACAGCTGCACATGCTGATCCTGTTCGGCGCCTGCTGCGCGTCCGCGGGGTTGTATGGCGTGCTCACCAGCTATCTGCCGGCCGGGCCGTTCCGGGTGGCGCTGGCATTCGCGGCCGTCGCGATCGGCGTGTTCTACTGGTACGCCGCGCCCGCCATCGCCGGCACCATCGCCTGGCTGCTCGGCGCGCAGGTGCCGGAGGTGGTGGCCGACACGGTACCGATGATCGGCCCGCTGGTCGCCATGCTGCTGCTCGGCAGCGGCCTGCGCAGCGAGGATATTTTCAAGGCGGCCTCCCGCAAGCCGGCGGCGCGCGCCGGTGCGCCGGCGCCCGGCGCCGTTCCCAATTCCGCCCCGCGCGTCGCTTCCGGCGGCGCGGAAGTGACGGACCGGGAAACCGGCGTCGCGTTCTCCGTCGGCAAGGGCGCCACCTTGTTGGAGGCGATGGAGCATGCCGGGCTGAAGATCAATTTCGGCTGCCGCGCGGGGATGTGCGGGGCCGATCCGGTGGTGATCTGCGAAGGCGGCGACAATCTTTCCCCGATCGGCGAGGACGAGGCGGCAACGCTTCGCCGCCTGGGGCTCGAGGGCAAGGCCAGGCTCGCCTGCATGTGCGAGGTGCGCGGTCCCGTGCTGATCGACCGCGACCCGAAATCCGCCGGACAGGGCACCAGCAAGGTCGCCGCCCCCCGGCACGACCTGGCCCTGCAGACCGGCATCCAGCGCGTGGTGATTATCGGCAATGGCGTCGCCGGCACCTCCGCAGCCGAACGGCTGCGTGCCGAAAGCCCCTCGGTCCAGATCGACATCGTGACCAACGAGCCGCTGCATTTCTACAACCGGATGGCCATCGGCCGCCTGATCTATGGCCGAACCGGCATGGACGGGCTGCAACTGATGGCGGATGGCTGGTTCGCTGAAAACCGGGTGGAGGTCTGGCGCAACACCGTCGCCATGGGCATCGACCGCGCGCGCAAGGCCGTGCACCTCGCGACCGGCGAGCAGTTGCCCTATGACCGGCTGATCCTCGCCACCGGCGCGCGCGCCACCCTGCCCGCGCCCGACTTCCTCGATCATGCCAACGCCTTCGTGCTGCGCTCGGCCGAGGACAGCCAGGCGCTGCGCGCCTACGCGCAGATGACCGGGGCGCGGCGGGCAATGGTGATCGGCGGCGGCGTGCTGGGGGTCGAGGCGGCGGACGCGCTGCACCATCTCGGGCTCGGCGTCAGCATCCTGCAGCGCTCCGACCGGCTGATGAACGGCCAGCTGGACCGCGAGGGCTCGGCCCGGCTGACCGCATATCTGGAAGGGATCGGCATCCAGGTGGTGACCCATTCCAGCGTCGAACGATGGGACGCCGCCGGCGGCCTGCTGCGCGCGGCCTGGCTCTCGCATGGGCCGCGCGTGCGCGCCGACCTGTTCGTCGCCTGCCTCGGGGTAGAGGCGAACGCCCATATCGCCCGAGCGGCGGGGCTGGAGGTCGGCCGCGGCGTGAAGGTCGACGACAGCATGCGCAGCTCCGACCCCGACATCTATGCGATCGGCGACGTGGCGGAGGCGCCGGTCGGTCCGGGCGGGCTGTGGCCGGTGGGCGTCGCGCAGGCCTCGACCGCCGTTGCGGCGATGCTGGGCGAGACGAAGCCCTATCAGCGGCCGCGCATCGTGATGCAGCTCAAATGCGACGGGATCGACCTGCGCAGCTTCGGCCGGGTCACTGCGGAACCCGGAGAGGAGGAGTTCACCGCCCCGCCGGAGGATCCTGCCTGGTGGCGGATCATCCTGCGCGACAGCGAGATCATGGGTGCGGTCTATGTCGGCCCGCCGCACACCGCCCGCCATTTCACCCGCG
>JBBIQA010000137.1:5055-12102 GCA_037442565.1 Rhodospirillales bacterium
TGCAGGAAGTCCGCCACCAACTGGGCGTTGAACAGCTGGAACGGCGCCTGGACAAAGCCGGGCCTGCCAAGCCCCCATGCCCAACGAACCGACCCCGCCGTGAACACCTTGCCGCCGGCCGGGGAGCGGAAATACACCGCCTCGGCCAGGCCGGGCTTGCCGTCGACATCCGTCGCCGGGCCGTGGAACAGAACCTTCACAGATGCGGGATCGATGGCGGGGATATGCGACGTGGCCGGGTTCCAGAGCCGCTTGCCGTCGCCATCCGGGTCGCGGTTGTCCCATTCGTAACCGACGAAATTGCCGATTGCATCGCCAGGACGGTAGCCGGTGCCGGCGAAGAACGGCAGATCGGTGTTGACGGCGAAGTACGGATAAACCGGCGGCGAGGCTCCGTCCTGGTTGAACCAGCCCTGGTAGCCGACGCCGGTCAGCATCGTCTCGGGCCAGCGGCCGTCCTCGCGGAACAGGGTGGTGATCTGGGCGTCTTCCGGGGTGGGGCTGGGACGCCAGGACGCCGGGTCGTCGGACGACTTGAAACAAATCATCTGCCGGCCGCGGAACGTCTCGTCGCTGCCCTGGTTCACGTCGGCGTAGCGAACCTGCCAATAGGCGGCGTCTGCGCCCAGGAAGATCATGTTCTTCCCCAGGGTGAAAATCCGCCGGTGCACCGCCTTGAACTCGGCCAGCGACCAGTATTCGTTGTGTGGGCCGGAGATCACCAGCCGGTAGGCTTCGCTGAACGCGGGGTCGCGGTGCAGGTCGAAATTGGTCGCGTAATCCACCGTCCAGCCGCGCTCGGCGGCCAGTTTCTCCAGCCAAAGGCAGACGAAATACTCGTATTCGAAAAATTCCGGCGGAGACGGCCGGTCGAATGTCAGTGCCTGCGCGGCGCTGCCGATGAAGTCGCTGGAATAGAAGCTGTAGCCGCCCCACTCGTTGTAGGCCTGCCAGGTGTTGGTGCTCAGCAGCAGCAGGATGTCTCCCCGCTTCGCCGCGTCCCGGCGCGCCTTGTTGGTCACCACGATATAGGCAACGTTGCGATCCCGGTTGCCGTCGGCATCGTCGATGAAATCGAGCGCGTAATAGCCGGACTGCCAACCGTCGGTGGCGATGTTTTCGAGCCCGGCCGGCCAGCCGGCGCCAATGGCCGCCGCGGTGATCTCCACCGCCTGTTGGCTGACCGAGATACTCGGGCTGTGCCAGACCAGCTTCCGGTCGGGCGCGGGTTCGCCGGGATGGTGGCCGATGCGGTAAATCTCGATCCGGCCGTGCACCCCCGCCCGGTCGGGACCGGTGGACAGCATCAGGTTGAACGTCTCGCCGGCATCGACGCTGTGACGGTCGGCATAGGCCCATACGCGGGTGCCCAGGTAGAAGCTGCGCCAGATCGACCTCGCCGGCTGCGGCGACGATTGGGCAGGCGCCGGTTGCGGCGACGATTGGGCAGGCGCCGGTTGCGGCGACGCCGCGACATCCGCCGCCGCGCGGGTCGCCCGCAGCCCTGCCAGCCCGGCGACCAGCGCGGGAAGGATCCCGCCGAGCAAAGGCCGGCGGGCTACCAGCTTGGGCCTCCGCCGACCCGCATCTGCGCCGCCGGCCGCGCACGGCGGAGCCATTGCAGGATGCGGCTTCCCCGTGCCGCCGGGGTCCGGCGCGATGGCTGGCCTTGCAACAGATCGTCCCAGGATTCGCGCGCGCCCAGCAATCGGAAAATGCCATACAGCGCGCCGAAGCCGATCAGCGAGCCATAGATCAGATGCAGGAAGCGCCCCTCCATCGCATCCGCCACGGTTTGCAGCAGGCCCAGCAGCGGGATGGCGTAGCAGGCGGCGATATACAGCCGCGGCGTGCGGGTGCGGCCGAGGATCTTCGGCGTGCGGCCAAATGGAATGGCCCGGCCGCCGAGCGCCTGACGCAGCGACAGGATCGTGCCGGCCAGATTGGCCGGGATCAGCAGGATGGTGAGCGCGTAGACCTTCGGCAGGTCGCGCCAGCCATAGCCGGCCCGCTTGAGGTCCCAACCGAGCAGGATGTAGTAGGGCAGCATCGTCAGCGGCATCCAAACCGGCACCAGGCGATCGTCGAACGGGCACAGCAGCAGCAGCGGCAGGCCGATCCCGGCGATCGCGGCGGATACCAGATTGCTGACCCGCAGCAGCGCATCGGTGACCCGATGCCAGGAGAACGGCCGCCGGACCGCATGGCGCAACAGGCGCGGCAGGATCAGCAGCCCGCCATTGGCCCAGCGGCGGCGCTGGATGATCAGCGAGCCGAAATCCGCCGGCGTTGCGCTGTAGGTCAGCCGGCCCGGCGCATGATGCACCCGCCAACCCCGGGCCAGCAGGTCCACCGTCGCGGCGGAATCCTCGATTTGGATCCGATCGTCGATGAACACCGGCACGGCATGGCCGCGCTCGGGGATCGTCCGCGCGATGTCCAGCAGCGCCTGGTGGCGGATCAGCGCACTGGCGCCGACCCAGAACGAGGCGCCCAGATAGGCCATCCCCTGATGGGTGAAGAACTGCGAGTCGGTGGAGGCCGCCGCCGCCCGTTCCAGCGCCCCGGGAGCGCCGGGCACCGCCGTGTAGGGGGTCTGCGCCACCGCGACCCGCTCGTTACCCGGCTGTTCCATCAGCGCGACCAGGCGCAACGCGTAGTCGGACGTGATCAGGCTGTCGGCATCCACGGTGACGATGTAGTCCGCCGGCGGCACCCGGTATGTCGCCTCCGCCGGTTCACAGGCCAGCAGATGCAGCCCGTCCGGTTGCCGCTCGGACCGAAAGCTGCCGCCGATGAGCCCGATATAGCTGTTCAGGTTCATCGCCTTGTTCGGCGCGTGCGATAGATTGACGAAGATCTTGCGTTCGAAGCTGCTGAACTCCACCCGCAGCAGCGCGCGCAGGCGCAGTGCCTCGCGCGAGCGTTCCACCGGCCCGGGCCGGGACCAGCGCAGGGATGCGGCGTAGCGGCGATGCCGGCGCGCCGGTTCGCGCAGCACGCAGTCCTGGAACAGCCGGTCGGTGTGGCTGCAGGGCGCAAGGGACGCGAAATGCAGGGCCAGCCGATCCAGCCAATCCGCCACCGAGTCATAAAGTGCCGCCAGCGCGTCAACCTGCTGCTGTCCGGTGCCGTTCATCGCCTGCAAGGCCGCGTCGATCCGGTCCGCCTCGGTGTCGAACAGGGCCTGCAACTCGCCGGGAATGGCGCGGCAGGCCAGCAGGCCCGGCGCGGTGGACGCGGCGTCCGGAGGTTCCGAGCCGCCACCGTCCGCACCCGGCGGATCGTCGATCAGCAGCACGACGCGCCGGCCGGGATATTCGGCGAGCGCCGCCGACATCAGGGTCTGGCGGACGATTTCCGGCTGTTCCTTGTAGGACGGCACCAACACCAGAAGTTTCGCCCGCTCGCCGGGCGCATAGACCGGGCAGTCCGCGGGCTCGAACGGCGCCTCGTCGCGCATCCGGGCCAACCGGCGCACACAGCCATATTCCGCAAACTGGTAAACCAGGTTGCTGCCGGCCAGCAGGTAGAACAGGCCATACACCAGCGCCGCCTGCAGCGTCAGCACCGCATCGCCCGCCGCCGCCCCGCGCAGCACGCCGATCAGATGCAGCGTCGCGAACAAGGTACCGGCGATGGTTGCCATCATCATTGAAACGATCAGGGCGAGTTGCCAAACCACGCCAAAGCCGTCGCCGCGCGGCGGCGGAGCCGCGGGCTCAGGATCCTCGGCGGCCAGATCGTCAATCGGCTGGGCAACCGGAGGCAGGTCTGCGATCGCCGGTTCGTCGATATACCCGGCATCGGCAGCTACGGCCGGGCGGGCAGTGACGCACCCTTCAAAGACGATTGCCACAGACCCCTCTTTCCACGCGCAGATAACGGATCGCACCCCAAGCGGGCAAACGGAACGCCCGGCCGGGACCGTAGAGTGTCCTGATTACCGCCTGCCTCGGAGTCTCGAATACGGTTTCGATCGGCGGGTGTATGCCCGCGAACATGCATGCGAACAAGGGGATCTGGAACGCGATTCCCGCAGATCAGCGGACCCTTTTCGGACGGCTCCGGCCGCTGCGCTATTCCTTGTCGTCCAGGCCAATGGCCCGCAGGCGCGCGCGTTCCTCGTCCCAACCCGCCCGTTCCTTCACGTTCAGGAACAGGTGCACGTTGCGCTCCAGCAGCGAGGTCAGCTGCTTGCGCGCCAGCGCGCCGATCTCCTTGATCCGGCTACCCTTCTCGCCGATCAGGATCGCCTTGTGGCCGGCGCGGGCGACATAGATCGTCGCCTCGATCCGGACCGAGCCGTCGGCCTTTTCCTGGAAATTCTCGGTTTCCACCGTGGTGCCGTAGGGCACCTCCTCATGGATCTGCAGAAAGATCTGCTCGCGCACGATCTCGGCCGCCAGCAGCCGGTCGGGCAGGTCGGTCAGCTCGTCCTCGGGATACAGCAGCGGGCCTTCCGGCAAGGTCTCGGCCAATGCGTCCAGCAGGGTGTTCAGGCCGTCGCCGGTGGCGGCGCTGACCATGAACGTCTCCTCGAACCGGACGATCCCGTTCAGCTCCGCGGTCAGCGGCAGCAGCCGCTCGGCCGGGATCAGGTCGGTCTTGTTCAGCACCAGCCAGGCCCGGCGCTTCTGCTCGGCCAGGCGCTCGGCGATCGCGCGCACCGCCTCGTTCATGCCGGCCTTGGCATCGATCAGCAGCAGGGTCAGGTCGGCATCCGACGCTCCGGTCCAGGCTGCGGCAACCATCGCGCGATCCAGCCGGCGGCGCGGGCGGAAGATGCCGGGCGTGTCCACCAGCAGGATCTGGGTCTGTCCGCCGCTGCGATTGCCGCGCATGAGGATGCCCAGCACGCGAAACCGTGTTGTCTGAGCCTTCGGGCTGACGATCGACAACTTGGCGCCGGTCAGGCGGTTCAGCAGCGTGGATTTCCCGGCATTCGGCGCGCCCACAATGGCGGCGAAGCCACAGCGGGTCTGACCCGCCTTGGCTGTTTCGGGCTCGGTCATGCGGTCAATTGTCCCAACAAATCGCTGGCCGCCAACTGCTCGGCGGCGCGCTTGGAGCCGGCGGTGCCGCTGCCGGTACGCCCGGCGACGGTAACGGTCACGATGAACACCGGTGCGTGCGAAGGACCGGCGCGCGAGGCCACCACATAACGCGGCAGCGGCAGTCCCCTGCCCTGCGCCCATTCCTGCAGACCGGTCTTGGCATCCTTCGGCGGTGCGGACTGTGTCTCCATCACGTCGGCAAAGGCACGGCGAATGAAGCGGCGGGCGGGATCGAGCCCGGCATCCAGGAACATCGCGCCGAGTGCTGCTTCCAGCGCGTCGGCCAGCACCGTGGCCTGGCGCTTCACCCCCGCCCGGGCTTCACCGGGCGAAACATCCAGCGCGGCACCGAGGCCGATCCGCTCGGCCACCTCCGCCAGCACCGGCTGCGAGACCAGATGCCCGAGCCGGCGGCCGAGACCGCCCTCCTGCTCATCGGGAAACCGCTCGGAAAGCCATTCGGCGATCAACAGGCCGAGCACGCGGTCGCCGACGAATTCCAGCCGCTCGTTGGAGCCGGCCCCCTTCACCCGCGAACGGCCATGCGCGGCGGAGCGGTGGGTCAGCGCCTCGCGCAGCAGTTCGGGGCGGATGAATTCATGGCCGAGAATGCTCTCGAACGGATCCGCCAATCTCAGTGCACACCCGTGAACAGCCGCGACCAG
The DNA here is from genome assembly GCA_037442565.1 of Rhodospirillales bacterium. Classification (GTDB taxonomy): domain Bacteria; phylum Pseudomonadota; class Alphaproteobacteria; order Acetobacterales; family Acetobacteraceae; genus PALSA-911. The sequence continues at coordinate 10,778 of JBBIQA010000137.1, forward strand.
CGGATCTCGAGCGGCCATTGCCAGAACTCCCACCAGGGATAGCGGGAATCGATCGAGAAGAAGATGAACTCGGCGCGGCCCACCAGATTCTCCACCGGCACGAAGCCCACCCCCATGCGCGGGTCCATGACCCGGCTGTCGAGGCTGTTGTCGCGGTTGTCGCCCATGGCGAACACGTTGTTCGGCGGCACCACGTATTCCGGCGTGTTATCGAGCGGCTGGTTATCGTCGATCTTGAGGATCGGATGCTTCACCCCGTTGGGCAGGGTCTCGATATAGCGCCGCACCTGCATCCGCACGCCCTCGGAGTCGGCGATATACTCCCCGTCCGCCTGGCGCGGCACCATCTGGCCGTTGATGAACAACTGGCCGCCGCGCATCTGCATGTGATCGCCTGGCAGGCCGACAATACGCTTGATATAGTCGGTCGAGTTGTCGCGCGGCAGCTTGAACACCGCCACATCGCCGCGATTGGGCAGGCTGCCGAAGATCCGCCCGGAGAACAGCGGCGGCGAGAACGGCAGCGAGAAGCGCGAATAGCCGTAGCTGAACTTGGACACGAACAGATAATCCCCCACCAGCAGGGTGGGGATCATGCTGCCGGAGGGAATGTTGAACGGCTCGTAAGCCACGGTTCGGATGCCGATGGCGATCAGGGCGGCGAAGAGAAGCGTCTTGATGTTCTCGAGCCAGCCATCGTTCGTACGCTTCGCCATGGGACAGATAGCTTTCCGGTAGCTGAAATTGACGGCGGATCAAGCCCATGCACCCCCTGGCTGTCAAGCAAGGGACGCGCGTCAGGTTGCGGCCGGCGCGCCCGGCACCGCGGAGATGATCACCTGGGCATAGGCGTAGGGGTATTCGTCGGTCATCGTCAGGTTGATCACCGGCATCATGCCGGCGGGCGTCATCTCGGCCAGGCGCCGCGCGGCGCCGCCGGTCATCTGAATGGTCGGCTGGCCGCTGCGCAGATTGACCACCGCCAGGTCGGCGAAGAACACGCCGCGGCGGAAGCCGGTGCCGAGCGCCTTGGCCGCCGCCTCCTTCGCCGCGAAGCGCTTGGCATAGGTGGGCGCGCGCAGCTTCTCGGTCCGCCGCATGGCGCGGGCACGCTCGGTCTCGGTGAAGATGCGCATCAGGAACCGATCCCCGAACCGGGCGATCGAGGCCTCGATCCGGCGAATGTCCATGATGTCGGACCCGATCCCCAGGATCACGCCCCCACCCCCCGGCGCGGGGCGGCGGGAAGCAAGGCCGGGGCTTCGCCCCGGACCCCAGGAGGGGCGCTGCCCCTCCACCCCGCCAGGGAACTCGTTCCCTGGACC
>JBBIQA010000138.1:0-12097 GCA_037442565.1 Rhodospirillales bacterium
GTGGTGTTGCGCTCGATCAGCCGGGTGAACACGCCGCCCAGCGTCTCGATGCCGAGCGACAGCGGGGTCACGTCCAGCAGCAGCACGTCCTTGACGTCGCCCTTCAGCACCGCGCCCTGCACGGCCGCGCCGATCGCCACCACCTCGTCCGGGTTGACGTTGCGGGCGGGTTCCTTGCCGAAGAAGTTCTTCACCGCCTCGATCACCTTCGGCATGCGGGTCATGCCGCCGACCAGGATGACTTCCTGGATCTCTCCGGCGGTGACGCCGGCATCCTTCAGCGCCGCCTTGCACGGCTCCATCGTCCGGGCGATCAGGTCGTCGACCAGGCTTTCCAGCTTCGCGCGCGACAGCTTCATCACCAGATGCTTCGGCCCGGAGGCGTCGGCGGTGATGAACGGCAGGTTGATCTCGGTCTCCTTGGAGGAGGACAGCTCGATCTTCGCCTTCTCGGCCGCTTCCTTCAGCCGCTGCAGCGCCAGCTTGTCGCCGCGCAGGTCGATGCCCTGGTCGCGCTTGAACTCGTCGGCGAGGTAGTCAATGACGCGAACGTCGAAATCCTCGCCACCCAGGAAGGTGTCGCCATTGGTGGATTTCACCTCGAACACGCCGTCGCCGATCTCGAGCACGGACACGTCGAAGGTGCCGCCGCCGAGGTCGTACACGGCGATCACGCCGGCATGCTTCTTGTCCATGCCGTAGGCCAGCGCCGCGGCGGTGGGCTCGTTGATGATGCGCAGCACTTCCAGCCCGGCGATGCGGCCAGCATCCTTGGTGGCCTGGCGCTGGGCGTCGTTGAAGTAGGCGGGAACGGTGATCACGGCCTGGGAAACCGGCTCGCCGAGATAGGCTTCCGCGGTTTCCTTCATCTTGCCGAGGATGAAGGCGCTCACCTGGCTCGGCGCGTATTTCTCGCCGCGGGCTTCCACCCAGGCGTCGCCGTTGTCGCCGCGAACGATGGCATAGGGCACCAGGCCCTTGTCCTTCGACACGATCGGATCGTCGTAGCGACGGCCGATCAGGCGCTTGACGGCATACAGCGTGTTGGTCGGGTTGGTGACGCCCTGGCGCTTGGCGGACTGGCCGACCAGACGCTCGCCGCCATCGGTGAATGCCACCATCGAGGGGGTTGTACGCGCGCCCTCGCTGTTCTCGATCACCCGGACATCCTTGCCTTCCATGATGGCAACGCAGGAGTTCGTGGTGCCGAGATCGATACCAATAACCTTACTCATTCTGTTTTCCTTTCAGCGGAAGCGGGCAGCCCGAAGCACCGCGCGCGTCCCTATGGTTTAACGCAAGAAGATGTATGAGCCGCGAACCGGCCGGGCAAGGGCCGGAGGCGGGAATTTCACGCCGAAACGCCGATTTCCCGAACGCCCGGCGCCGGACGGATCAGGCGGAGGTGTTCAGCTTCGGCCCCTCGGCCGTCAGTTCCGCCTTCGGTGCCTTGGCAACCACCACCATCGCCGGGCGCAGCAGCCGGTTGTTCAGCGTCCAGGCCTGCGTCCATGCCTGGATGACGGTGCCCGGCGGATGCGCCTCGCTCTCCTGCTCGGCCATCGCCTGGTGCAGGTTGGGATCGAACACCGCCCCGGTCGGGTCGGATTTGCGGATTCCGTTGCGCTCCAGCAGGGCCAGGAAGCTGCGCTCGATGCCCTCGAAGCCCTCGCGCAGCTTGGTCACGATCGCCGGCTCGCCGGTCTCGGTGCCCGGCAGGCTGTCCAGGCCACGGCGCAGATTCTCCGCCGCCTCGACCACGTCGGTGGCGAATTTCTGCACGGCGTATTGCCGCGTCTCGTCCACCTCGCGCTTGGCGCGGGCACGCACATTGGCGGTTTCCGCCTCCGCGCGCATCCAGCGCTCCTTCATTTCCGCGAGTTCGCCTTCCAGTTCGGCGATGCGTGCACTGGCCGCCTGCATCAGCTGTTCCGGGGTCTGCGGGGTTTCGGGAAACTGGGTGCCGGTTCCCGCGGCTGTTTCGGCCTGCGGACCGGCATGGGGATGTTCAGGTTCGGTGCTCATGCAGCTTCAGTTAGGACGGGAAAGCGGGCGAGGCAAGCGGCAGACCATTGCGCATTGCCGCAATCCAAGGTTGAGACAATGGCATACCGGCCTAGCCGAGCAGCCGCCCGATCACCCGCGCCGTGTAGTCGACCACCGGGATGATCCGGCCGTAATTGATCCGCGTCGGACCGATCACCCCGATGGCGCCGACGATCCGCCCGCCCTCGCCGCGCGCCGGCGCCACCACCATGGAAACGCCGGTGGTGCCGAACAGTCCGCTTTCGGCGCCGATGAAAATCCGCACGCCTTCCGAACTTTCGGCCAGATCGAGCAGCCGAAGCATCGTCTCCTGCGTCTCCAGCCGCTCGAACAGCGCCTGGATCGCCGCCAGCCGCTCGATCTCCGTCACGTCCGACAGCAGGCGGGCCTGGCCGCGCACGATCAGGCTGCCGCCCCACATTCCCTTCGGCCCCTCGCCGGTCCAGGTCGCCAGCCCGGTCGCGACCACCTGCGTGGTCAGTTCATCCAGTTCGGTCCGGTTGGCGGCGATCTCGCTCGACACGATTTCCCGCAATTCGGTCAGCGGCCGGCCGGACAGCCGGGAATTCAGGTAGTTGCCGGCCTGCTGCAACGCCGAGGGCGGCAGGCCGGGAGGGGTATCGATCACCCGGTTCTCGACATGCCCGTCGGCGTTCACCAGCACCACCAGCGCCCGCCCCGGCCCGAGGGGGACGAACTCGATATGCCGCAGCGCCCCATCCGATTTCGGCGCCAGCACCAGCCCGGCTGCCGACGACAGGCCGGACAGCATGGTGGACGCGTCCGCCAGCGTATCCTCGAGCGAGCGGCCGGAGGCGGCGAGCGCCGCGGTAATGGATGAGCGGTCGTCCTCGGCCAGTTCGCCGAAATGCAGCAGCCCGTCCACGAACAGCCGCAGGCCGAGATCGGTCGGCAGCCGCCCGGCCGAGGTATGCGGCGCGAACAGCAGGCCGGCGTCGGTCAGATCGGCCATCACGTTGCGGATCGTCGCCGGCGACAGCGCCAGCGGCAGGCGGCGCGACAGCGTGCGGCTGCCCACCGGCTCGCCGGTTTCGACATATTGTTCGACGATCTCGCGCAGCACCGCCGCCGCGCGCGGGTCGAGCGCAGGGGCCAGACCAGCAGGGGCCAGACCAGCAGGGGCCAGACCAGCAGGGACCCGGCCCGCCGGGACATTTCCCGAGCGGGCCGCGCCGCGTGGGGCGGGCGGGTTGACGGGCTTGTTCATCGGCAAGAACTCCAATCTGAAAGGTAGGTAGCCGCATCGGCGGGGTCAATTGCCGGGTGGACCGCCGATTCCCACCGCTGGAGCACCCTCGCCGCGAACCACGCCTGCCTGTATGGTCCCGGCTCTAGATCCAAAGGACAGATCCCATGCGCCCATCCGGCCGCGCCCCCGACGCGCTCCGCTCCGTTTCCATGACCACCGGCTTCTCCCACCACGCGGAAGGCTCCTGCCTGATCCGCATGGGCGGCACCGAAGTGCTCTGCGCCGCCAGCGTGGAAGGCCGGGTGCCGCCGTTCATGCGCGGCAAGGGCGAGGGTTGGATCACCGCCGAATACGGCATGCTGCCCCGCGCCACCCATACCCGCGGCGACCGCGAGGCCGCGCGCGGCAAACAGTCCGGCCGCACGCAGGAAATCCAGCGCCTGATCGGGCGCAGCCTGCGCGCCGTGGTGGACCGGGCGGCGATGGGCGAGATGACCATCACGATCGACTGCGACGTGCTGAACGCCGACGGCGGCACGCGCTGCGCCTCGATCACCGGCGCCTGGGTGGCGATGGCGATCGCCTTCAACCATCTGAAGAAGATGAACGTCATCTCCGCCGTGCCGCTGCTGGGGCAGGTCGCGGCCATATCCTGCGGCATCCATGAGGGCACCCCGGTGCTCGATCTGGACTACGCCGAGGACAGCGCCGCCGACGCCGATGGCAATTTCGTGCTGACCGACGCCGGCGGCATCGTGGAAATCCAGGCCACGGCGGAAAAGACCGCCTTCGCCGAAGCGGAATTCGCCCAGTTGCTCGCCCTCGCGCGCAAGGGCACCGGCGAACTGTTCGCTGCCCAGGTGACGGCGGTAGCGGGGGCCTGATGGCGCGCAAGCTCGCCCGCGGCGCCAGGCTGGTCCTGGCCAGCCACAACAAGGGCAAGCTGCGGGAAATCGCCGACCTGCTGCGGCCGCACGCGGTGGAAATCGTCTCCGCCGGCGATCTGAACCTGCCGGAGCCGGAGGAAACCGAACCCGATTTCGCCGGCAATGCGCGATTGAAGGCGCTGGCGGCCGCCCGGGCTTCCGGCCTGCCGGCGCTGGCGGACGACAGCGGCTTCTGCACCGCCGCCCTGAACGGCGCCCCTGGCGTGCTGTCCGCCCGCTGGGCCGGGCCGGACAAGGATTTCGCCGCCGCCATGGACCGTGTCCACCAGGGCATCGTGCATCGGGGCATCGGCCCGGATGGAGAAACCCGCGCCTGGTTCGTCTGCGTGCTCTGCCTCGCCTGGCCGGACGGACATACCGAGAGCTTCCTCGGCCGCGTCGACGGGCAGATCGCCTGGCCGCCGCGCGGAACGCTGGGCTTCGGCTACGACCCGATGTTCGTCCCCGCCGGTGCCAGCCTCACCTACGGCGAGACGGACCCGGACGAGAAGCACGCCACCAGCCACCGGGCGCGTGCCTTCGCCCAATTGCTGGCCGCATGCTTCAACTGATTTTTCTCTTGCTGGTGCTGTGCGCGCCGATCGGGGCAAGCGCCGCGCTGCCGCACGCCGACCCCCTGCACCCCTCACCCGCCTTCCAGCCACGCGGCCCCGAACAGGCGCGCGGCGCCCTGGTCTGGCTGCACGGCTCCTACGATACGTCCGCCGGACCGTCGCCGCCCGAGCCCGCCTGGGTCCGCCGGGCCGCCGACCATGGCTACGACATCTGGCGCTTCGACCGCACGCCCGGCCAGGATCCACTGGCCGCCGGCGGGGAGAAGCTGGCCGCCGGCCTGACCGAGCTGCGCGCCGGCGGCTACCGGCGCATTATCGTTGCCGGTCATTCCCGCGGCGCCTGGATCGCCCTGACCGTGCTGTCCCACGCTGGCCTTGCCGACGGCGTGGCCGCGTTCTCGCCGGCCGCGCATGGCACCAGCCCGGCCCGCCAGCCGCAGGCGCTGGCGGATTTCGACGCCCTGATGCATGCCGTCGCCCATGCGCCAAACACGCGCCTGGTCGTCGCCCTGTTCGCCGACGATCCGCTCGACCCCGGCCCCGCGTTCCGCGAGGACATGATCCGCGCCGTCGGCCGCTACAAAGCCCTGAAGCTGCTGCCGATCTTCCTGCCCGACCGGCCGCGCGGGCATGACGGCGTCTACGACCCCGCCTTCGACAGGCTGTTCGGCGCCCGGATCGTCCGCTTCCTCGATCCGGAAGCTAGGCGAGTTTCACCCGCCCAACCGGCGCGCCCGTGATGCGCAGCAGCTCCGCCGGCGTGGTGCGAAACACATGGCTCGGCGATCCCCCCGCCGCCCAGATCGGATCCAAGGCCAGCAGATCCTCGTCCAGCAGCAGCAGCGGCGGCGACAGATGCCCGATCGGCGACACGCCGCCGACCGCGAAGCCGGTCACGTCGCGCACCCAGATCGCGTCCGCCCGCATCAGGCTCACGCCCAACGCCGCCGCGGCCAGCGCCGGATCGACCCGATTGGCGCCGGACGTGATGATCAACGCCGCGCGCGACCCGGCGCGGAACACGATGGACTTGGCGATCTGCGCCACCTCGCAGCCGACCGCGGCCGCCGCATCTCCCGCCGTGCGGGTGCCGGCGGGAAATGCCGCGATGGTATCCGCATGACCCGCCGCGAGCAGCGCCCCGCGCACCCGCTCCACCGATCCGCCATCGTTGCCCGCTCCGCCGCTGACCAACATTGCCTATATCTCCCGTGATGGAACCGCTTGCCCTCTATATCCACTGGCCGTTCTGCCTGGCCAAGTGCCCGTATTGCGACTTCAACTCGCATGTGCGCGAGCGCATCCCGCAGGACCGCTTCCGCGCCGCCCTGCGCGCGGAACTGGCCTGGGAAGCCGCCCGCCTCGGCCCGCGCCGCCTGACCTCGGTCTTCTTCGGCGGCGGCACACCCAGCCTGATGGAGCCCGAAACCGTCGCCGCCCTGCTGGAAGACGCCCACCGGCTGTTCACACCGGCCGGCGACATCGAGATCACCCTGGAAGCCAACCCGACCTCGGTGGAGCTGAAAAAACTCGCCGGCTTCCGCGCCGCCGGGATCAACCGCGTCTCGCTTGGCGTGCAGAGCCTGGAACCGGAGGCGCTGCGGAAACTCGGCCGGCAGCATTCGGCCGACCAGGCCATCGCCGCGCTGGAGATTGCGCGGCGGATCTTCCCGCGCATCTCCTTCGACCTGATCTACGCCCGCCCAGGCCAGACCCCGCCGGCCTGGCGGGCCGAGCTGCGCCGGGCGCTGGACCTCGCCGCCGACCATCTCTCGCTGTACCAGCTCACCATCGAACCCGGCACCGCCTATGAGGCAGCCTTCCGCCGCGGCGAGATCGTGCTGCCGGACGAAGACATCGCCGCCGAACTGTACGAAACCACTGCCGAGGTGGCCGCCGATTTCGGTCTCGCGCCGTACGAGGTTTCCAACTACGCCGCCCCGGGCGCCGAAAGCCGCCACAACCTCGCCTATTGGCGCTACCAGGATTATGCCGGCATCGGCCCCGGCGCGCATGGCCGGATCACCCTGGACGGCAACCTGCTCGCGACCCGCCGCCACCGTGCCCCGGAACCCTGGGCCGAGCGGGTCGAGGCGCACGGCCACGGCACCACCCACGAAGACAAGCTGCCGCAAACCGACCGTGCGCGGGAGATGCTGCTGATGGGACTGCGCCTGACCGAGGGCATCGACGCGGCCCGCTTCGCGGCCCGCACGGGCATCGCCCTGGACGACGCGCTGGAGCCGGAAATCCTATGCCGGGCGATCGAGGAAGGCTACGTCACCCGCACCGGTCACGTCATCGCCGCCACCGCCGAAGGCCGATTGCGGCTCGACGCGCTGCTGCCCGCGCTGGTGCTCTGATGCCCGAAATGCTCACCAGCCTGGCGCTGCTGACCGGCGCTGGCTTCCTTGCCGGCACCATGAACGCGGTCGCCGGCGGCGGCTCGTTCGTCAGCTTTCCCGCCCTGATCCTGGCCGGCGTGCCGTCGGTCGCGGCCAACGCCTCCAGCACCGTCGCGCTGTTTCCCGGCGCGGTAACCAGCGCCTGGGTGTATCGCCGCGACCTCACCGGCATCGGCGGCATTCCGCTGCCCGTGTTGCTGGCTTGCAGCCTGGCTGGCGGGCTCACCGGCGCGATCCTGTTGCTGTCCACCCCTGTTGCCACCTTTGACGGGCTGGTGCCCTGGCTGCTGCTGTTCGCCACCCTCACCTTCGCCTTCGGGCGCCAGCTCGGCGCCGAACTGCGCCGCCATGTCCGGATCGGCCGCCTGCCGACGCTGGTGCTGCAATTCGCCCTCGGCGTCTATGGCGGCTATTTTGGCGGCGCGGTCGGTATCATGATGCTGGCGGTCTGGAGCCTGATCGGCACCGACACGCTGAAGGCGATGAACCCCGCCCGCATCTTCCTGGTCGGTGCGATGAACGGGATCGCCGTGCTGTGCTTCATCGCCGCCGGTCAGGTCTGGTGGCCACAAACCTTGTCGATGCTGCTCGGCGCCGCCGCGGGCGGCTATGCCGGCGCCTGGATCGGCCGGCGCCTGCCGCCCAAGGCCACCCGCGCCATCATCATCACGGTGACCGTATCCATGACCGCCACCTTCTTCTATCGCCGCTACGGCGGCTGAACCCCCGCTTGAACCCCCGCTTGAACCTCCGCCAGCGTCCCGCGCGACCAGCCGATATCGCAATTCCCCGCCCGCCCCTCCATCCGTGCCCGCAGACAGAGATCGAAACCGGCGCTGTAGCGCGCCGCGCCGCCGGGATTGAGATGCGCGAAGGAATCGCCGAAGAACCGGTCCGGCCAATCCGGCATCACCTTCCCGACAATCTTGAAATTGGCGAACCGCGCCGCATACCCGTTCAGATAGGCGGCGTAATCGCGCTCCACGGCCGGCAGCACCCTTGCACGCGTCGAACGGTTCAGCGGCATGGCGATAAAATCGACCGGAATGTCGCGTGCCGCCAGCATGGCCAGCATGCGGTGAAAATAATAATCCTGCACCGCCAGCGGCACGAAGTGCCGTAGCCCGCCCTCGGCCGCCACCCCGCTCGACCCCGGGTCGGTGCCGAAGAAATACTGCCCGCGCGAGGCCAGCCCCGCCCGCAGGCTCGCCTCGTTCTGCCAGAGCCGCAGGAACACCCCGCCCTTCAGCACGCCGTTGAAATACAGCGACGGAAATCGCACCGCATACAGCTTGGCCCGTAGCAGCGGCGGCAGACCGTCGTCATGATACGGCGTCAGCACCGACCGGTCGCCCAGCCTTTGCGCGGTCCGCAACACGTCCGACAGATCCGCCCGGTCGACGAAGCCGAAGCGCACGCTGCGCTCCCAGAACAGGTCCGGCCTGACGAAATGCCCGGCATCCAACGAGACGACCACGCGCCGCGGTGCCACCGGGCAGGCCAACGCGCGGCGCACCGCCACATAGGCCTCGATCGCCTGCCCGCCGCCGACCGCCAGATTGGTCGTCTTCACATCCAGCAACGCCGGCTCGATATTCACCGCCGCGCGGGAATCCCCGACCACCAGCACGTCGCCCAGGTCGCAACTCCCCAGCATCTGCCGTTTGGCAAGCCAGGACGGGTATTCCGGATCGAGATAGGCCAGCGGCATCTCCGCCACCCAGACCCACACCCCGGCAAAGAACAGCACCGCACTCGCCGCCAGCCAGACCAGATACCTTGAGGAGGAAATCATGCGCACCTGCGGTCAGAACTGGAAATACAGGAATTCGCCGGTGCCGCCGATCGACAGCAGCCCTACCGCGGCGGCAACCCCGAACCCCAAGGCCCACGGCAGCGACAGCCGCCAGCGCATGGCCGAGGCCCGGCTCTGCGCCTCCCCCAGGATCTCCTGGGTGTTCGGGGCGCCCCAGACGATGGCGTACAACAGCCCCAGCCAGACGATATCCAGCAGCAGCCGGCCCTGGCCCTTCCCGTCCGCCGGTATCGCCCAGCCCATCCCGTGCATTCCGACCATGCCCGTCAGCAGATCGAACGCGGTGGACAGGTCCGGGGCGCGAAAGATCACCGCACCCGCCAGCACCGCCAGATAGGTGAGCCCGACGCCGAACACCGCCCCCGGCCGGGCGGATGCAGGTGCTGCGATCCGCCAGGCGTGATTGACCGACAGGTAGACGCCGTGCAGCAGCCCGAAGACCAGGAAGGTCCAGCCCGCGCCGTGCCAGATGCCCGCGAGGCCCATGGTGACGCATAGCGGCAGCGCCAGCGTCACCGCGAACCCCCCGGCCGTCGCCTGAGCGGCGCGTCCGATCGGCAATCCCCGCGCGGCGCGGCGGCGCAGCAGCGCCATGGCCATCGGATTGAACAGATATTGGGTCAGGTACCGGGTCAGCGTGATGTGCCAGCGCTGCCAGTACTCGATCACCGAGCGCGCCTTGTATGGCGAGTTGAAGTTCACCGGAAACCGCAGATTGAACATCCGCGCCAGCCCGACCGCCATGTCCGAATAGCCGGAGAAATCGAAATACAGTTGCAGCGAATACGACAGCGCCACCTGCCACGAAGCGAACAGCGGCAGCGCCGCCGCGTGCGCGAAGCCCGGCGCCACCACCACCCCGGTCGGATCCGCGAGCAGGCATTTCTTCAGCAGGCCCAGCGTGAAAAACCCCAGCCCCACCGCGATATTGGCACCGATCGGCCGGAAATTCCCGGGCTTGGCGAATTGCGGCATGATCTCACGGTGATGCAGCACCGGCCCGGCGATCAGATGCGGGAAGAAGGTCACGAACAGCGCGTAATCCAGCCAGCCCGACCCACGCCGCACCACCGGAGCGGCGCCCCGGCAATCCGCGAGATAGCCGATCTGGGTGAACGTGAAGAAGCTGATCCCCAGCGGCAAAGCCGGATCGGCGAACGCCAGGTCCACCACGCCGTGCAACCGCATGAACCCCAGCATCGCAGCCAGGTATTTGTAGTGCACCAGAGCCGCCAGATTGAGCGCCACAGCGCCGCCCAGCAGCCAGCCCTGCAGCCGCGGCCGCTCCAGGGTTGCCAGCAGCAGCCGCGAGACGGCGAAGTTCCCGAGCACCGAAACGCCCAGCAGCGGCAGGAATGCCGGATTCCACCAGCCGTAGAACACCAGCGACGCCCCGGTCAGCCAGACCAGGGCCGCGCGCCGGCCAAAACGGCCAAGGACGAAGAACCCAGCCAGCGCAGCCGGCAGAAAAGCGAAGATAAAGACATAGGAGTTGAACAACACGCCGTCAGGCCCCGGCAAACCGGATGCCCGCGCGCCGGACATCTTGGGATCGGTCCGCGGCAGGCAGCTTTGATATCGGCATACAACATACCACTATAGGTTGTTTTTTGTCTTAATCTGCACGCTCCCCATCGTCCAGCAATAAATGCACTTCAGGGTTGTAAGGCCGGACAAATGGCTGTCGCTCGCCTCGCGGACCCCTCTTGCCATTTCGCCGCGTTGCGCCGATGTAGCGTTCTACAGAACGGACCTGTGCGGTCCGCTTTCGCCCGATCCGCTACCCTCCACGAACGATGCAAGAAAGGCCTGGGCCCATGTTCATCGAAACCGAAGGCACACCGAACCCCGCCACGCTGAAATTCCTGCCAGGGCGCGACGTCATGGGCGCCGGCACCGCCGATTTCGCCGCCCCCACCCTGGCCGCCCGCAGCCCGCTCGCCGGGGCGCTGTTCGCCCTGCCCGGCATCACCCGCGTGTTCCTAGGCGGTGATTTCATCACCGTGACCAAATCGGAAGACACCGACTGGCAGGCGCTGAAGCCGCAGGTGCTCGGCGCCATCATGGAACATTTCGTCGCCGGCCGCCCGGTCATGGACGCCTCGATGGACGCTGACGACGAGGAAGCGGACGAGGACGTCTCCCCCGAGGACGCCGAAATCGTGGCGCAAATCAAGGAATTGCTCGACACCCGCGTCCGCCCGGCGGTCGCCGGCGACGGCGGCGACATCGTGTTCCGTGGCTTCCGCGAAGGCGTGGTGAAGCTGCATATGCAAGGCGCGTGCTCCGGCTGCCCGTCGTCGCGCGCCACGCTGAAGCACGGTATCGAGAATATGCTGCGCCACTACGTCCCGGAAGTGGTGGCGGTTGAACAGGTCGATTTCTGACGCCTATAGTCTCGCGTCCCAACGCATAGGAATATCAGAATGACCATCGACCAGGGCGCGCTCGACGCGCTGCTTCTGAACGCGCGCTCGCAGAACAAGTGGACCGACCGACCGGTCACGGACGAGCAGATCCACCAGATCTACGACATCCTGAAATTCGGCCCGACTTCGGCCAACTCCTCGCCGGCGCGCTTCGTGTTCCTGCGCACCAAGGAGGCGAAGGATCGCCTGGCCCCGGCGATGTCCAGCGGCAACATGGAAAAGACCATGACCGCCCCGGTCGTCGCCATCGTCGCCTATGATCCGCGTTTCTACGAAAAGCTGCCGCAGCTGTTCCCGCACAACCAGGACGCCAAATCCTGGTTCACCAGCAACGAGGGCCTGGCTGCGACCACGGCGTTCCGCAACGGCACGCTGCAGGGCGCCTATTTGATCATGGCCGCCCGCGCGATCGGCCTGGACACCGGCCCGATGTCGGGCTTCGACAATGCCAAGGTAGACGAGATCTTCCTGCAGGATCGCGGCTGGCGATCCAATTTCATGGTCAATATCGGCTACGGCGATCCCACCGGACTGTTCGAGCGTTCCCCGCGCCTCAGCTTCGACGAAGCCTGCGTCAAGCTCTGACCTTGCCTTCTTCGGCTTGCCGCCGCTTCCCTGGAGCAATATCAGCCTGACTGGAATCGCGAAGCGATCTTAGGCTGATGGGATTGCTCGCTAAATCATGACTAG
>JBBIQA010000139.1:0-8113 GCA_037442565.1 Rhodospirillales bacterium
TGCGGGCCGGCAAGTTCCAGGCGGCGCAGTTCAGGCGGTTCGGCAAGGACGGCAGGGTGGTGTGGATCGAGGCGTCCTACAACCTGATCCTCGATCTGAACGGCAGGCCGTTCAAGGTGGTGAAATACGCCACCGACATCACCGAGCGCGTGGTGCAGCTGCGCAACCTCAAGTCGGTCGTCGATCATAATTTCGACGAGATCGGCGGCGCCCTCGATCGTTCGGACGGCCAGGCGCGGGTGGCGTCCTTGGCGGTGCACAGTACGTCCGGCAGCGTGCAGGCGATGGCGGCGAGCGCCGAGGAACTGGCCGCCTCGGTGCGCGGGATCACCGAGACCATGGCCAGGTCGAAGGACGCGGTGGATGCTGCGCACGGGCAACTGGCCGGCGCGGATCAGGCGATCCAGAAACTCTCGGCGACGTCGGAATCGATGGGCGGGATCGTCGGCCTGATCCGCGATATCGCCGGGCAGATCAATCTGCTGGCACTGAACGCGACCATCGAGTCCGCCCGCGCCGGAGAGGCGGGGAAGGGTTTCGCGGTGGTGGCAAGCGAGGTGAAGAACCTGGCGCGCCAGGCCGGCAGCGCCACCGACCAGATCGCCCGCGAGATCGACGGCCTGCGCTCGGTATCCGCGGAGGTCGTGGCCCAGCTTGCCACCATCGCAACGTCGATCGGCTCGGTGCTCGAATACGTCACAGGAACCGCGAGCGCGGTCGAGGAACAGAGCGTGGTAACGGCGGAGATGTCGTCGGCGATGCAGAAGGCCGCCGACAGTGTCGCCGCGATCAACGACAACATGGCGGAGATCACAGCGGCCGTGGCGCAGGTCGGCCAGGCGGTGAGCAGCACGCGCCGGGCCACCCAGGTGCTGGCGCAATAGCTGGCACGCGGTCCCGTAGGGCGCGGCTTCATGCTTCCTTCACCGCGCCGTCGCAATCTGTTCCCTGAACCTGGCGCATTCGGGAAAGCAGCGTGACGATGAACCGATTCTGGCGCACATGGGCGCGGCATGGTGAGCGGAACTGGCTGGGGCCGGTGATCAGCCTTGGCCTGCTGCTGCTGCTGGCTCTGACCTGGGACGCGGCCTTCACCCTGGCCCGGCAGGACGAGCATGATGCCGCGATCCGGGCGCAGCGTGACACGGCCAACCTGGCGCACACCATCTCCGAGCAGGCGGCGCGCGCGGTGGCGGACACCGACCGGATCCTGCGCTTCGTCGCGCTCGACATCGCCGAATTCGGTGCCAGCGACGCGCGGCTGCGCCAGGTGCTGCGGGACGCGACGAAGGATTCCGACCTTCTGGTGCAGCTGGCGGTGACCGACGCGAAGGGCGATCTTATCCAGACCAGCGTGGGCGGACCGGTCGGCCATGTGAACCTGGCGGACCGGGAGCATTTCCTGGTCCAGCGCGACAATCCCTCGGCCGGGCTGTTCATCAGCAAGCCGGTGCTGGGCCGTGCCTCCGGCCGCTGGTCGATCCAGCTCAGCCGGCGGATTGCCGCGCCGGATGGCGGCTTCGGCGGAATCGTGGTCGCCTCGCTCGATCCGTTCTATTTCAGCCGCAGCTTCGACACGCTGAATGTCGGGCATCAGGGCGTGGTGGCGATGGTCGGGCGGGACGGCGTGCTGCGCGCCCGGTCGGTGATGGACGCGAAGTCGATCGGGCGGGACCTGTCGTCCAGTCCGATCTTCACCCAGGCGATGGCGCAGAACGCAGGCTTCCTGCGCACCGTCAGCCAGATCGACGGGGTGGCGCGGCTGGTCAGCTTCCGTGGCGTGCCGGGCTATCCGCTGATCGTCTATGCCGCGCTCGGCGAGAAGGAATTCATGGCGGCGACCGGCAAGCGCAAGCTGGTCTATTACGCCGCGGCCGGGGCGGCGAGCGTGCTGCTGGTCCTGCTGGGCGTGCTGGCGGCCTGGCAGAACCGGACCCATCATCACGCGCGCCAGAGCGCGGAGCGGGCCAACCGGCTGAAAAGCGAGTTCCTCGCCACAGTGAGCCACGAACTGCGCACGCCGATGAACGGGGTGCTGGGGATGCTGGCGCTGCTGGAGGACAGCCACCTGGACGCGGCGCAGGCGCGCCATGTCCTGCTGGCCCGGCGCTCGGCGTCATCTTTGCTGGTACTGCTCGACGACATCCTGGATTTCTCCAAGCTGGAGGCAGGCAAGATCGTGGTCGAGGAAACCTCGTGCGACCTGCGCCGGCTGGTGGAGGAGGCGATGGAACTGCTCGCGCCCACCGCCGGGGAGAAGGGGGTGGAACTGCTGCTGCATATCGCGCCGACGGTGCCGGACCGGGTGCGGGTGGATGCGGTGCGGCTGCGCCAGATCCTGTTCAACCTGCTGGGCAATGCGCTGAAATTCACCGCCAAGGGGCATGTAAAGCTGCGCATCCAGCGCGGTGCGGCGGTGGAGAACGGCCGAGTGCCGCTGCTGCTGGAGGTGGAGGACACCGGTATTGGCATTGCCAGCGACGCGCTGCCGACCCTCTTCGAGCACTTCACCCAGGCGGACAGCTCCGTCACCAGGCGCTACGGCGGCAGCGGCCTCGGCCTGGCGATCTGCCGGCAGCTTTGCCGGATGCTGGGGGGCACCATAGATGTGGTCAGCACGCCGGGACGTGGCAGCGTGTTCCGCGTCTCCCTCATCTGCGGCGAGGAGGCGAGCATTCCATCCGGCGAGCAGCGCCCGGCGATCACAGCGGAGCCGCTGGCCGGCTCCGCGTCGCTGAACGTGCTCGTGGTCGACGATCACGCCATCAACCGGGAGGTACTGTGTGGCCTGCTGCGCCGGGCCGGACACCGTGCCGATGCCGCGCTGGACGGAGCGGAGGCGACGCGAAAGGCGACCGAGGGCGGTTTCGATCTCGTGCTGATGGACATCCAGATGCCGGAGATGGATGGGTTGACCGCCAGCCGGCATATTCGCGATCTGCCGCCGCCGGCGGGTTTGGTACCGATTGTCGCGGTTACGGCGCATGCCTCGCTGTCCTCCCGGCCGGAATGCCTGGCGGCCGGGATGAACGGCATGGTGACCAAGCCGGTCCGCCCGGACAGCCTGTTCGCCGAAATCGCCGCCGTGATCGACAATACACGGGTGCGCGCGGCAATGATGGAGGACGCGGAGGACGACACGGAAGAGAGCGGGGACGCTGAATCGGACCTGCTGGACACCGTGCAGATGGCGGTGATGAGCGAGGCGCTCGGTGGGCCGCTGTGGCACGAGACCATCCATGCCTTCCATGCCGCCGCCGCCGCGGCGATCCAGGAACTGCGCACGGCAGCCGGCGATGGCGGCGATGTCGCATCCCATGCCCACGCGCTGAAGGGCATCGCATCGAACATGGGCGCGCAACGTCTGGCCGGCCTCGCGGGGCGTATCGAGACCTCGCCGGCCGAGACCGCTGCCGCATCCGCCGCGGAACTCGACGCCGTGCTGGAGACGACCGTGCAGGCCATGCTGAAGGCCGAGATGCGCAAGGCGGCCTAGGCGGGCCGCAACCAATGCCTGAGCCCAGCCGGTGCCGCCACCGGGTTGATTATGCTCCGGGCGCCTGAAAGAAGGACCGTTTCGACCATGCTGCCGGCCGGCTATAAGGGACTCCGAATCCTGATCGTGGATGATGTGGCGGCGACCCGGATCCTGCTGCGCGGTGTGCTGATCCATCTGGGGCTGCACCAGATCATCGAATGCAAGAACCGCGAGGACGCCTTCGAGGCGGTGCAGTCCGCCGAGCCGGATCTGGTGATCACCGACTGGGAGATGCCCGGCGGCACTGGTCTCGACCTGATCGGCGACATCCGCAACGACGACCGTTCGCCGGATCCCACGCTGCCGGTCATCCTGCTGACCTCGCATGGCGGCAAGGAGCAGGTGATCCGCGGCCGCGATGCGGGGGCGACGGATTTTCTCGTCAAGCCGTTCACGCCCAAGAGCATCCAGGATCGGATCATCGAGGTGGTGGACCGCCAACGGGCGAATGTGATCACCAGCACGTATCGCGGGCCGGACCGGCGCCGGGCACAGCGGCCGGTGCTGCATGACCAGCGCTCATCGGCGCCGCGCAACGACGTGCTGGTGATGCCGCCGGACAATCTGCTGCAGGCCAAGGTATCCGGCGACGCGCGCGCTGTTGCCGTGGCAAGGATGCAGCGTACGGCGGCCGCGCGGATCTTCCACCGGGAGGCGGGACAGCTGGTCAACGCCGCCGGCGAACCGGTGGCGGTCGCCCCGGCAGCACCGCCCGGCAGCCTGGAACTGGCCGGGTTGATCGAACTCGCGCTGGGCTCCGAGGACCGCTGGGACCGGCGGGAGATCCTGACGCGGATGATATCGCCGCTAGACCACCTGCTGCACGCGACCGGGCTTTCGATGCCGCCGGCTTTACTGCGTGTGGCGCGGCTGTTCGAGGGCTTTGCCGCCGATCCCGTGCGCGCCGAGCGCGATCCGGAACTGACCCGGCTGCTGCTGATGACTATGCGAGCGATGCTGCGGATTGGCCGCGACAACGACGCCGAGCAGGTGGCGACCGCGCTGGCGGGGCAGGTGGAAATCCTGGCCGCCCGGCGTGTGACGATCTGACCGGCGTTCAGTCCGGCGCCGTGATCGGCGGCGCCGTCAGTGCGCGGCAATCCGGGGCGAAGCTCAGTTTGGCGCCCGTGCGGACCTGCAATTCCTCCCGGCTCATGCCTTCCAGCATGTCGGTGACGAGGAAGCCCGTCGGCGTGACCTCCACCACCGCGATATCGGTGTAGATCCGATCGACGCAGCGTACTGCGGTCAGCGGCAGCGCGCATTGATGCAGCAGGCGCGGCTCGCCCTTGCGGGTGTTGTGCTCCATGATCACCCAGACCGAGCGCGCGCAGGCCGCCAGATCCATCGCGCCGCCGACCAGCGGGCCCTTGTCCGGCACCCGGCTGTCCCAGTTCGCCATGTCGCCGTTTTCCGCCACCTCGAAACAGCCGAGGATGGTCACGTCGATATGGCCGCCGCGGATCATCGCGAAGCTGTCGGCCGAGTGTACGATGGAGGCGCCGCTGCGCAGCGTGATCCGCCGGCTGCCGGCATCGACCAGATCGGTGTCGGCGGCGTTGTCGGCGGCCAGCGGGCCGCAGCCGATGATGCCGTTCTCCGACTGGATGAACACATCCCGCCCGTCCGGCACGTAGTCCGATGCGAGGATGGGAATGCCGAGGCCGAGATTGACCAGCATGCCCTCCTGAATGTCCTGCGCCGCACGCCATGCCATCTGGAAACGATTTAGCGGTGCCATATCAACCTCCCACCGTCACGACGCGATCGACATACACGCCGGGTAGCTGCACTTCGGTGTGCGCCATTGGTTCCGGCGCGAACGCCCGCACCTCGGCGATCGTCAGCTTCGCGGCGGTGGCCATCGCCGGGCCGAAATTCGGCTGCGCATAGCGAAAGGCCAGATTGCCGTAGCGGTCGGAGCGATCGGCACGGATCAACGCCAGATCGGCATAGATCGCTTCCTCCATCACGTGCTCGCGGCCGTTGAACACGCGCACTTCCTTGCCCTTGGTCAGTTCGGTGCCGAATCCGACCGGCGTGTAGAACGCGGGGATGCCCGCGCCGGCGGCGCGGATGCGTTCGCTGAACGTGCCCTGCGGCACGCATTCCAATTCCACCAGCCCGTCGCGCCATTGCTGCTCGAACACCGACAGTTCCCGGCCCCTGCCACGCGCGGCGGTGCAGATGATCTTTCGCACCTGGCGGTTCTCGATCAGCTTGTGGGTGAACGAATAAGGATGGGTGGCGGAGTTCACCACCAGGGTCAGTTCCTTCACCGGCAGTTCGCTGAGCGCCTGGATCAGGACATTGGCAAAACCCGCCCCGCCGAAGCCGGACATCATCACGACGGCGCCGCTCCGCACCCCCTCCAACGCCGCCTGCGCGGAGGAAACCCGCTTGTCGATCGCCATCCAATCCCCCATGAATTTCTTGCGATCACAGTAGCATCCCCGATGCGAGACGGGTCAAGGCGGGCTCCGCTGGTTTGCAGCATCTGGCGGTTTCCCCTGTTCGATGCCAGTTTCCGGGAAAACAGGAGCGCGTTCGATGATGACACTGCCCAAGATGACACTCCATTGGTCCCCGCGTTCGCCCTATGTGCGCAAGGTGATGATCACCGCGCATGAGCTGGGCCTGGCGGACCGGCTGAACTGCGTGCGCACCGTGGTCGGCGGCACCACGGCGCATATGGACCTGATGAAGGAAAACCCGCTCGGCAAAATTCCCACGCTGGTGCTGGAAAATGGCACGATCCTGTTCGACAGCCCGGTGGTCTGCGAATACCTGGATACGCTCCACGCCGGTACGAAACTATTTCCGACCGCCGGCCCGGAACGTTTCACCGCGCTGCGCCGCCAGGCGCTTGGCAGCGGCATGATCGACATGGGGCTGCTGCTGCTTGGCGAGCGTTTCCGCCCGGAAGAACGCCGCTCGCAGGCGCATATGGATATCTGGACCCTGAAGCTGCAAACCAGCGTCGCCGCGCTGGAGCAGGAAGCCGATGCCCTCGCCGCCGGCCCGTTCAGCATCGGCCACGTCGCGATCGGCGTGGCCCTGAGCTACCTGGATTTCCGCTTCGACGCCCTGAAATGGCGCGACGGCCACCCCCGCCTCGCGGCCTGGTATGCCGCCTTCAACGACCGCCCGTCCTCGCGGGCCACCCAATTAGCTGAGGGGTGACGCGTCAGACCAACAACGAAAGCTGGCGGTTCAAGACCCGACGTTGAAAAATCCCCGCGCGAGCCAAGACATTGCCCACGTGCGGGCCTGTTTCAATGATGAGCCGGCGTTTCCCCGGCGTAGCGCTCAGTCAGGCGACAAGAAGGAGTTCAGATGGGCCGCTACCTCGTTACCGGTGGCGCCGGGTATGTCGGAAGTCACACCGTGCTCGCGCTCACCGAATCCGGCCATGAGGTGGTGGTGTTCGATAATCTGCGGCAGGGGCACTCCCAGGCGCTTGGGGATGGGGTGGGATTGGTCGTCGGTGATCTTGGCGACGCCGCCGCCGTCGATGCGGTCCTCGCCGAGGGAAAATGGGACGGCGTGCTGCATTTCGCCGCCTTGTCGCTGGTGGGCGAGAGCATGCGCGAACCGTTCCGCTATCTGTTGGAAAACGGCGTGAACGGCATTCGGCTGATCGAGGCGTGCGTGCGGCACGGCGTGCCCCGCTTCGTGCTGTCTTCCACCGCTAATCTGTTCGGTACCCCGAACCAGATCCCGATCCCCGAGGACACCGACATCGATCCCGGCTCGCCCTATGGCGAGAGCAAGCGGATGCTGGAGCGTGCGCTGCACTGGGCCGATCGGATCCACGGCCTGCGCTCGGCCTGTCTGCGCTATTTCAACGCCGCGGGCGCCGATCCAGGCGGCCGGCTCGGCGAGGATCACAACCCTGAGACGCATCTGATCCCCCTGGTGATCGACGCCGCCCTCGGCCTCCGCCCTCCCTTGCAGGTATTCGGCAACGACTACCCGACGCCGGACGGCACCTGCATCCGAGACTACGTGCATGTCACGGACCTGGCGGAGGCTCATATTCTGGCGTTGAGCTGTCTGACGGACCGCAGCGTGCGCTTCAACCTGGGCAACGGCCGGGGCCACAGCGTGCTGGAAGTGATCGCCGCGGTCGAACAGGTCAGCGGCCGTCCCGTGCCGTACGATATCGCGCCGCGCCGCGCCGGCGATCCGGCGGTGCTGGTGGCGTCCTCGGCCCGCATCCGCGCGGAGACCGGCTGGAACCCATGCTTCCCCGATCTGCATGACATCGTGCGCACGGCCTATGATTGGCGCCTGGCCCACCCGGGTGGCTACGCTTCGAAATAACGTCCTGCTTCAGAAGTAGTTCCAGAAGTTCGACGCCCGGGCCTCCTCGGGCAATCCGTCGAACACGATTTGGCCGTTGTTCATGATGACCACACGGTCGGCTATGCGCATGGCGGCGGCGACGTTCTGTTCGACCAGCAGGGCGGTGACGCCATGTGCTCGGCAGACTTCCTGAACCTGGTCGAACATGCGTTCCACCAGGTTGGGGGCGAGGCCGATCGAGGGTTCGTCCAGCAGCAGGCAGCGCGG
>JBBIQA010000139.1:8213-12073 GCA_037442565.1 Rhodospirillales bacterium
CAGCAGGCCCATGATGGTTTTCAGGGTGGTGGTCTTGCCGGCGCCGTTATGGCCGAGGAAGGCCATGATCTGGCCGGGCTCCAAGGCGAAGGAGACGTCGCGAATGACGGTTTTCGAGCCATAGCCGGCGGCGAGCGAGGAGAGGCGCAGCAACATGGTCAGATCGCCCCGCCGAAATAGATTTTCGCCAGTTCCGGATCGGAAGTGATTTCCTCGGCGGTGCCCTGGGCCATCAGGTGGCCCTGGTGCAGGAACAGCACCTCGTCGGCGATGCGCTGCACCACGCGGGTGTTGTGTTCCACCACCAGCAGGGTCTTGCCCTCGGTTTGCAGCCGGCGCATCAGGGCCATGATGTTGTCGAGCGCGCCGGCGCTCATGCCCGAGGCCGGTTCGTCCAGCAGCAGGAGCTGCGCACCGGTCGCCAGCACGCGGGCGACGCTGAGCAGCTTCTGTTCCCCGTAGGACAGGTTGCGGACATAGTCATTGGCGCGATCGGCGAGGCCGACATGATCGAGGATCTGCCGGGCCTGGGCGCGCAGGCGCGATTGCACCGCGGCGGTGTGGAAGGGGCGGAAGATCGCACCCCAGGGGGTTTCGCCGGCCTGGCCGGGAATGGCGGCGAGTACGTTGTCGAGCGCCGTGAGGTCGATGAACAGCCGCAGGTTCTGGAAGGTCCGGGCGATGCCCTGGTGGACGATCTGCTGGCGGGTCAGCCCGTCGAGCGAGCGGCCCTGGAAGGTCACGCCGCCGGTGTCGGGCGGCAGGAAGCCGGTGATGACGTTGAAGATCGTGGTCTTGCCCGCACCGTTCGGCCCGACCAGGCAGGTGATCTTGCCCTTGGCGATTTCGAAATTGGTGTCGTGCAGCGCCTGCAGGCCGCCGAAGCTTTTGTTGACGCCGGAAACCGCGAGATAGGCGCTCATAGCTTCTCTCCCGCCAGGCCTTGCGGGCGGAACAGCATGAAGGCGATCAGCAGGACGCCGTAGATCAGTTGCCGCGCCGCGGCCGCCACGGTGGTGGGGATGTCCACCAGCGCCAAAAGCTGCGGCAGCGCCAGCAGCACGAACGGGCCGATGATCGAGCCGGCCAGGGTGCGCGCACCGCCGACCACGACCATCGTCAGCAGCAGAATGGAAGCATCCAGATCGAACGAGGACGGATCGACGAAGGACAGGAAGGTGCCGTACAGCCCGCCGGCGGAACCGGCGAAGGCGCCGGCCAGGGCGGCGGCGGAGACCTTGGCGAACAGGATGTTCTTGCCGGCGGCGGCGACGGCCAGTTCGTCTTCCCGGATGGCGCGCAGCAGGCGGCCATAGGGGGCGCGCATGGCAAGCCAGAACGCCAGGCATCCCAACGCCAGCAATGCGGTGGACAGCACCAGGAACTGATAGGTCTCGGTGACGGCGATGCCGAAGATATCCGGTGGCGGGATGCCGGGCAGGCCGTTGGCGCCGCCGGTGCCGCCGGTCCAGTTGGTGAAGATCGCGGTCGCCAGCAGCTGGATGCCGAACGAGGTAACCACGAAGTAGTCGCCGGAGACGCGCAGCGAGGGCAGCGTGACCAGCACGTTCAGCGCCAGGCCGCAGGCGGAAGCGACCAGCAGGGCGGGCACGAACGACATCGTGTCGCTCATGGTGGCGGCAGCGACGATGTAGGCGCCGACGCCGAACACCGCGGCCTGCGACACGGAGAAGATGCCGACGATGCCGACCAGCAGGTTGGTGGACAGGCCGAGCAGCACGTAGATCTCGGCGAGGATGATGTAGGTGTACCAGAAATCCATCTTCCGCCTCCGTCAGCGCACGGTGAACAGGCCGGTGGGCCTGAACAGCATGAAGACGACGAAGATGAAGAACGTGACGCCGATACTCCATTCGCCGGGGATCACCATCAGCGACAGGTTCTGCACCACGGCGATCGCGATCGACAGGAAGAACGCGCCGCTGATGCTGCCGATGCCGCCGGCGATCATGGCGATGGTCGCGGTCAGCAGCGCGTTCACGCCGCTATAGGGCTGCAGGCCGAAATCGAGCGGCACCAGCACGCCCGGCAGCGCCACCACGGCGGAGGCGATGGCGATGACGATGACATAGACGCGCTTGGGCTCCAGACGGGTGATCTCCGCCAGGAACGGGTTGGAGGCCACCGCGCGGATGCGTTTGCCGAGCATGGTCCGGTGGGCGAAATACATCATGCCGAGATAGGCCGCGATCCCCAGGGCGACGGTCAGCAACTGGGTATAGGACAGCAGGACGCCGGCTACCCGCAGGGTGGTCTGGCTCCAGCCGATGTGGAATTGCAGGATGTCTGGGGTGTAGACGCCGGCGATCAGGTTCTGGATCACCGCCAGCATGCCGAGCGAGGCGATCAGCACCACGAGGTGCGAGGCCCGCCTTCGTTCCAGTTGGTGATACAGGAATTGCTGGATCGCGGCGCCGGCCAGCGCGCACGCCGCGATGGCGCCGGCGAAGGCGAGCAGAGCCGGCACCCCCCGGGTACTCAGCGACCAGGCGATGTAGCCGGCCAGGGTATAGATGCCGGCATGGGCGACGTGGAAGATCTTGATCGTGGAATAGACCAGCGAGAAGCTGATCGCGACCACGCCGAGCGCGCAGCCGGTCACCAGGCCGTTGATCAATAGTTGCAGGAGAATCATCAGCCGGGGCCGGTGCGAGCGGTGGGTGCGTGTGTGGGGCTTATTCGGGCTTCATTTCCTTCAGCCGGACATCCTTGCCGCCGCGCATCTCGTTGATGTCCATCACCATCGTCGCGGTGTTGGATTTGAATTCCATCGGGATCAGCCCCTGGAACTTGCGGATGTCGAAGATCGCCTGGCGCAGGTTCTCGCCGGTGACCGGCTTGTTGTCCTTCAGCACCTTCTCCAGCGCCGTCGCCACCACCAGGGTGGCGTTGTAGTACTGCTTGGAGAAGAAATCGAAATTGGCGTTGAATTTCTTCTTGAACGCATCCGCCAGTTCGGGCGGCGCGTCGATGCGGACCTGGGTGTGGATGAAGCCCTCGGCGGCGGGATCGGCGATGGTGAGAGGATCGGCGAAGAAGCTGGTGCCGGCGACCAGATAATGCTGGTCGAGCTGCTTGTACTGCTGCGCCATCTGCTGCAGGCCGGCGGTGATCGCCACCAGCATCACCTGCGGATTGGCCGCGCCGATCTTCAGCAGCGCCGGGCGGAAATCGGTCTGGCCGAACTGGGTGGGTTCCTGGCCGACCAGCTTGCCGCCGGCGGCGGGGAAGTATTTCAGGTAATTATCGCGCCCGGAGATGCCGGCGGCGTCGTTCTCGAACAGGATGGCGCCCACCTTCTTGTTCTCGCCCATCAGGTAGCGCACCAGCACCTCCACCTCGCCGCCGATGGTGGGGATGGTGTTGATCAGGTAGGGCGAGGCGTCGGCGAGCTTGTCGGCCTGGGCGCCGGCGTTCACCAGCAGGATCTTCTTGCGGGTGGCGAGCGGGGCCATTGCCAGCGTCGGGCCGGAATAGGCGGAGAAGATCATCGGCACGTGCTGCAGGTCGACCAGCTTGTTGAACGACAGCACGGACTGGTCGGGCTTGGCCTGGTTGTCCTCGAACAGCACCTCCAACGGGTGGCCGAGCACGCCGCCCTTGGCATTGATCGCCTCGAGCGCGAACTGAATGCCGCGCTGCTGCTCGGTGCCAATGACGGCGCCGGGACCGGTGAGCGGCAGGATCGCGCCGAGGCGAATGGTCTGGGCGGTCGCCGCGCCGGACAGGGCCCCGGTCAGGGCCAGAGTGGCGACGAGCGTTGCGAGCCAAAAGCGCCGTTTCCGCGTCATGGATGTTCCCTCGGTTGATCACGCCGGATGCTTGACGCTCCAGCTTTG
>JBBIQA010000140.1:0-7135 GCA_037442565.1 Rhodospirillales bacterium
GGGTTCTAAGGGCTTGCCCTTAGCGGGGTCCAGGGGCAGAGCCCCTGGCCTTCCTCACTCAGCCGCCTCCGCCAGGACCGCCGCCTCGGCGCGCATCCAGACGGAGGTGTCGTGGAACACCGCGCCGCCCATCGGCGGGGCCGGCTCGTCGCTGGTCAGGGCGTTGATGCCGATGCCGCCCTCGAACGCGGCATTCGGCCAGACGCTTTCCACGATGATCACGCCTGGCTGCATGCCGCCGGTGATGCGGACATGCACGACCACCTCGCCACGTTCATTTCCGAGGCGTACCTTGCCGCCTTCTTCCAGGCCGAGCCTGGCGGCGTCGTCGGGATGGATCATGGCGGTGGGGCGATGTTCGCGCTTTTGCGACTGGGGAACTTCCGTGAAGCTGGTGTTCAGGAAGTTGCGTGCCGGTGCGGTGACCATGCGGAACGGCCGGCTGGGGGCGGCGTCGTCGATGATGGCGAAGTGGTCGGGCAGTTTCGGCATCCGGGCATGGTTCGGTCCGATACGGCTCCAGTCCGGCGCGAAGTGAAACTTCTTGTCCGGATGGCCGAAACCGTTGAGGAAATGCGCGTCGTCGAATTTTGGATGCACATCCAGCCAGCGCTGTTCCAGCACCGTGGCGGCGTTCGGCCAGCCGGACGAGGTCAGCAACTGGTCGATCAGTTCCATCGCCGTCATGCCGAAGCCGGGATGCACGGCGCCGAGGCGGCTGGCGAGGCCCTGGTGCACCTCGTGGTTGGACCGGCAGGTGCCGGGCGGCTCGATCAGCTTGGGGCCGATCTGGATATGGCTGTGCCCGCCGGCCTGATACAGGTCGTCGTGTTCCATGAACATCGTCGCGGGCAGAACGATGTCGGCAAGTTGCGCGGTTTCCGTCATGAACTGTTCGTGCACGCAGGTGAACAGATCCTCGCGCAGGAAGCCGCGACGCACTCGGTTGCTGTCGGGCGCGACGGTGACGGGATTGGTGTTCTGCACCAGCAGGGCGTGCACCTGTGGGCCGTCCCCGAGCGCGTCGCGGACGCCGGTGAGCACGCTGCCGATGCGGCTCATGTCCAGCACGCGGGTCCTTGGATCGCGTACGTCCCAGCCCTCGACCAGGGATTTGTTCCAGTTATAGACGCCGCGGTTGTTCCAGAACGCGCCGCCGCCCTCGTGGCGCCACTTGCCGGTCACGGTCGGCAGACAGGTGACCGCGTGCAGCGCCGCGGCGCCGTTGCGCATGCGGGTGAAGCCGTAGCCGGTGCGGATATAGGCACGCTCGGTGTCGCAGTACAGCGCGGCAAAGGCCTCGATCTCCGCCACCGTCAGGCCGGTGACGGCTGAGGCCCATTCCGGCGTGCGGGTACGCAGATGCGCTTCCAGCTCTGCCGGCATGTCGCTGTACTGCGCCATGTAGGCGCGGTCGGCATGGCCGTCGCGGAAGGCGATGTGCATCACCGCGCAGGCCAGCGCGCCATCGGTGCCGGGGCGCAGCGCCAGGTGCATGTCGGCGTGCTGTGCCGTGCCGGTACGGTAGGGGTCGATCACCACCAGCTTCGCGCCGCGTTCCTTGCGGGCATGGGTGATGTGCACCATCACGTTCACCTGGGTGGAAACGGGGTTGCCGCCCCACACCACGATCAGGTCGGACTTCGCCATTTCCCGCGGGTCCGGCCCGGTGAAGCGGCCGACCCCGGCCATCCAGCCGGCCTCGCACAGCGCGGTGCAGATGGTGTTGTGCTGGCGCGAGTAGCGCATGGCGTGGCGCAGCCGATTGATGCTGTCGCGCTGCACCAGGCCCATGGTGCCGGAGTAGTAGTACGGCCACACCGCCTCGCTGCCGTACTTCGCTGCGGCGTCGATGAACGCCTCGGCGGTGCGATCGAGCGCCTCGTCCCACGTGATTTCGCGGAACTGGCCGGAGCCTTTGGGCCCAGTCCGAATCAGCGGCTGGGTGAGGCGATCGGGGTGGTGGATGCGGTCGGCGTAGCGCGCGACCTTCGCGCAGATCACCCCGGCGGTATAGCTGTTCGCCGCGGCGCCGTGCACCCGCCCGATGCGGTTGCCGTCCAGCACCTCCACTTCCAGCGCACAGGTGGAAGGGCAGTCGTGCGGGCAGACGGAACTGCGCCGATCGATGGTTACAGACATCAGCGCTCCGGTTTCAGGCAGGCCGTGACATACGGCAGGAAATGTGTGGCCGGCGGGGTGGCGAGGTCCTTCACCTTCGCCATCTCGTCATAGCGGCGCAATTGCACGGCTTCCCGCCAATGCGCCAGCGCCTGAAAGGCGGCGACTTCGGCCTGCGACATCGGACCGCCCTGCAGCGACAGGCTGAGGACGGAATCCTTCGACAGCTTGGCGAAATAATCCGCCTCCGTCGCGCACAGGAAGCGCTTGGCGGCGACATGCAGGCGCACCGGCTCGGTCACCTCCGGGCCGAACCATTGCACCAGGAAGTCGTGGCCAACCTGCTCGTGCCGGTCATCGATGCCGCGCTCGGCCGGGTTCTCGCCTAGGTCGTGCACGAGATGCCCGACATCATGCAGCAGCGCCGCGGTGATCAGGGCCGCTGGATGGCCGTCCCGCTGCGCGAACATCGCCGCCTGCAGCGCATGCTGGCGCTGCGTCACATCGTGCAGGCCGTACTGGCCGTCCGCCTTGCCATCCAGCAGATGATGGATGTGGGCAACCCGGTCGTCGGTGTTTGTCTCGGTCATGGCGGCGCCATTCGCTCCTGTTGCATGAAGCGCCCCTCCTTTCCGAAGGATATGGCGCGCCTGTTTCCGGTCGCTATTTTAGCGGCGAAAACGCCGCCGGCACCACCAGCATGTTCTCCATCTTCATCAAGGTGCCTTCCGGCGAACCCGGCGGCCAGATGCCGCGCGCCACTGCCTCGCCGCGGATCTTCTGCCGCTCGGCGGCGTCCTTGTAGGCCCAGATATGGACCCATTTGTTCAGCCCGCCGACTTCCGAGTACCAGGCGGCGACCAGCGGCGAAAGCTTCACCCGCTCCTCGATCTTCTCCGCCCAGCGGTCGATCATGCCCGGCACCGTGCCGGGGGCCAGCGTGTAGCTGCGGATTTCATAGATGCCGCCAAGCGCGCGCGGCTCCAGCTTCGGGGAGAACGGGGCGGGCAGGAAGATCTCGCTCTTCTGCTCCACTGTGAACTCGCGCGTCGCCGGCGGCCAGCCCGGTTCCTTCATCGCGGCGGCGCGGGCCGCCACGCGGGCCTCGAACGACTCGTACGGCCAGACATGGATGACCTGATTGAGCGCGCCGACTTCGGTGTACCAGAACCCCGCCAGCTTGGAGTGTTTTTCCCGAATTGGCAGCGCGGCGGAGAACGCCTCCAGGAACTTGGGTACCGTGCCCGGCTTCAACTGGTAGGTGCGCA
This sequence comes from Rhodospirillales bacterium, assembly GCA_037442565.1. Classification (GTDB taxonomy): domain Bacteria; phylum Pseudomonadota; class Alphaproteobacteria; order Acetobacterales; family Acetobacteraceae; genus PALSA-911. The sequence goes on from JBBIQA010000140.1 coordinate 3,390, forward strand.
TTTCGACGATCATGGTTCGGCTCCGTCCCTGGGTTTCCGCCCCGAACGTTAACGCCCCGGCGGTTGGGGTCAATCGGCCCGACCAGGTTCCCTGACCTGGATCCCCCCCTGACCTGGATCCCCCCCTGACCTGGATCAATGTGCCGGGCGTTCCGCTATCCCAGCCTGCCGTCCACATGAGCCAGCCTCTCGCCCTTGCGGATCGGACCGTCGATGTCGTCGTGCTCGGGGCCGGCGCCGCCGGCCTGACCGCCGCGGCCCTGGCCGGGGCCGGCGGTCTCGATGTCCTGCTGGTGGAGAAATCCGCGCAGATCGGCGGCACGGCGGCGATTTCGGGCGGCATGGTCTGGGTGCCGGCCAACCGCAAGATGGCGTCCGCCGGCCTTGCCGACACCAGGGACGCGGCAAGGCGCTACCTTGAGGCGACGATACCCGATCTGCGCGACGGGGATCTCGCGCAGCACTTCCTGGAACAGGCCGACGGCGCGATCGCGGCGATCGAGCAATCCACCGCACTGCGCCTGCGCCCGGTGCAGACCTATCCGGACTACTATCCCGACCTGCCGGGTGCGACGCTCGGCGGACGCGTGCTGGAGCCGGAGCCGTACGACGCACGCCGCCTGGGCGCGGCCTTCCGGCTGCTGCGCGCCCCGCTGCCGGAGTTCATGCTGTTCGGCGGCATGATGGTCGACCGCGCCGACATCCCGCATTTCCGCCGCTTCGCCCGCTCGCCGCGCGCCGCCGCGCGGGTGGCAAAACGCGTGCTGCGCTACGCCCGCGAACGCCTGAGCGCGCATCGCGGCACGACGCTGGTGCTCGGCAATGCCCTGGTCGGGCGCCTGTTCGAAACCGTGCTCGCCGCCGGCGTTGGGCTCAGCCTGGAGACCCGGGCCGATCATCTCGTGCTGGAGCAGGGCAGGGTGCGGGGCGTCGTGCTGCAAACGCCGTCGGGCGAGCAGCTTGTTGCCGCGCGCCGCGGCGTGATCCTCGCCACCGGCGGATTTTCCCATTCAGCCGCGCTGCGGGCGAGCTATCTGCCTGCCGCCGCCGGAGCGTTATCGGCAAGCTGCGCGGCCAATACCGGCGATGGGATCGGCCTGGCTCTTGCCGCCGGCGGCCATATGGGCGCCAGCAATACCAACAACGCCTTCTGGGCGCCGGTATCGCCGTTCCGCCGGCCCGATGGCACACAGGCGGTGTTTCCGCATACCGTCACCGATCGGGGCAAGCCCGGCCTGATCGCGGTGGACAGCGCCGGGCGCCGCTTCGCCAACGAGGCGGTATCCTACCACGAGTTCGTCCAGGCCATGTTCCGTGCGGATAACGAGCGCCCGGCGATCCCCTGCCATCTGATCTGCGACCGGCACTTCCTCTGGCGCTACGGCCTCGGCGCCATCCAGCCCTTCGCCCTGCCACCGGCGCTGCGGCATTTCCGGCGGAGCGGATATCTGCGCCAGGCCGCCAGCATCGCAGATCTGGCCAGCGAGATCGGCGTCGATCCCGCCGGGCTGGCCGACACCGTTTCCGCCTACAACCAGGAAGCAAGACAGGGCCGGGACCCGGCATTCGGGCGCGGCGGGGATGCCTACCAGCGTCACCTCGGCGATGCCGCCCAGCAGCCGAACCCCTGCGTCAAGCCGATCGAGGCGGCGCCGTTCTTTTCCGTCGCGGTCTTTCCCGGCGACCTCGGCACCGCCCTTGGGATCGAAACCGACGGCAACGCCGGCGTGCTCGGCCCAGATGGCCAGGCCGTGCGGGGGCTGTACGCCTGCGGCAACGACATGAGTTCGGTGATGAAGGGCGCCTATCCGGGGCCGGGCATCACGCTGGGGCCGGCCCTGACCTTTGCCTACCTGGCCGTGCAGGCGCTGCTGGCCGGCGGTCGGTAGGGCGCGGCTCCGCCACGAGCGTTGCCAGCGCGCCCGTTCCGCTATACGGTACGTCATTACGAAATTCTGATGGCTGTTTCGCAATGCGGAATACTGACGATAAATCGCGCGACCCTTATCTGCTGGGTTCCCTGCACAAGGGGCTCCAGCTGTTGGATTGCTTCACCCGGCAGAACAGCTGGAGCCTGGCCGAGCTCGCCGCCGAGCTGGGCCAGACCAAGCCGACGGTGTTCCGCATCCTGCACACCATCGAGGCCTTCGGGTATCTGCAGAAAGACCCCCAGACCGGCCGCTACACGCTGGCGATGCGCTTCCACACGCTGGGCTCCGCCGCCGTCCATCACGAGCAGCTGCGCTGGCAGGCATTGCCGCCCTTGCAGGACCTGGCGCGGGAAACCGGCGAGACCGTGCATGTCGGCATCCTCTACGACGGCGAGGCGATCTGCGTGCAGGCGGTGGACGGCACGCGCCTGGTGCGCATGCACGCCTTCGTCGGCAAGCGCACGCCGGCGCACGCCTCCGCGCTGGGCAAGGTGCTGCTCGCGCATCTGCCGGACGCCGAGTTCGACGCCTTCATTGGCCGCGGCCTGGCCCGCTTCACCCAGCACACGATCACCGATCCGGCGGCGCTGCGCGCGGCGATGCACCAGGTGCGCGCGCAGGGCTGGGCGATGGACGACGAGGAGATGGAGATCGGCCTGCGCTGCCTCGGCGCGCCGATCACCGATCATGCCGGCCGGCCCTGCGCCTGCGTCGCGCTGTCGGCCCCGGCATCGCGCATGGGGCCGGAGCGGATCGCGGCGTTGACGCCGCAGCTCAAGGCCGCGGCCGCCAGTATTTCCCGGATGATCGGCAGCCCGTCGATGCAGGCCGGCGCGCGCATCGCCTAGAGCTAAGTTAGTTAGTAAAGAAACAAGGGAGAACGTCCATGAACCGCAGCGAACGCGCCATGATGAACGGCGCCGACATCATCGTGGACTTCCTGGTCCGCCAGAAGGTCCCGTACCTGTTCGGCGTGTGCGGCCACGGCAATGTCGGCTTCCTGGATGCCGCGTTCAAGGCGCAGAACCGCATCCGCACGATCTCGGTCCATCACGAGCAGACCGCCGGGCACATGGCGGACGCCTATTTCAAGGTCCGTCACGAACCGGTCGCCACCTTCACCTCCTGCGGTCCCGGCTCGGCCAATCTGGTCATGGCGCTGGCCGCGGCGATGATGGACAGCTCGGCCTTCTTCGCCATTACCGGCAACGTGCCGACCAGCCAGTTCAACCGCAATCCATTTCAGGAAACCGGCCGATTGAACCAGGGGGACTTCCCCTCGGTCATCCGGCCGTATGTCAAGCGCACCTACCAGCCGACCCGGGTGGACATGGTGCCGCTGGCGGTGCGCCAGGGCTGGGAGCTGATGCTGTCGGGACGCCCCGGCCCGGTGAACCTCGACGTGCCGCTCAACGTCTTCGTCGAGGAGGCGGAGGTCACGCCGCCGCAGACCTCCGGGCGCATCAACAGCAGCGCCCCCGGCAACCCCGAGGCGCTGGCGGCGGCGCTGGACATGCTGCTGGCGGCCGAGCGGCCGGTGATCATTGCGGGGCAGGGCGTGCTGCTGGCGGAAGCGGCGCCGGTGTTGCAGGAATTCGCCGAACGCATGGGTATTCCCGTCGTCACCAGCCCGAACGGCAAGGGTTCGATCAACGAGAGGCATGATCTGGCATTCGGCTCCATCGGGCGCAACGGCACCTACGCGGCGAATGACGCGACGAAGAACGCCGACGTGATCCTGGCGCTGGGCTTCACCTTCGACGACCGCGCCACCAGCGCCTGGCTGGATGGCTACACGCTGTCGATCCCGCCGTC
>JBBIQA010000140.1:7235-12048 GCA_037442565.1 Rhodospirillales bacterium
GTGCACCACAACTGGATCATCCAGCTGTTCGACGCGCTGCGCCCGCGCCAGCTGATCCACTCCTGGGGCTTTGCCGCGATGGGCTTTGCCACTTCCGGCATCCTCGGCGCAAAGCTTGCGGCGCCGGACCGTCCATGCGTCGCCGTGGTGGGCGACGGATCGTTCCTGATGACGCCGCATGCCCTGGCCACGGCGATGGAATACGACATCCCGGTGGTTTGGGTGGTGTGGAACAACAACGGCTATTGCTCGATCCGCGATATCCAGCACGGCATGTTCGCCGGCCGCGAACTGGCGACCAGCTTCCAGCACGACGGCAGCAAGGAGCTCCGCAGCGCCGATTTCGCCATGCTGGCAAAATCCTTCGGTGTCGCCTCCCACACCGTCTCCCATGCCAGTGAACTGGAGGACGCGATCGCCACCGGCATCGCCGCCAACCGGCCCTATCTGATCGAGGTTCCCGTGGCACGCGACATCCGTCCGATCGGCACCGGCAGCTGGGAATTGCCGCCGCTGCCGCAACCGGAACCGAACTTCCTCAAGGCGCTGGCCGCCGCCGGACTTGCCATCTAGCGGCCACCAAAAAAGGTTGCAACGATAACAATATGGGAGACCGACATGAAACGTAGAAGCCTGCTTGCCGCCGCCGCCGCGTTGCCGGCGGCCAGCCTGATCCGACCACGTCGCGCCGCCGCCGCTTCGGCGATCTCGGACGGCGTGGTGAAGATCGGCGTGCTGGACGACATGTCCGGCGTCTTCGCCGACCAGCAGGGGGTGGGCGACTATGTCGCGGCGCGCATGGCGGCGCAGGATTTCGGCGGCCATGTGCTGGGCGCGAGGATCGAGGTGGTGCAAGCCGACCTGCAGAACAAGGTCGATGTCGGGCTGTCCATTGCTCGGCACTGGATCGACGAAGAGAAGGTCGACGCGATCTTCGGCCTGGGCAATTCCGCCGTCGCGCTGGCGGTGCAGGATCTCTGCAAGCAGCGCCAGCGGGTCGATGTGGTGATCGCCGCCGGCACCACCGACCTCACCGGCAGCGCGTGCTCGCCCTATGGCGTGCACTGGACCTACGACAACTACTCGGCCGCCAAGGGGCCGGCGACGACGCTGGTGAAGCAGGGCCAGAAGAAATGGTTCTTCATCACCTCCGACTACGCCTTCGGCCATTCGCTGGAGCAGAACGCCACGGAGATCCTGAAGGGTCTCGGCGCCACGGTGGTGGGCCACAGCGTCGTGCCGCTCGGCGAGACCGACTATTCCGCGCATCTGCTGGCGGCGGCGGCGTCCGGCGCGCAGGCGGTGGGCATCGCCGCCGGCGGTGCCGACTTCATCAACATCGCCAAGCAGATGGGCGAATTCGGCCTGATCCGGCGCGGCATCGTGCCGGCGGCGCTGAACTGCTCGCTGACCAACATCCATTCCCTGGGCCTGCCGGCCGCACAGGGCATGATCTTCAGCCAGCCCTATTACTGGAACCACGATGCGCCCTCGCGCGAGTTCGCCGCCCGTTTCGCCAGGCAGCATCTGGGCCGGCCGCCTACCGCCTTCCAGGCCAGCACCTGGGGCGCGGTGACGCACTACCTGAAGGCCATCCACGCCGCCGGCACCGATGCCGCCGGGCCGGTGATGGAGAAGATGCGGGCGATCCCGGTCAATGATTTCATGACCAGGAACGGCCATCTGCGCATCGACGGCACGGTGGAGCGCGACATGTTCCTGCTGCGCGCCAGGAAGCCGGCGGAGCAGCACGGCGAATGGGACCTGCTGGACGTGGCCGAGATCATCCCCGGCAAGGATGCCTTCCGCCCCCTGAACGAGGGCGGCTGCCCACTGGCGAAGGCCTGATAGCGGCTATAACTCGAGCGCGCGGGCGATCAGGTTGCGCTGCACTTCCGAGGTGCCCTCGCCGATGACATAGACGAGGGCATCGCGGTGAATCCGCCCGACGGCGTATTCGCGCATGATGCCGGCGCCGCCATGGATGCGGATCGCCGCTTCCGACACCCGCACGGCGCATTCCGAGGCGACGAGCTTCACCTTGGCGGCGGTGGCGGCATCCAGCGTGCCCTGGTCCACCCGCCAGGCGCCGTAATAGACCAGCCAGCGCGCCGCCTCGATCTCCGCGGCCATGTCGGCGAGCTTGTGCGCGATGGCCTGGTACTGGCCGATCGGCTTGCCGCGCACCTTGCGCGTGCGGGCATAGTCGAGCGCCGCCTCGAACGCGCCCTGGGCCATGCCGAGCGCGTTCGCCGCCACGCCGACGCGGTTTTCCGACAGGCTGTCGAGAATGACCGGATAGGTGCCGGTGCGCCCGCCGAGCAGGCATTCGTCGGGCACGAAGGCGTTGTCGATATACAGCAGCCCGGTGTCGGACGCGCGGATGCCTTCCTTCTTCAGCCGGCTGATCGCGATACCAGGGTTGGGCAGGTCGACCAGGAACAGGCTGACCGCATCGGGCGTCAGTTCCGGCCTGGTGCGTGCCGCCAGGGTGAGAAAATCGGCGATCGGCGCGTTGGTGATGTAGAGCTTCGAGCCATGCAGCCGCCAGCCGCCCTCGACCTTTTCGGCCCGGGTGCGCATGGCGCGGATGTCCGAGCCGCCATCGGGTTCGGACAGCGCGAAGCCGGCAATGCGCTCCCCTGCCAGCGCCGGCAGGAAATAGCGCGCCCGCTGCTCGGCCGTCCCCGCCTTCCACACCGGCCAGATCGCCAGATGGCTGTGCGCCGACCAGGAGGAGGAGAAGGACTGGCAGACCCGCGACATCTCCTCGCGCAGGATGCAGTCGGAAACCTTGTCGAAGCCGGCGCCGCCATCCTCGGCCGGGTAGCGTACGCCGATCAGGCCCAGCTCGCCGAAGCGGCGGAACAGGTGGCGCGGGAAATGCTCGGTCTCCTCCGCCTCCCGCACCAGCGGCGCGAGTTCGGTTTCGGCGAAGCGGCGCACGGTTTCGCGCAGCGCCTGCTGCTCGGGGGTGAAGCTGTAATCCATGGCGGGGTCAGGCCGAGGCGTGCGGGCTGAGGATCAGCGTGGAATGGTAGTTCAGGATGCCGCCATTGCCGCTGACCAGCACGAAATCATTGCGCGGCACCTGGCGCGCGCCGCCCTGGCCGCGGGCCTGCACCACCGCCTCCGACAGCGGCGTGAACGCCCACATGTAGAAGCCGGACAACTGCCCGCCACCGGTGTTGGTCGGCAGCGAGCCGCCCGGGCCGAGCTTGCCGTCGGCGACGAACGGCCCGCCCTCGCCCTTGGCGCAGAAGCCGTAGTCCTCCAGCGTGACCAGCACGGTGTAGGTGTAGCAGTCGTACAGCTGGCAGGTGCCGATGTCGTCGCGGGTGATGCCGGCCATGCGAAAGGCGATCTCCCCGGACCGTTTCGCCCCGGTCTCGACGCCGGGATGGCGGTCGGTGCGCAAATTGTCGCCGGGCGCGCATTGCGCGTAGCCCAGCACATGCACCGGCGGCTGGCGCAGGTCGCGCGCCCGGTCCACCGAGGTCACGATCACCGCGACGGCGCCGTTGGAGACCAGGCAGCAATCGAACAGGCGCAGCGGCTCGGCGATGAAGCGGGAGTTCTGGTGGTCCTCCAGCGTCATCGGCGCCTTCATCTGCGCCCAGGGGCTGAGCTGCGCCCATTTGCGCTGGCCGACGGCGATGGTGCCGAACTGCTCGCTGGTGGTCCCATACAGATGCATATGCCGCCGCGCCGCCATGGCGTATTCCGGATTGGCGCCGAAATTGCCGTAGGCGGCCCGCAGCCCGGTCATGCCGCCGAGCGGAAACCGGTGCGGCCCGGCATAGGACTGCCCCGCGCCGCGGCTCGGCGACAGCGGCGCGTCGGCGTAGACCAGCACGATGGTGCTGGCCAGGCCCTCGCGGATCGCCATGCAGGCGTACTGCATCATGCTGCCGGCGGTGGAGCCATAGGCGCTCATGACGTTCACCAGGGTGAGGTTCTCGAACCCCAGCACCATCTGGCTGCGCACATCCATGTCGCCGGGGATGTTGGCGTTGATCAGCAGGCCATCGACGTCGCTCTTGGTCAGGCCGGCATCGTCGAGCGCCAGTGCGATCGCCTCGGCGGCGAAATCGACCGCGCGGCGGCCGTAGATCTTGCCCATCGGCGTGACGCCGAGGCCGACGATGGCGCCTTTTGGCGGATTGGACATGCTTGTGTCTCCTGATCAGCCGGCGGCGGGGCGGAATTTCGGCAGGCGAACATCGCCGCCCGCGTCCTCGAACACCGCCTCCAGCCCCATGCCGACGCGCAGCGCCTCGTTGCCGATGCCGACGATGTTGGTGGTCATGCGCACGCCTTCCTCCAGGTCGACCTGCGCCACGTTGTAGGGCACGGCGGAGGCGAAGCCGGGGCTCATGACCTGATGCATGATTGTGAAGGTGTACAGGCTGCCGCGCCCGCTCGCCTGCCGCCATTCCAGGCTGGCGGCGAAGCAATGCGGGCAGCGCTCGCGCACCGGAAAGCTCCACGCCCGGCAGGCGGTGCAGTGCTGCAGCATGAGCTTTCCCTCGCGCGCGCCGTCGAAGAACGGGGCGCTGCTTTCGTCCGGAACGGGTACCGGCTTGGTCGCGGCCTGAGACATCGCTGTTTTCTCCCTGAAGCCGAGGCTAGCGGCGGGCGTGGAATGTGACAACGCCACCGGTTCTGCCGCCAGGGCAATCGCTTGAGCGAAAGTAAGGCCGGGGCTCCGCCCCCGGACCCCGCCAAAGGCTCGCCTTTGGAAACCTTCCATTGTTTGGGCGTGCCAGGAGGGCCGACCGAGACCTTGCAAGGTCTGAGTAGGCCCTCCTGG
>JBBIQA010000141.1:0-11972 GCA_037442565.1 Rhodospirillales bacterium
ATTTCTTCGATCCCGCCGCGCCGCTGCTGGCCGCCGCGCCCTGGGTGATGGTGCGCGGCAACCACGAATTATGCACCCGCGGCGGGCTCGGCTGGTTCCGCCTGCTCGATCCGCGCCCCCCGGCCGCGTGTACCGCGACGACCGAACCCTATGCCTTGACGATCGGCCGGCAGAACCTGCTGGTGTTCGATAGCGCGGATGCGGATGACGTGAAGATCGATCCGGCCAAGGTGGCGGTGTTCCACGATCAATTCCAGAGCCTGCTTCGGCAGGCCAGGCCCGGCGCCTGGCTGCTGACCCATCGCCCGGTCTGGGCGATCGCGCAGGGCCATGTGCCGGCCGGCGCGGTCACCAATATCACGCAGGAGGCGGCGATCCGGGACCTGGTGCCCACGGCGCTGGACCTGGTGGTCTCCGGCCATATCCATGATTTCGCGGTATATGAGTACGGCCCGGCCCGGCCCGCGCAGCTGGTGGCGGGCGAGGGCGGCGACGCCAACGACGAAACCACGCAGGCGCCGCATCCGGGCTGGGAGGTGGACGGCCGGAAGCTGCGGCGGGGCTACGCGGTGCCGAATTACGGCTTCCTGGTGCTGGATCGCGCCGCGCATGGCTGGGCCGGACAGGTGGTGGGGCTGGACGACAACCTGATCGCGCGCTGCGAGTTCCGCGGCCGCTCCGCCGCCTGCAAACCGGTCAAGCACTAGCCGGCGGCACCGAAGCGGAGCATGAACCGCCGATCATGGCCCGTTCCACAACATCCGTCGTTACCTATCCCGATCCCACGCGCGATGCCGCCTTCGACCTGCTGACCGGCGTGCTTGAGCGCCACCGGGCGCTGGAGGAGGCGCTCGATGGGCTGCCGGCGATCGACGCGCGCGACCGAGCCGCCGCGCACCGTCTGGCCGCCACCGTGCTGCGCCGCTCCGGCACGCTGGACGCGGTGCTGGAGCCGTTCCTGAAGAAGGCGCCGCCCGAGCCGGTGCGGCATATCCTGCGCATGGGCGCCGCCGGCGCCCTGCTGCTGGGCACGCCCAGCCACGCCGCCGTGGCCACCGCCGTGGCGCTGGCCCGCGGCCGGGGGCTGGCGCCGTTCGCCGGCCTGATCAACGCGGTGCTGCGCCGGGTGACGGAGGCGGGACCGGCGGCGTTGGAGGCGCTTGACGGGCCGCGGCTGGACACGCCGGCCTGGCTCTGGTCGGCCTGGGGACGCGATGCGCGGGCCATCGCCGCCGCGCATCAGGCCGTCACGCTTCAGGCCGGGACGCCGCTGGACATCACGCTGAAGCCGGGGGCGGCCGCGCCGGAGGGGGGCGAGATGCTGCCGACCGGGTCGCTGCGCTTTCCGCCGGGAACGCGGGTGATGGAGCTTGCCGGCTACGAGGAAGGCGCGTTCTGGGTGCAGGATGCCGCCGCCGCGCTGCCGGCGCGGTTGCTGGCGCCGCTTCCGGGCGAGCGGGTCGCCGATCTCTGCGCCGCGCCCGGCGGCAAGACCGCCCAACTCGCCGCCGCCGGTGCCGAGGTTGTCGCCGTGGAGCAGGACCCCACGCGCATGGCCCGCCTGGCCGAGAACCTACGCCGGCTGCGCCTGACCGCCGAGGCCGTGCTGGCCGACGCGGCCACCTGGCAGCCGCCTCGCCCGCTGGACGCGGTGTTGCTGGACGCCCCGTGCAGCGCCACCGGCACCATCCGCCGCCATCCCGACGTGCCGCACCTGAAGCGCCCGCGCGACATCGCCCAGTTCACCGCCGGCCAGGACCGGCTGCTCGCCGCCGCCAGCGCGATGCTGCGCCCCGGCGGGCGGCTGGTCTACGCGGTGTGTTCGCTGCAGCCGGAGGAAGGCGCCGCGCGCATCGCCTCGGCGGAGCGTCTCGGCCTGGTGGTGCAGCCGTTCACCGAAGCGGAACTTGCCTGCCTGCCGGAGGCGCGCACGCCGGAGGGCTATCTGCGCACCCACCCCGGCCTGTGGCCGGATCGCGGCGGGATGGACGGCTTCTTCGCGGCGCGCCTGATCCGGACCTGACCGCAGGGCAAACGGGGGAAGAAAACAAGGCCAGGGGGCCCTGCCCCCTGGACCCCCGCCAAAGGCTAGCCTTTGGAAACCTTCCATTGTTTGGGAGTGCAAGGAGGGCCTACTCAAACCTTGCAGGGTCACTGTTGGCCCTCCTTGCACTCCCAAACCAGTATGGGGTTCTAAGGGCTAGCCCTTAGCGGGGTCCAGGGGCAGAGCCCCTGGCCTTCTTTCTCTCCCCCGTTTGTCCGCTTGTCATTGTGTCAGACCCCTGTCTAGAACCATCGGATGCCGCAAACGCAAAACCGTTCGAGTCCGGACCGACCCATCATCGTTGCGCCCAGCCTGCTCGCCGCCGATTTTACCCGGCTGGGCGAGGAAGTGCGGGCCGTCGAGGCTGCCGGCGCCGACTGGCTGCATCTGGACGTGATGGACGGGCATTTCGTGCCGAATATCAGCTTCGGTCCGCTGGTGCTGCAGGCCCTGCGGCCGCATTCGCGCCTGCCGTTCGACGTGCATCTGATGATCGCCCCGGTCGATCCCTATGTCGCCGCGTTCGCCGAGGCCGGCGCGGATCACATCTCCTTTCATCCCGAGGCCGGGCCGCACACCCACCGGACGCTGCAGCTGATCCGTTCGCTGGGCAAGAAATGCGGCCTTGTGCTCAACCCCGCCACGCCGATCGAGGCGGTGGAATGGGCAATGGATCTGGTCGACATCCTGATGGTGATGACGGTCAATCCGGGCTACGGCGGCCAGGCTTTCCTGCCGTCCCAGCTGCCGAAGATCGCCGCCTTGCGCCGGCTGATCGACCTGTCCGGCCGGCCGATCGCGCTGCAGGTGGATGGCGGGGTCGCGCCGTCCATCCAGGGCAGGGAGACCGCGCGGCAGGTGCTGGAGGCCGGGGCGGACACGCTGGTCGCCGGCTCGGCGGTGTTCGGTGCGCCGGATTACGCGGCGGCGATCGCCGGCCTGCACGCGGACCGGAACTGGACATGAAGGGCAGCACCCCCGGCAACTGGCTGCGCGGCGCCAGGCGAAGGATCGCCCGGATGCCGCATCTGGGCATGAAGCTGGGGATGACCCGGATACCGGATGCGCCGGCGCTGCCGGTGCGCGATCCCTGGCCTGGCGATCCCGTGCGCGGGGCACGGCTGCTGAAGGGCGAGCTGGAATTCGGCGGCGCGGTGTGCCTGCTGCGGCCGGGCGGCTGGAACGACCTTGCCGCCTCGCCCATGCTGCGCGCCACCGCGCACGGTTTCACCTGGCTGCGCGACCTGCGCGCGCTCGGCACCGACAACGCCCGGCTGCGGGCGCGGGCGCTGGTGGCGGAGTGGATCGCTTCGCCACCGAACGAGGAGATCGTCTACCGGCCCGACGTGATCGGCGCGCGCATCGCCGCCTGGCTCGGCCATTACGATTTCTTCGCTGCTTCCGCCGATGATCTGTTCCGCCAGAAGCTGATGGCGCGCCTCGTCGGCGACGCCCGCACCCTGGCCGGGGCTGTGCCGGCGGAGGAGCAGGACGCGCGGGCGCTGACGGCGCTGAAGGGCCTGATCGCAGCTGCGGTCGCGCTGCCGGACCATACCGCGTTCCTGACCCGGGCACTGCGCTTCCTGCCGCAGGAAATCGGCCGGCAGGTGCTCGCCGATGGCTGCCATGTCGAGCGCAGCCCGGCCGCGCATCTGGCGGCGCTGCAGGACCTGACGGAAATCCGCGCGCTGCTGCACGCCTCCCAGACCCAGCCGCCGGCAGCGCTTTCCTCCGCCATTGAGCGGATGGCGCCGGCGTTGCGGGTGCTGCGCCATGGCGATGGCGGGCTGGCGCTGTTCAACGGCTCGCGCGAGGAGATGCCGGCGCTGATCGACCTGACGCTGACCCAGGCCGGCCGGGGCGGGCGGGCGGCGTCCTCGATGACCGAGGGCGGGTTCCAACGGATGCAGGCCGGGCGAACCGTGTTGATCATCGATTGCGGCGCGCCGCCGCCGCCTGGAACCGACCGCTTCGCCCATGCCGGCACGCTGTCCATGGAGATGTCGGTCGGGCGCGACCGGCTGGTCGTCAATTGCGGCGCCTATGTCGCCGGACCCCAGGATTGGCGCGACGCCAGCCGCGCGACGGCGGCCCACTCCACGCTGGTGATCGCCGACGTGAATTCGTCGGAGATCCGCCGCGACGGCCTGGGAAGGCGGCCGGAGAAGGTGGAGGTGCAGCGCCAGGAAGCCAACGGCGCGCACTGGCTGGAGGCGAGTCACGACGGCTGGAAGCGGCCGTTCGGCGCCATCCACCGCCGGCGCCTGTACCTGGCCGAAAGCGGTGAGGATCTGCGCGGGGAGGACGTGGTGGAAGCGGCCAGCCCGCAGCCCTTCACGCTGCGCTTTCACCTGCACCCCGCCGTGAGCGCCAGCCTGCAGCAGGACGGCCAGACCGTACTGCTGCGCCTGCCCACGGGCGGCGGCTGGCGGCTGAAGGCGGACGGGGCGCGGCTGGCGCTGGAGGAAAGCATCTATCTCGGCGGGCCGGAGCCACGGCGCAGCGAGCAGGTGGTGCTCACCGGCTTCGCGGACGGGCCGCAGCAGGTCAAATGGGCCATCACCAAGGTCGGCTAGCGGCCCGGCTTTTCCGCCCCAGGCCTTCCACACCATCAGGCCTTCCACACCATGAAGATCCTCGAGATTACCAACATCGACTTCTCTCTGCGGCACTTTCTGCTGCCGCTGATGCGCGCCGCGCGAGACCGCGGCCATGAAGTGATCGGCATCTGCGCCGAGGGGCCGCTGCTGGACGACATCCGCGCCGAGGGGTTCCGCATCATCGGCGTGCCGTTCGAGCGCAATTTGTCGCCCGTGGCACATATACGCGCCTTTCGCGCCCTGGTGGCGCTGATGCGGGCGGAAAAGCCGGATCTGGTGCACGCGCATGCGCCGATCACCGGCTTTCTCGGCCGGCTGGCGGCGCGGGTGGCGGGTGTGCCGAAAATCGCCTTCACCAGCCACGGCTTCCTGTTCAACCAGGGCGGCCCCTGGCTGCGCCGGGCGGCGGGGCTGGCGATGGAACTCATCGCCGGGCGCGTCACCGATGTCTTCCTGACCGTGTCCGAGGCCGGCGCCGCGGATGCCAGGCGGCTGCATATCTTCGCCAACCCGGTGCCGATCGGCAACGGCCGCGATCCCGCCCGCTTCCGCCCCGATCCGCAAGCACGCCGGCGGGTGCGGGCGGAACTGGGCACCCCGGACGACCGGGTGGTCATCGTCGGGGTCTCCCGTCTCGTGCGCGACAAGGGGTACCCGGAATTGGCGGCGGCGATGCGCGAGGTGCCGGGCGCGGAGCTTTGGGTGGTCGGCGAACGGCTGGCCTCGGACCGCGGCGACGACATGGTGGCGCTGCTGTGCGAAGCCGGCCTCGGAGGCCGGCTGAAACTTCTGGGCTACCGCCACGACGTGGAGGCCGTGCTGGCGGCGGCCGACATCTTCACCTTGCCGAGCTACCACGAGGCGATGCCGATGTCGGTGATCGAGGCAATGTTCTGTGGACTGGCGGTCGTCGCGAGCGACATCGACGGCCCCCGCGAACAGGTGGTGGAAGGGGTCACCGGCCTGCTGGTTCCCGCGCGCCAGTCGGCTCCGCTGGCCGCCGCCCTGGCCCGGCTGGCGGCCGATCCCGCCATGCGCGCCCGCATGGGCGAGGCCGGCCGCGCGCGGGCGCTGGAGCGCTATGACGAGGCCAGGATCGCGGCCCGGACCCTGGACCTGCTGGGCTTATAAGTTTAAGCGCCGGGTGCAAATGCCGTCGCTTGCATCAGACTGGAACCCCAAATGACCGATATCGTTCCCATCCGCCGCGCCCTGATCTCCGTTTCCGACAAGACCGGCCTGGTGCCTTTCGCCCAGGCGCTGGTTGCGCGTGGCGTGGAAATCCTCTCCACGGGCGGCTCGGCCAAGGCCCTGCGCGATGCCGGCGTCCCCGTCGTGGAAGTGTCCGAGCATACCGGGTTTCCGGAGATACTGGACGGCCGGGTGAAGACCCTGGTGCCGCAGATCCACGGCGGCATCCTCGGCCGGCGCGACGTGCCGGAACATGTGGCGCAGATGGCCAAGCACAAAATCGAAACAATCGACCTGGTGGCGGTGAACCTCTACCCGTTCGAGGCGACGGTGGCGAAGGGCGCCGCCTATGACGATTGTGTGGAGAACATCGACATCGGCGGCCCGGCATTGATCCGCGCGGCGGCGAAGAACCATGATTTCGTCACGGTGCTGACCGAGCCGGGTCAATACCAGACGGTACTAGCTCAGTTTCAGGCCGATGGCGGCACCAGCCTGGCGCTGCGCCGGCTTCTGGCCGGCGAGGCCTATGCCCGTACCGCCGCCTACGACGCCGCGATCGCCACCTGGTTCGCGCAGCAGAGACAGGAAACCTTCCCGAACCGCATCGCCGTCGCCGGTTCGCTGCGCCAGACCCTGCGCTACGGCGAGAACCCGCACCAGCAGGCCGCATTCTATGTCTCCGGCAACGACCCGAGGCCCGGCATCGCCACCGCCACGCAGGTGCAGGGCAAGGAGCTTTCCTACAACAATCTCAACGACACCGACGCCGCGTTCGAATGCGTGGCCGAGTTCGATGCTCCCGCCGTGGTGATCGTCAAGCACGCCAATCCCTGCGGCGTGGCGATGGGCGGATCATTGGCCGACGCCTGGGACCGGGCCTTGCGTTGCGACCCCATCTCGGCCTTCGGCGGGATCGTCGCGGTGAACCGGCTGCTGGACGCGGCGGCGGCGGAGAAGATCGCCACGCTGTTTACCGAAGTGATCATCGCGCCGGATGCGGACGACGCGGCCAAAGCGATCCTGGCGCGCAAGAAGAATCTGCGCCTGCTGCTGACCGGCGGCCTGCCCGATCCGGCCGCACCCGGAATGACCTTCCGCAGTGTCTCCGGCGGCTTCCTCGCACAGACGCGCGATGCCGGACGGATCATGCCGCAGCAGCTGAAAGTGGTTACCAGGCGCGCGCCGACCGAAACGGAACTCGCCGACCTGATCTTCGCCTTCCGCGTCTGCAAGCATGTGAAGTCCAATGCCATCGTCTATGTAAAGGACGGCGCGACCGTCGGCGTCGGCGCCGGGCAGATGAGCCGGGTGGACAGCGCGCGCATCGCCGCCTGGAAAAGTGCGGAAGCCGCCAAGGCCGCTGGCGTGGCAACGCCGCTTGCCCAGGGCAGCGTGGTGGCGTCCGACGCGTTCTTCCCCTTCGCCGACGGCCTGCAGGCGGCGGTGGCGGCAGGCGCTACGGCGGTTATTCAGCCCGGCGGATCGATCCGCGACGAAGAGGTGATCGCCGCCGCCGACGCGGCAGGGATCGCAATGGTCCTGACCGGAATGCGCCACTTCCGGCACTGACGGAGCATGCAGGCAAGGCCAGGGGGCAAAGCCCCTGGCCTTGCTTCCTTCCCCGATTGCCCCGGTAGCGGATCTAGCCAGGCCTGCGCGGCGTTCGCAAAAGCAGCAGCCCGGCGGACCACGCCGCCGACACTCCCCCCGCGATCACCAGCGCCGCCACGGCCCCGAAAGGCCGGATGGCCAGATGCAGCGTGAGCAGAACCAGCCCGAACCCCAGCATCGCCCGCAGCGCATTGGCCGCCAGCAAGGAGGCCGCCGGGCCGCCGATCCGTGGCCGGACGATCACGATCAGGCTGATCAGGCTGATCGGAAACACCGCCGCGATCCCGGTTGCATCGGGACCCAGCACCGAGCTCACCGCGACAACGACCGAGACGAAGCCCGCCACCGCCACCGCGCGCACCGGCAGGTCGAACCACCGCCGCCGCGCGGGAGCCGCCGCTCCGCGATCGCCGCTTCCCACCCTGTTCAGCAGCACGAACCCGGCGCCATACACGATCCCGTTCACCAGCAACGCCGCCGCCGGCGTCCAGGCAACCTGCCGCGTCGCGAAACTGCCCGCCAGCCAGGCCAGCACCGCAAAACCGAGAGCCGGCCAGGCGGGCACCCTCCCGGCCAGCACGGCGTAGACGATCAGGAACAACCCGGTCGCCGCGTTCGCCGCGAAACTGCTGAGCGCGCTGGCCGCGACAAAATCCGCCCCATGCCGCATGGCCAGGAACACATAGGCCGGCCCCGCCGACACCGGCAGGCTGGCGATCAGCGCGCCCCAGAACGGGCCCAGAACTTCGGCAATGGCGGAAGCGGACACGACGATCAGCGCGGTCGCCAAAGCCTTGACGAGCACCGGCAGCCACACGGCGGCAGTCATTGGATACGGCCTTCCACCTGCCGGGTGGATCACCCAGGCCGCCCTTCGACAGGACTCGTTGGCCGGATGTCAGGTCGAAGCGTTAGTCCGCATGCCTCGCCTCAAACCCTGATGCGGGGGCCGTCGCGAACTGTCAAGACGTTCAGGCTCGGGGCAATCGGGGCAGGGAAGAAGGTCAGGGACGCCGCCCCCGGACCCCGCTACGGGCAAGCCCTTTGCACTCCCCAACAAATGGAAGATTTTCAAAGGCCAGCCTTTGGCTTGGGCCCAGTGGGCAGAGCCCCCTGGCCTTATACCGGCATGATTGCCGCCCCATGAGCAACCGTCATGGCCGGCCTTGTGCCGGCCATCCACGGCTTTGCCGGCCGCGTGAAATACGCGGGTACCCGGGACAAGCCCTGGCAAGACGAGTCGGTCTTTCCGCCAGTTGGCCTTGCTTCCTTCACCCGATTGCTCTGGCCTGCCGGCTAAGCGAGCGTAGGATGGGATGCCCTTTGCATCCCATCAACTTGGGCCGCTTGATGCCCGGACGAAAAACGTCGACCTCGCCCGATGTTGGATGATGGGATGCAAAGGGCATCCCATCCTACGCTCGCTCGTGCAATTAATGGAAAACGACTGCTAACGCTCGTATGGTATCCTGCCAGCAATGGTAGCGGTGGGGTCATTAATGGCCGGGTATTACGTTTACAACTTGATCGATGCCGACGGCGTGGTGCGCTACGTCGGGAAAGGGACCGGCCGCCGGGTCGATTACCATCTTGGCATGATCCTAGCGCTCGCTGCGGGCGGACCGGCGACACGGGCGAGCAAGGTACACCGCCGTTTCGCTGCCGATATGCGGATCGGCCGCCAGTTTCGAGCGGCCGTGGTGGCTGACGGGCTGAGCCAGGCCGACGCCTACGCAATGGAGACCAGTCTGATCGCCAAGCACCGGCGCGAGACTGAAGGTGGCACCCTGTGGAATGTGCTGGCAGGTGGTGAGGGATTCCAGGGGATCCTCCGCGATGATTGGGTGCTGGTTGCTCGCCAAGCCGCGGCGACCAAGAAACTGAGTGGGTCCGGACTGCGCGCGGGAGCCAAAGCCGCGGCAACCAAGGCATTGACCGGCTCGGGTTTGCGCGCGGGAGCCAAAGCCGCGGCGACCAGGTTAAAGCGGCTGCAACGGCGGCTGGCGGCGGGGATCGCGGATTAGGCCCGCGCGTTCAGGCGGGGCACAAGCAAGATCTGCGGCGATTAGCCGAGGTGCCCGGCTCAAGCGTGTACCGCATCAATTAAGACTTTCAACCGCAACCTGGGGCAAGAAATTCCATATAGTTGCGCTTTCTAATAGGCATGGCGGAAACGACGTGGCTCAGTGCCATGCGCGGGCGGCGCCAGTCGAGCCCAATTTCAAACGGGGTAGCCGGTTGGGCTGCCGACCATCTGCGGTTTGAGGCCGCAAGCGGGGCAGCTTTCCGTGCGCTCGTCCCGAAACCCGCCAGTCCGCCATCGGCTAATCTCGGCCGATGAGATTGCGGTTACCGAGAACCGCCCCGCCCCGAACCCAAAATCCCCCCCCCGCACCCAAACCTTGCCGAACCCCCCAATACAAGCTACTTCTACCCCATGGTCCACGCCGCGCCCCGCATGACCCAGACCGATCGCACTCCCGCGAACCCCGGCGCGCGCCGCCTCCTCGGCATTCTCCTCCTTCGACTTACCCGCCCCTGGGCGTGACGCCGCGCGACTGACGCCGGCATCGCTCAGGGGGAACCCTGAACCCTCGCGCTTGCGCGCGGTTCCGAGTAAGTCACGGCTAAACAGGCCCCTGGCAAACAAGTCATTGGCCAAACATCACCGAGGACGACCCACATGAGCATCATCCATCCCAGCTTCGGCAAGCTGGACGACGGCCGCATCATCATCTTCGACACCACACTGCGCGACGGCGAGCAGTCGCCCGGCTTCTCCATGAACCTGGCGGAAAAGATCCGCATGGCCGAGGCGCTGACCGAACTCGGCATCGACGTCATGGAAGCCGGCTTCGCCATCGCCTCCCCCGGCGACTTCGAGAGCGTCAAGGCGATTGCCGAAAGTGTGGGTCAGCGCCCCGACACCCCCGTCATCGCCAGCCTGGCCCGCGCCGGCCAGATGGACGTGCTGCGCGCGGCGGAAGCGCTGAAGGCGGCCAAGCGCCGGCGCATCCACATCGTCATCGCCACCTCCGACCTGCACATGAAGGTCAAGCTGCGCCTGACGCCCGAGGAGGTGATCCAGGCGACCGTCGACAGCGTCACCCTGGCCCGCCAGCACGCCGACGACGTGGAATGGTCGGCCGAGGACGCGACCCGCAGCGATCCGGACTTCCTGTGCCGCGTGGTCGAGGCCGCCATCCGCGCCGGCGCCACCACCATCAACCTGCCCGACACCGTCGGCTACGCCATGCCCGACGACATCGCCGCGATGTTCCGCAACATCCTCGAACGGGTGCCAGGGGCGGACCAGATCGTCCTGTCCACCCACAACCACAACGATCTCGGCATGGGCGTCGCCAACACCCTGGCGGCACTGCGCGCCGGCGTGCGCCAGGTGGAGAGTACCATCAACGGCATCGGCGAGCGCGCCGGCAACGCCTCGCTGGAGGAAGTGGTGATGGCCATCCGAACCCGCCACGACGTCATGCCCTTCAGCAACAACATCAAGACCACCAGCCTGCTGAAGGTCTCCAAGCTGCTGTCCACCATCACCGGCTTCGACGTGCAGCCGAACAAGGCCATCGTCGGGCGCAACGCCTTCGCGCACGAGGCCGGCATCCACCAGGACGGGGTACTGAAGGACGCGGCGACGTATGAGATCATGACCCCGGAAAGCGTCGGCTGGCAGAAGAACAGCCTGGTCCTGGGCAAGCACTCCGGCCGCGCCGCCTTCCGCGACAAGCTGAACACCCTCGGCTACACGATCGGCGACAACCAGCTGAACGACGCCTTCCGCCGCTTCAAGGACCTCGCCGACCGCAAGAAGGTGGTCTACGACGAGGACGTCGTGGCCCTGGTCGATGATGAGGTGATGCGCGACCACGAGCGGGTGCGCTTCGTCTCGCTGGACCTGCACGCCGGCTCCAAGGCGCCGCCGAAGGCGGAACTGGAGCTGGAGGTGGACGGCGTGGTGCACAAGGCCGCGTCCTCCGGCGACGGCCCGGTGGACGCCACCTTCGCCGCGATTCGGAAAATCTTCCCGCACGAGGCCAACCTGGTCCTGTTCTCCGTCGGCGCCGTCACCGAGGGCACCGACGCCCAGGCCAGAACCACCGTGCGGCTGGAGGAAAAGGGCAAGATGGTCGACGGCCAGGGGGCGGACACCGACACCATCGTCGCTTCCGCCCGCGCCTATGTGCACGCGCTGAACAAGCTGCTGGTAAAACGCGACCGCACCGAACCGGCCGCGCTGTCGGCCTGATCCGGAACGCCGTTCCGCCACTCGGCAGGAGGGCTCTCCCCAAAGGGAGGCCCTCCTGTACCTGCACCGGCCGCAAGGATTGGTAGAATGAGCCCGAGCGTCTCTTGAAACACGAATCGGTGAGTTTGACGCTCGACTATCAGCCCCGCCTGGACGGCATCCGCGCCATTGCGGTCGCTCTTGTACTCCAGAACCATTTCATGGTTGGCTACTTCTCGCTCGGCGGCCTCGGCGTTAACATATTCTTCGTGCTTAG
>JBBIQA010000142.1:0-11937 GCA_037442565.1 Rhodospirillales bacterium
GTGGCGGTTGATGGGCTTCGGCATGCCCCCTTTCCCAACAAACCCGTCCATGGGGTTAAGGGGACGAGTCCCCTTACAGGTGCAGGGCAGCGCCCTGCCGGGGTCTGGGGCAGAGCCCCGGCCTTCCTTGCCCTGCTGCTCGCGCTGGCAGCGCCGGCCTGGGGGCAGGATGCGGCGGGCACGCGCCAGCAGATGCATGAGACGGAGCGGGCCAGGGCCGCCGAGTTGGCCGCGCAGAAGCAGGCCGCTTCCAGGGCGAGCGCCGCGGCGGCGGAGGAGCAGCTTCTGGCGGCGCAGCGCGTGGCGGCCGCCGCCAGGCTGCGCCAGGCCGAGACGGCCACCGCCGCGGCAGCGCAGCGGATGGAGGATTTGTCGAGCCGGCAGCGGGACATCCAGGCGCGGTTGGCCGCCCGCGCGGCGGACATGGTGCCGCTGCTGCCGCTGATCGAGCGGTTGCAGCTATATCCCGCCGAGACCCTGCTCGCGGCCCCCACCGACCCCGAAACCGCGCTCACCGGCGTGCTGGTGCTGCGCGGGTTGGCGCGGCGGCTGGAGACGGATGCCAAGGCCCTGCGCCGGGAACAGGCGGAGCTGGACCGCACCCGTCAGGAGATCGAGCAGCAGACCCCGGTGCTGAACGCCGCCCAGGCCGCGCAGGCCGCCCAGGCGGCGGAACTGGACCGGCAGATCGCGGCGACCGCGTCCGGCAAGCGGGAGGCGCTGAGCGAGGCGGAGGCCGCCGCCCGCCGCGCGGCCGACCTGGCTGCCCGGGCCGAGGGCTTGCGCGCGGTCATCGCGGCGATCGAGGCGGAGCGCCGGGCGGAGGAAAAACGGGCCCGGGAGGAAGCCGCCGCCGCCGAGCGGTTGAAGCACACCCAGGCCGCGCAGGCCGCCCGGGAGCGTCAGGCGGCGCTTGCCAGGCCCACCGGCACCGGCACGATCGCGACGACCGCCCGGCCCGGAGGCCAGTTGCTGGTTCCCGTCGCCGGGCGCGTCAGCCGCCATTGGGGCGACCGGACGGATGCCGGGCCGGCCACCGGGATCACCTACCAGCCGCCGCCGTCGGCGCGGGTGGTCGCTCCCTGCAGCGGGCGGGTGGTGTTCGGCGCGCCGTTCCGCAGTTTCGGCCTGTTGCTCATCATCGATTGCGGCGGGGGCTATCATACCGTGCTGGCGGGGCTGGAAAGGCTGGACGCGAAAGTCGGCCAGCCGGTGCAGGCCGGTGAGCCCGTCGGCGTGATGCCGAGCTGGGACCCCAAGGATGATCCCCACGCGGCCGGCCGGCCGGGGCTGTACGTGGAACTGCGCCGGGGCGGCCTGCCGGTGGACCCGGCGCCTTGGCTGAAGTCTCGCGGGTGAGAGGTAACTTCAAGCTCTGTGACAAGAAATAGGTTGCCTCGGTTTAATTCTGCTCTACTGGAATGCTGGTCCGGTCCCACCAGATAATGCTATTGCCTGCGAGACTATCGTTGAGCGTATCGCCCGCAGCGGCTTGATGGTCGTTGATGCAAGGCGCACGGTAGCCAGCGTGCTCGGAACGGTGCAGGCATTGCCGCGCTGATTTGAATTGCCGTGAGAGGAAAGTGAGTCGCATGGAGCTTCGCCCACCTAGCCGGCGGACCGGTCTGTTCAGAACGGGTCTGCTGATCGGCGCCGCCTTCGTCACGGGCTTGGCCGCAGGGCCGGTGTCGGGGATGCTGGAACGCCAGTTCGGGCTGAATGTCGGCATCCAGTCCGCGTTCGCGGAAGACGCCACCAAGCCGGACATGTATCGCCTGCTGGCGCTGCTGGGCGACGTGATCGAGCGCGTGCGCGCCGACTACGTGGAACCGGTGAACGACAAGGAACTGATCGAGAACGCGATCAACGGCATGCTGACCGGCCTGGATGCGCACAGCAGCTACATGAACGCGCAGGCGTTCAAGGACATGCAGGTGCAGACCCGCGGCGAATTCGGCGGCCTGGGCATCGAGGTCACCCAGGAAGGCGGTCTGATCAAGGTCGTCAGCCCGATCGACGACACGCCCGCCGCCCGCGCCGGCATCAAGCCCGGCGACCTGATCACCCAGATCGACGGCAAGACCGTTCAGGGCCTGAGCCTGAACGACGCGGTGGAGAAGATGCGCGGCGCGCCGAGCAGCCGCATCACGCTGACCATCAAGCGGGAAGGCGTGGACAAGCCGGTCGAGGCAACGCTGGTCCGCGAGATCATCAAGATCAAGGTCGTCAAGCAGCGGCTGGAGGGCGGCGACGTCGGCTATATCCGGCTGTCGCAGTTCAGCGAGCAGGCCGATGCGAGCATCCGCAAGGCGGTGACCGCGTTGAAGGCCGAGTCCGGCAACAAGCTCAAGGCGATCGTGTTCGATCTGCGCAACGACCCCGGCGGCCTGCTGGACCAGGCGGTCGCGGTCGCGTCCGATTTCATCGATCGCGGGGAAATCGTCTCCACCCGCGCCCGCCGGCCCGAAGAGAGCCAGCGCTGGGATGCCAAGGGCGGCGACATCACCGGCGGCCTGCCGATGGTGGTGCTGATCAACGGCGGCTCCGCCTCGTCCAGCGAGATCGTGGCCGGCGCGTTGCAGGACCACCGCCGCGCGGTGCTGCTCGGCACCCGCAGTTTCGGCAAGGGATCGGTGCAGACGGTGATGCCGCTACCCGGCAACGGCGCCATGCGGCTGACCACGGCGCGCTACTACACGCCGTCCGGCCGCTCGATACAGGGTCTCGGGATCACGCCCGACGTGCCTGTCGCCGCCACCCGTACCGAGGTGCAGCGCTTCGGACCGGAGCGCGAGGCCGACCTGAACCACGTGCTGACCAACCGCGGCGGCGCCCCGCAATCGGCCCTGCCGCCGCGCACCGACCTGCCCGCGATCGCCAAGGAAATCCCCGACAAACCGCCGGAGGGTTTCCCCGCGTTCGATCCTGCCAAGCCCACGGAAACCGATTTCCAGTTGCAGCAGGCCCTGGTGGTGGCCCGCGCGATGGCCGAACAGAAGCGCGCAGCCAACTAGGCATCGTATGGCCATCGGGGTGAGTGGGCGCGGTTCGGGCGAGGGAAAACGGTCGTCGCGGTGGCGCGGCCTGATCCTGTTCTGGGCGCTGGTCCTGGCGATCCTCGTCTGCGGCGCGGTGACGCTCCAGGTGCTGGGCCCGCCCACGGCACCGGCCCGGAGCGCGGCCGTTCCGCCGCGCAACGAGCCGAATCCGGAGGCCCCAAAACCTCAAGCCCCAAAACCTCAAGCCCCAAAGCCTGAAACCCCAAAGCCTGAAACAACGAAGCCGGAGGCAGCGAAGCCGGAGGCAGCGAAGCCCGAGGCCCCAAAGCCCGAGGCGCCAAAGCCCGGGGAGCCTAAACCCGAGGCTGGAAAGCCGGGACCCGTGAGCCCCGCGCCGTCCGCCGCGACCGAACCCGCGCCCCATGCAGCCGCCGAGCCCGCGGTCACCCCCCCGCCGCCGGCCCGCTCGCCGGTCGACGCGCTGCGGCCGGGATCCTCCGCCGCTTCTGGCCCCATCGCCGCCCCCGACCCCGCCTTGCTGGAGCCAGGCGCCGATCCCGATGCCGGCATGCTGCCGCGCATCGGCAAGGATGGCCGCACCCCCGGCCAGGCCTATTCGCGCGGCTTCACCGCCGACCCCGCCATGCCCCGCATCGCCCTGGTGGTGGCCGGCATCGGCCTGAACTCCGCCGAGAGCATGCGGGCGATCCAGGGCCTGCCTGGGGGGTTCACGCTCGCGGTCTCGCCCTACGCCGCGCCCAACCCTGCCTTGCTCAACGTGGCGCGCCAGGATGGTCATGAATTGCTGCTGGCCATCCCACTGGAACCGGTGGGTTATCCGCGCAACGACCCCGGCGAGCACGCCCTGTTGACCGGCGCGACGGAGGAGGACAACACGCGCAACCTCGAATGGGCGCTCGGACGCTTCGCCGGATACGCCGGGGTTACCGCGGCGCTTGGCGGCCAGTTGAACGGCGAGCGCTTCCCGGCCGTGGCTGAACAGATGCAGCCGATGCTGCGCAGCCTCGCCAGCCGCGGACTTTTCTATGTCGATCCCCGCATCCTGCCGCCGCCCGAAACCGGCAAACCGCAGCCGGTTCTGCCCTATCTGTGGAACCGGTCCATCGACGTGATCGTGGATGATCCCGCCGATGCCGCCTCGATCGAGGCCAAGCTGGCGGCGCTGGAAGACATTGCCCGCGACAAGGGCTCCGCGCTGGGCCTGGTGGAACTGGCCTCGCCGGTGGCGCTCGACCGCCTGGCGGCCTGGTCCAACGGCCTGGCCGCCCGAGGCTTCGCGCTGGCGCCGGCCAGTGCCGTGATGTTGCCGCCCGGGAAGGTGCCCGAATGACCCATGCCGCCGATCTGCCCTACCGCCCGAACGTCGGCGCGGTGCTGTTCAACCGCGATGGCCGCGTCCTGGTTGCCCGGCGCGCCGATTTCCCCAATGCCGAAGGCCCGGCAGGCGGCTGGCAACTGCCGCAGGGCGGCATCGACCCTGAGGAGGATCCCCGGAGCGCGGTGCTGCGCGAACTGGCCGAGGAAATCGGCACCGACCGGGCCGAAATCATCGGCGAGCATCCGGATTGGCTGTTCTACGACCTGCCCAATCACCTGATCGGCGTCGCCCTGCGCGGCCGCTGGCGCGGCCAGCGACAACGCTGGTTCGCGCTGCGCTTCACCGGCATGGACAATGACATCCGGCTGGACGCCGACCCACATCCCGAATTCGACGCCTGGCGCTGGGTCGAACTCACCGAACTTCCGGACCTGGCGGTGGACTTCAAACGCCCGATCTACGAAATCCTGGTACGCTCCTTCGCCCCATTTGCCGCCTCGGGGCCTGAGCGGGAGTAGGTGAGCGGGAGTAGGTGAGCGGGAGTAGGTGAGCGGGAGCAGGCAAGATTGGGGCTTTACCCCAAACCCCGGCAAACCCATTTCAAAAGGGACAAGGGAACGAGTTCCCCCGCCTCCCGCTCAGGCGCCCAACGGCTCGCCGAAGGGACGCCATCCTTTGCCGTCGAAGCGTTGCATGCGCAGCTGCTTGATCGCGAAGTAGTCGGTTGGCGAGGTTTTGAAGCGGATGCCGTTGTGGAACATCGGCAGTTGCAGGTCGAGGTTGGTGGCCTGCTTCATGATGTTTTCCCGCGATAAATCCTCGCCGCATTGCTTCAGCACCGGGATCAATGTCTGAGCGGCGCAATAGCCATAGACGTTGTTGATGTCGGCCAGATCGCCCTGCGGCTGGTATTTCTTCATGAACGCCAGCCAATCCTTGTAGCCGGGATCCTCCGCCCAGTTCGGGTCGGACGGGTCCTTCATGTAGGCGGCGGTCAGATGGCCGATCGCTTTTTCCGGCCCGGCGGGATTGATGCCGGACGTCACCGAGGAGCCGACATTGGACATGATGTACATCGGCTTCCAGCCCAGATCGTAGGTCTTGCGCACGGCCATGGCCTGGAATTTCGGCACGCAGGAGGCGAACACGACATTGGCCCCGGAATCGCGCATCTGCACGATCTGCGAATCGATCGTCGCGTCGGTCACCTCGTAGCTGACCGCGACCGCGATGCGGTTGGCCTGATCGCCGAGTCCTTCGCGGAAACCCTTGTGGTAATCCTTGCCGCTGTCGTCGTTCTGATACAGCACGGCGATCTTGGCGTCGGGTTTGTTCGCGAGCACGTATTTGGCGTAGATGCGACCCTCGATCAGGTAGCTGGGCTGCCAGCCGATGGTCCACGGGAAGTTCACGTGGTCGCCGAACTGCGACGCGCCGGAGGCGACGAAGATCTGCGGCACCTTCTTGGCGTTCAGGTATTTCCGCGTCGCCATGCCGCAAGGCGTGCCGAGCTGCAGGAAGATCGCCGCGACGTTTTCCTGCTCCACGAGCCGGCGGGTCTGCTCGACCGTGCGCGGCGGGCTGTAGCCGTCATCGAGGCTGATAACCTTGATCTTGCGGCCGTTGATGCCGCCCATCTGGTTGATCCTATCGATATAGGCGAGCTGGGAGAAGCCGATCGGCGCGTAGCTGGAGGCCGGGCCGGAATAGGGCTCGGTCTGGCCGAGCAGGATCTCCTTGTCGGTGACCCCCGGCGCGTTCTTGGTCTGCGCGATGGCGGGGGTTGCCAACACGCTGGCGGACGCGAGGGCGAGCGCCTTGCGGCGGGTGATCTGGATCATGGACGGGTCGTCTCCTGGATGGCGTTGCCTGGCATCGGTCTGGCGCCGACGGCTCAACTTCAATCATGCGCCTGGATCGCCAGGACGCAAGCCCACCCCAACGGAAATCAGGTTTCGCCGGGTTCGTCCGGCGTGGTCCGGGCTCCGTCCAGTCGCGCGATCCTGCGCTCCTCGGCCCGGCGGTCGTTCTCCTTCTGCGCGAAGGTGCGCCCGTGCCGCACGCGGTTTTCCGCCGCCGCTGCCGCCTGCGCGTCGTGCTCGCGCCGCTTCTTCATCCGCCGGAGGTTGACGATCTCGCCCATCCCGCCATTCTCCCGCCCGGACATCGTATCCGCAACCCGGGAGGACCTTGAATGGGCAACACCATCGAACTGACGGCCGCCGACGGTCACAAGCTATCCGCGTATGTCGCCGGCTCCGCCGGCGCCAAGGCGGGCATTGTGGTCGTGCAGGAGATCTTCGGCGTCAACCACCACATGCGCGACATGGCCGACCGTTTCGCCGCCGCAGGCTATGCGGTGTGCGCCCCGGCGCTGTTCGACCGCGTGCAGCGCGGCGTGGAACTGGGCTACACCCAGGACGACGTCTCCGCCGGCCGCGACCTGCGCATGAAGCTCAGCGACGCGCAGGTGATGGCCGACATCGAGGCCGCCGCCAAGCACCTCGGCGGCAAGAAGCTCGGCATCGTCGGCTACTGCTTCGGCGGCACCGTCGCCTGGTGGGGCGCAACCCGGTCCAAGTCCTTCGCTGCCTCGTCCGCCTGGTATGGCGGCGGCATCGCCGGCACCAAGGACGAGCATCCGAACTGCCCGACGCAGATGCATTTCGGCGAAACCGACGCCTCGATCCCGATGACGGACGTGGACGCGGTGCGCGCGGCCCAGCCGAAGACCGACATCTATGTCTACAAGGGCGCCGGCCACGGCTTCGGCTGCGACGAGCGCGGCAGCTACTCGAAGCCGGATTACGATCTGGCCCAGGAGCGCACGCTGGCGTTCTTCGCCAAGCACCTGGGGTAGCAAAGAAGGCGAGGGGGCGCTGCCCCCTCGACCCCCGCCAGAGGCTCGCCTCTGGACTCCTGGTTATTTTCCATGAAATGGGCGGGCTGCGGTGATGCTTTCAGCACCACCTCGCCCGCCCATTTCATGGAAAATGTCTTGGGTTTCCAAAGGGCGAGCCCTTTGGCGGGGGTTAAGGGGGCAGCGCCCCCTTACCTTGCTGCCTCCGCCTCAGCGCGGCGAGAGCACCATCACCATCTGGCGGTTTTCCATCTTCGGCATCTGCTCGACCTTGGTCAGCGGGTCCAATTCGGCGCGGATACGCTCCAGCACGCGGATGCCGATATCCTGGTGGGCCATTTCGCGGCCGCGGAAGCGGAGCGTGACCTTCACCTTGTCGCCCTCGTCGATAAACGACTTCATGGCGCGCATCTTCACCTGATAGTCGTTCTCGTCGATGTTCGGGCGCACCTTGATCTCTTTGATCTCGATGACCTTTTGCTTCTTCTTGGCTTCGTTGCGCTTCTTCTGCTGTTCGTATTTGAACTTGCCGAAGTCAAGAATCTTCACGACCGGCGGGTCCGCGTTCGGGCTGATCTCAAGCAGATCGAGGCCGACGGAATACGCTCGCTGGATCGCTTCGCGGGCGGTCATGACGCCCTGCATCTCTCCCTCCTCGTCGATCAGGCGCACCTGGGGGGAGCGGATGTCTTCATTCACGCGCGGCCCGTCACGGGTCGCGGGGGCAGGCATGGGTCCTCGGGCTATGGTCTTCTCCTATGAAAGTTGAACGGTCCGGATCGCCTTATAGCACGGACCATCATTAGTTTTGGCGCTGATCCGACTCAATATCAAGTGACGGGAACAGGCGAGACATGCGCCTATGCCTGCGCGGACCGCGCCAGATCTGGCGGCGTCGCCTCCGCACGCAGCCGGGCGACGGCTTCGTCCAGGCCGATCACCTCCTGCGCGTCCCCGCCCAGGCGGCGCAGCGCGACGGTGCGGTTCTCCGCCTCCTTGCGCCCGACGACAACGAGAACGGGCACATGCGCCAGGCTGTGCTCGCGCACCTTGGCGTTGATCTTCTGGTTGCTCAGGTCGGCGCGAACCTCCAGGCCTGCCGCGCGCAAGGCGGCCGCCACTTCCTCGGCGTAGCCGTCGGCGTCCGAGACGATGGTCGCCACCACCGCCTGCACCGGGGCGAGCCATAAAGGGAACCGCCCGGCGTACTGCTCGATCAGGATACCGAGGAACCGTTCGAAGCTGCCCAGGATCGCCCGGTGCAGCATCACCGGGCGGTGGCGCGCGCCGTCCTCGCCGACATATTCCGCGTCCAGCCGCTCGGGCAGCACGAAATCCACCTGCAGCGTGCCGCACTGCCAGTCCCGCCCGATCGCGTCGCGCAGCACGAATTCCAGCTTCGGGCCATAGAACGCGCCCTCGCCGGGATTGAGCTCGTATTCCACGCCGGCGGTGGCGCAGGCTTCCTTCAGCGCACCCTCGGCCCGGTCCCACACCTCATCCTCGCCGGCCCGGACTTCGGGACGGTCGGAGAACTTGATGCGGAATTCGGAAAACCCGAAATCGCGATAGATCGAGGACAGCAGGTCGACGAACTTCACCGTCTCGTCGGCGATCTGCGCCTCGGTGCAGAAGATATGCGCGTCGTCCTGGGTGAAGGCGCGCACGCGCATGATGCCGTGCAGCGCGCCGGACGGCTCGTAGCGGTGGCACGATCCGAACTCCGCCATCCGGAACGGCAGCTCGCGGTAGGAGCGCAGGCCCTGGCGGAAGATCTGCACGTGGCAGGGGCAGTTCATCGGTTTCAGCGCCAGCAGCTTGTCCTCGTCCTCGACCGAGGCGACGAACATGTGCTCGCGGAATTTCTCCCAATGGCCGGATTTCTCCCACAGCGCCCGATCGACCAATTGGGGTGTGCGGACCTCCTGGTAGCCGGAAGCGTCGAGCCGGCGGCGCATGTAGTCCTCGGTGGTGCGATACAGCTTCCAGCCCTTCGGATGCCAGAACACGCTGCCGACCGCTTCCTCCTGCAGGTGGAACAGCCCCATGTCCTTGCCGATGCGCCGATGGTCGCGCCGCTCGGCTTCCTCCAGCATATGCAGGTAGGCGTCGAGTTCCTTCTGGTCGCGCCAGGCGGTGCCGTAGATGCGCGACAGCATGGCGTTGCGGTGATCGCCGCGCCAATAGGCGCCGGCCACCTTCATCAGCTTGAAGGCGTTGCCGACATCGCCGGTGCCGCGCAGGTGCGGGCCGCGGCAGAGATCGATCCAGTCGCCCTGCCTGTACAGGGTGATCACCTCGGTGGTGGGCAGGTCCTGGATCAGCTGGGCCTTGTACTTTTCACCCTTTGCCTGGAAGAAGGCGATGGCTTCCTCGCGGTCCATCACCTGGCGCTCGAACGGCGCGTTGCGGGCAATGATCTTCCGCATCTCCGCCTCGATGGCGCCGAAATCCTCGGGGGTGAAGGGCTCGTTGCGGGCGAAGTCGTAATAGAAGCCATTCTCGATCGACGGGCCGATGGTGACCTGGGTGCCCGGAAACAGCGTCTGCACCGCCTCGGCGAGCACATGGGCGCAGTCGTGGCGGATCATCTCCAGCGCATCGTCGTCGCGCCGGGTGATGAACATCACCGCGGCGTCGGCGGAAATCTCGGTGCCGAGATCGACGATCCTGCCGTCCAGCTTCATCGCCAGCGCCGCCCGGGCCAGGCCCGGGCCGATGGCGGCGGCGATGGCGGTGCCCGTGACCGGCCCGTCGAAACGGCGGATGGAACCGTCGGGCAGGGTGATGGCGGGCATGGCGAGGTCTCCGGCGAGGAAGGCATTGGAAAACGGGCCATGTCTATGGCCTTCCGGGGATTTCGCTGCAACCCCGGTTACGTCGTTCCTGCCAGCAGTTCCTCGTAGACATCCAAAGTCGCCTCCTGCATCGCCCGCTTGGTGTAGCTGCGCAGCACGGAGGCGCGCGCGCGGGCGCCGACCGCGCGGCGCTCGTCTTCCGGCAAGGCCATCACGTGATCGATGGCCCTGGCCAGCGCGTCCGCGTCGCCCGGCGGCACCCGCCAGCCGGTCTCGCCGTCCTCCACGGTCTCCACCGGCCCGCCGAGATCCGATGCGATCACCAGCCGCGCCATCGCCTGCGCCTCGATCACCACGCGGCCGAAGGCCTCCGGCTCGGTCGAGGCGTGGATCACCACATCCGCCAGCATCAGGGCGGCCGGCATGTCGTCGGTGTTGCCGGCCATGCGCAGGCGGTCGGCGATGCCGAGCCGCTCGGCCTGGCGGATCAGCCGGCGGGTGATCCGCCGGTCGCCGCCGCCGACCAGCACGCAGCACACATTGCGGTTGGTCATGCGCGCGACGGCATCCAGCAGCACCGACTGGCCCTTCCAGGCCCGCAGCCGGCCGGGCAGCAGCACGGTGGGCATGCCATCCGGCAGCCGCCACGCCTTCGCCAGCCGGGCGATCCGGTCGGGGGAAACCGCGTCGGGGTCGAAGATGGCGGTGTCCACGCCGCGCGGGATCACGCGAATGCGGCCGGGGTCGGTGCCGTGCCGCTGCTGGATCAGCTCCGCGATGAAGCGGCTGGCGGCGATCACCCGCTCCCCCAGCGCCATCACCCGGTTGTAGCGGCGCTTGAACGGCAGCCCCTCGGAATAGGTGCCGTGATGGGTGGTTACGAAATGCGCGCCGGTACGCCGGCAGGCAAGCCAGGCGGACCAGGCCGGTCCGCGCGAGCGGGCGTGCACGATGGCCACATGCTCGGCGCGGATCACCGCCGCCAGCCGGGCGGCGTTGCGCCAGATCGCCCAGGGACTCTTGGTATCCAGCGGCAGGGTGATGTGGCACCCGCCGGCGCGCCGGATCGCCGGCTCCTGCGGGCCGCCGGCGCTGGCGACCAGGGCGATGCCGCCGGACTGGGCGATCGCCTCGGTCATTTCCACGGTGCCGCGCTCGACCCCCCCGGTACCAAGGGCGGGCAGGACCTGCAGGACCACGGGCGGAGGCGTTTCTGGTTCGTTCGACATCCGGCGGGCTATATCACGCGGGATCGAAGCTCAGGAGGGCGGAATGGACAACACCGGCAGGCTGGATCGCGGAGACGGCGTGGAACTGGCCTGGGCCGTGGTTCCCGGCACCGGGCCCACGATCGTGTTCCTGCCGGGCTTCAAGAGCGACATGAACGGCTCCAAGGCTCTGGACCTGGCCGAATTCTGCGCCGGACGCGGCCACGCGATGCTGCGCTTCGACTATTCCGGCCACGGCGAAAGCGGCGGGACGTTCGCGGACGGCACGATCGGACGCTGGACGGAAGACGCCCTGGCGGCGATCGACCGGCTGACGACGGGAAACATCATCCTGGTGGGCTCCTCCATGGGCGGCTGGATCGCCCTGCTGGCGGCGCTGGCCCGGCCGGAGCGCGTGGCCGCGCTGGTCGGCATCGCCGCCGCGCCGGACTTCACCGAAAGACTGATGTGGGAGGCGATGAGTCCGGCGGAGCGCGCCACGATCCAGCGTGACGGCGTGCTGCACGTGCCGAGCCAGTACGGCGAGGCCTATCCGGTGACGCTGCGGCTCATCGAGGAAGGGCGGGAGCACCTGCTGCTGGATACCCCGATCCCGCTCGATTGCCCGGTGCGCCTGCTGCACGGCCAGCGGGACCCGGACGTGCCCTGGGAACACTCCCTGCGCATCGCCTCGGCGTGTCAGCCGACGCGCTCGTCCGCGTGCCGAGCGCGC
>JBBIQA010000143.1:0-11869 GCA_037442565.1 Rhodospirillales bacterium
CGCCTCCAGCGCGGCGCGGGCGATATGCCCGGCGGTGGCGAAGCCGGTCAGGCCGGCGATCACCCCGCGCGCATCCGCCCGCCAGTGCGGCGCATACAGGCCGGAGAAGGCCGGCACCACATACACGTCACCATTGTCCGGCACCGAGGCCGCCAGCGCCTCGATCTCGGAACTGGAGCCGATCAGCTTCAGATTGTCGCGCAGCCATTGCACCAGGGCGCCGGTGACCGCGATCGAGCCCTCCAGCGCGTAGCAGGCCGGCGCCGTGCCGAATTGATAGGCCACCGTGGTCAGCAGCCCGGCGGTGGAGGCCACCGGCTTCTCCCCGGTGTTCATCAGCAGGAAGCAGCCGGTGCCGTAGGTGTTCT
This sequence comes from Rhodospirillales bacterium, assembly GCA_037442565.1. GTDB lineage: Bacteria > Pseudomonadota > Alphaproteobacteria > Acetobacterales > Acetobacteraceae > PALSA-911. The sequence goes on from JBBIQA010000143.1 coordinate 369, forward strand.
TCGCCTCGCCCGGCCGGAAGCAGGCCTGCCCCACCAGCGCCGCCTGCTGGTCGCCCAGGATGCCCGACAGCGTCACGCCTTCCAGCACGCCCCTGCCTTGCGCATAGATCGAGCTGGACGGGACGATGCGCGGCAGCACCGCGCGGGGGATCTCGAACGCGTGTAGCAGCTCGTCGTCCCAATCGAGCGTGGCAAGGTTCATCAGCTGGGTGCGGCTGGCATTGGTCACGTCGGTGATGTGCCCATCTTTCGCGGATTGGCCGGACAGGTTCCAGGCCAGCCAGCTGTCGATCGTGCCGAACAGAAGTTCGCCGGCCTCGGCGCGGGCCCGCGCGCCCGGCACGTGATCCAGCAGCCAGCGCAGCTTCAGCGCAGAAAAATAGGTCGCCAGCGGCAGGCCGGTTTGCTTGCGGAACCGGTCCTGGCCGCCGTCGCTCCGGTAGGCATCGACCAGCGTATCCACACGGGTGTCCTGCCAGACGATCGCGTTGTGCACCGGCATGCCGTGCCGGTCCCACAGGACCGTCGTTTCGCGCTGGTTGGTGATCCCCACCGCCGCCAGGTCGCGCGGGGTCAGATCGGCGCCGGCCAGGGCGCGGGCGATCACCGTTTGGGTATTTCGGAGAATTTCGTCCGGGTCGTGCTCCACCCAGCCCGGCCGGGGGAAAATCTGCCGGTGCTCCATCTGCGCGCTGGCGATGGTGGCGCCCGCGCGGTCGAACACGATGAAGCGCGTGCTGGTCGTGCCCTGGTCGATCGCACCCACGAATTTCGCCATTTACCCTCCCCCCACCTTGCCGCCAGCCGCGTCCTGCTGCCTGATGGCGCCAGCCTACGACACAGGAGACAAGCATGGCCGGACGGTTCGCGAACAGACGCGCGGTAATCACGGGGGGCGCCTCGGGCATCGGCGCCGGCATTGCCGCGCGCATGGCGGCCGAGGGCGCGCGGGTCGCGATCTGGGACCTCCATCCCGCCGGCGCGACCGCCGCCCATGTCGAGACGCTGGACATCACCGACCCCGACGCGGTGCAGCGTGCCGCGGACGCCACCGCCGCGGCGCTCGGCGGGATCGACATCCTGGTCGCCTCCGCCGGCATCACCGGCCCGAACGGCCCGGTTTGGGAATACCCGGTGGCCGCCTGGAAGCAGGTGATGGATATCAACGTCAACGGCGTGTTCTACAGCAACCGCGCGGTGGTGCCGCACATGCAGCGCGGCGGCTATGGCCGGATCGTCAACATCGCCTCCATCGCCGGCAAGGAGGGCAATCCGAACGCTTCCGCGTATTCGGCCTCCAAGGCGGCGGTGATCGGGCTGACCAAGTCGCTGGGCAAGGAGCTCGCCACCAGCCAGATCCGGGTGAACTGCGTCACCCCCGCCGCGGTGAAGACCGCGCTGTTCGAGCAGATGAAGCCGGAATTCATCGACTTCATGCTGTCGAAGATCCCGATGGGGCGATTCGGCGAGGTGGCGGAGATCGCCGCCCTGGTGTGCTGGCTGGCCAGCGAGGAATGCAGCTTCTCCACCGGCGCGGTGTTCGACGTGTCCGGCGGGCGCGCGACGTACTGAGGAAGGGCGATCTCATGACCAACGAAGATATCGGCTTCACGCCGGCCACGACGCTGGCGGAGATGATCCGCCGCAAGCAGATTTCCCCCACCGAGGTGATGCGCGCCACGCTGGACCGGATCACCGCGCTGGAGCCGAAGGTCAACGCCTTCGCCTACCTGGCCGCGGACCAGGCAATGGACGCCGCCCGCGCCGCCGAGCGGGCGTTGCTGACCGGGCAGAAGATCGGCCGGCTGCACGGCGTGCCGGTGACGATCAAGGATCTGGCGATCACCAAGGACATGCCGACGGAGTTCGGCAGCAACATCATGAAGGGCAACCGCCCGACCGAGGACACGCCTTTCGTTCCCCGGCTGAAGGACGAGGGCGGCATCGTCATCGGCAAGACCACCACCTCCGAATTCGGCTGGAAGGGCGTCAGCCAGAGCCCGCTGACCGGCATCACCCACAACCCCTGGAAGCACGGCTACAACGCCGGCGCGTCCTCCGCCGGCGCGGGTGCCGCCGCGGCCGCCGGCTTCGGCCCGCTGCACCAGGGCAGCGACGGTGCGGGTTCGATCCGCATGCCCAGCCATTTCTGCGGCATCTTCGGCCTCAAGCCCAGCTATGGCCGGGTGCCGGCCTATCCCGCCGGCGGCGGCGACTACACCTCCCATTCCGGCCCGATGACCCGCACCGTGGCCGACAGCGCGCTGATGCTGGAGGTGATGGCGGGGCCGCACTGGTCCGACCATACCGCCTTGGAAGCCGGCCCGGCGCCCTACCTCGCGCGCCTGCAGGAAGGCATCAAGGGCAAGCGCGTCGGCTTCAGCCCCGATCTCGGCCATGCCCGCGTGGACCCGGATGTCGCAGCGCTGGTGCGCGCCGCCGCCAACCGGTTCTCCGAACTCGGCGCCATTGTCGAGGAGGTGAAGACCCCCTGGGCCGCCGAGGGGCCGGAACTGATCCGCTATTTCTGGTCCGCCCACATCTCCCGCCTGGCCGCCCGCCTGCCGGAATGGGAATCCCGGATGGACCCGGGGCTGGTCGCCTGCATCAAGGAGGGCGCGGTGGTCTCCATGCCCGACTATGTGGTGAAGCGCGAACGCAAGATGGCCTATATCGCCGGTATCCATCGCTGGTTCGAGGATTGGGACTTCCTGCTGACCCCCGCCGTCTCGGTAGCCGCGTTCCCGGCGGAGAAGCTGATGCCGGACCATTGGCCGCAGCACGCCTGGGACTGGGTGAGCTGGGCGGAATTCTCCTACCCGTTCAACTTCTCGTGGAACCCGGCAGCGTCCGTGCCCTGCGGCTTCACCGCCGAGGGTTTGCCGGTGGGCCTGCAGATCGTCGGCAAGCGCTTCGACGACCTTGGCGTGCTGCAGGCCTCGGCGGCGTATGAGGCGATCGCGCCCTGGGCCGACAGGCGGCCGGCGCTGTGATGTAGGTTCGCCGGTCCCATGGCTTGTCCGATCCGATTTTGGGTGCACTATTCCATCAACAGCACACAAGAAAAGAGAGGATACGACCATGAACCGGCGACATCTCTTGAAGGCGGCCGCGGCCGCGGCTTTCGTGCCGGCCGCCCCGTCCATCCTGCGGGCCGCCACCGTGGGCGTCACCGACACCGAAATCCGCATCGGCAGCACCGCCGCCTATAGCGGCCCGGCCTCGGCCTACGGCGCCATCGGGCGCGCGCACACCGCCACCTGGCAATGGTTCAACGACCAGGGCGGGGTGAACGGGCGCAAGGTGAAGTTTTTCTCCTACGACGATTCCTATTCGCCGCCGAAGGCCATCGAGCAGGTGCGCCGCATGGTGGAGCAGGACGAGGTGGCCTGCCTGTGCAACACGCTGGGCACCGCCGCCAACACCGCCTTCCTGAAATACGTCAACCAGAAGCAGGTGCCGGACCTGTTCGTCGGCAGCGGCGCGGACAAGTTTCAGGACCCGAAGACCTATCCCTGGACGATCGGCTGGCAGCCGAGCTACCGGGTGGAGGCGCAGATTTTCGCCAGGTACGCGCTGAAGGAGAAACCCGGCGGAAAGATGGGGATCCTCTATCAGAACGACGATTTCGGCAAGGATTACCTGAACGGTTTCAAGGACGTGCTGGGCGACCGCTTCGACAAGATGGTCACGGCCGTGTCCTATGAAGTTACCGACGCGACCATCGACAGCCAGGCGATCACGCTTCAGCAAGCGAAGGTGGACTCGGTGTTGTCCGCTTCCACGCCCAAGTTCGCGGCCCAGTTCATCCGCAAGGTGGCCGACATGAACTGGAAGCCGCTGCAGATGCTGTCCAACGTGTCGAGCTCCGTCGGCGCGGTGATCGAGCCCGCCGGGATGGACAAGGCCATCGGCGTGGTCAGCAACACCTATTACAAGGACCCGTCCGACCCGCGCTGGAAGGACGATCCCGGCATCGTGCAATGGCGTGCGGTGATGAACAAATATCTGCCGGGCGCCGACCTGAACGACGCGTTCTACGTGTATGGCTATGGCGCGGTGATGACGATGATCCCGGTGCTGAAGCAGTGTGGCAATGATTTCTCGCGCGAAAACCTGATGCGCCAGGCGACCAACCTGAAAGACGTGGAAGTCCCGACCCTGTTGCCGGGCATCAAGGTCAATACCAGCCCAACCAACTATCACACGATCGGCCAGGTGCAGTTGATGCGATGGAGCGGCAAGACCTGGGACCTGTTCGGCGACGTGCTATCGGGAAGTTCCACCTGATCGGGAGGCAACCATGTCCAGCAGCACCGAAACGACCCGGCAACATGAGGCCTGGGAGCCCGGGCTGACACGCGTGCCGTTCTGGGTGTACCAGGACGACGCGGTGCGCCGGGCGGAGCAGGAGAAGATCTTCCAGGGGCCGGTCTGGAACTATCTCTGCCTGGAACACGAACTCGCCAACACCGGCGATTTCCGCACCAGCTTCGTCGGCGACATGCCGGTGATCGCGGTGCGGGCGGAAGACGGGTCCATCCGCGCGTTCGAGAACCGCTGCGCCCATCGCGGGGCGCTGATTGCCTTCGAGGACGGCGGCAATGTCTCCGAGTTCCACTGCGTCTATCACGCCTGGCGCTACGACCTCGGCGGCAACCTGAAGTCGGTGGCGTTCCGGCGTGGGGTGAACGGCAAGGGCGGGATGGCGGAAAGTTTCTGCCTGGAGGAACATGGGCCGCGCAAGCTGCGCACCGCAACGATCGGCGGGCTGGTGTTCGGCACGCTGTCGGCGGACACGCCGCCGCTGGAGGAATATCTCGGGCCGGCAATATCGGCAAAGATCCGGCGCGTGCTGCATAAGACACCCGAAATCATCGGCCGCTTTACCCAGCCGATGCCGAACAACTGGAAGCTCTACGCGGAGAACGTGAAGGACACCTACCACGCCAGCCTGCTGCATCTGTTCTTCACCACCTTCCGCATCACCCGCTTCAGCCAGGCGGGCGGGATCACCATCAGCGACGACGGCGCGCACCATGCCAGCGCCACCTACGCGCAGTTGGAAACCAAGGATACCATCTACAAGGACGAGGCGATCCGTTCGGACAACGACGCGTTCCGGCTGGCCGATCCGTCGATGCTCGATCCGGTCGATGAGTTCGGCGACGGGATCCAGTTGCAGATCCTGACGGTGTTCCCGACCTTGGTTCTGCAGCAGACGCACAACAGCATCGCCGTGCGCCACTTCGTGCCGCGCGGCACGGATGCGATGGACCTGCACTGGACCTATCTCGGCTTCGCCGACGACACGCCGGAGCTGCGCAAGCGGCGGCTGAAGCAGGCCAATCTGGTCGGGCCCGCCGGCTTCGTCTCGATGGAGGATGGCTGCATCGGCGGCTTCGTGCAGCGCGGCGCGATGGCAGCGGCGGAAGAACGCTCGGTGGTGGAGATGGGCGGGGCGGAGGCCAAAACCACCGACACCCGCGCGACGGAGACCGCGGTGCGCGGCTTCTGGCAGGTCTATCGCCGGCTGATGGGGATTTGAGCCCGTGAACAGTCCCGAGTTGCTGTTCCGGCTGGCCGCGCTGAATACCGACTATGCCAACACGATCGACGCCGACCGGCTGGAGGATTGGCCGGGCTTCTTTCTGGAAGCCTGCCTCTACAAGATCACCACGGCGGAGAACGAGAAGCGCGGCTATGCCGCCGGGGTGGTCTACGCCGATAGCCGCGCCATGCTGGCCGACCGGATCGCCGCGCTGCGCCAGGCCAACATCTATGAGCGGCACAGCTACCGCCACATCATCGGCATGCCGTCGATCCGCTCCGCCGAGGCGGGGGTTGTCGCGGCCGAGACGCCGTTCCTGATCGTGCGGACCATGCGCGACGGGAAGATGGATCTGTTCGCCGCCGGACTGTACCGGGACCGGGTCAGCCAGGAGCCCGGCGGCCTGCGCTTCGCCGAGCGCATCGTGGTGTGCGACAGTCCGCGCTTCGATACGCTGGTGGCGATACCGTTCTAACGCCGCCGCAGCAGCGCGAGCAGGCACAGCGCCAGGGGGATGGCGGCGGCGATGCGGAACGTGCCCTGGAAGGCCGCCAGGAACGCCGCGTTGTCCTGCAGGCCGCTGCTGGTGCGCAGCATCTGGAAGATCAGGAACAGCACCGTGGCACCGGTCACGGTGCCGATCGTGCGCGTGGCCATGCCGAGCGCGCCGGCCACGCCACGGTCGCGCACCGGCAGCGTGGCGGTGAGGATGTCGAAATAGGCCACCTGGAACAGGCCGATGCCGACGCCCTGCACGAACATGGATGCCGCCAGCAGGGGGATGTCGGGCTCCAGCCCGGCGAAGGATATGCCGAACAGCCCGGCGCCGCTCAGCACGATGCCGGCCAGGGCCAGCAGGCGCGGCGGCATGTCCGACGCCAGCCGCCCGGCGATCGGCGATGCCAGCATGGTGCCGAACGGCGAGACCGACAGCACCAGCCCGCCCATCGGCACCGACAGGCCGGAGATGCGGCTGAGATAGAACGGCGCCAGCAGCATGATGGAAAACGAGGCGATGTTGATCAGCACATGCGCCAGGTTGATCTCGGTGAACTCCCGGCTGGCGAAGTAGCCGAGATCGATGATCGGCCTGGGGCAGCGTCGTTCCTGGCGGACGAACAATACCAGCGCCCCGGCGCAGATCGCGGCGCAGAGAAGGAACGGCCAGGCCCGTTCCTGCAGGTGTTGCAACTGGTTCAGGGCCAGCAGGCCGAAGCTCAGGCCCACCGCCAGCAACGCGCCGCCGGCGGCGTCGAACTTTTCCGCCACGGCGGCGCGTGGTGCGGCCGGCAGCAGCCAGGTCAGCCCGAACGCAGCCGCCGCGATGGGGGCGCGGAAGCTGAACACCGCGCTCCAGCCGAAGCGTTCCACCAGCAGGCCGAACACCGAGGGGCCGAGCGCCCCGCCGATGCCGAACATCATCGTGTACAGGCCGAGGATGCGCGGCCGGCTGGCTTCGGCGAAAAGGCTGGTCGCCAGCGCCGGCCCGCAGCTCAGGATCAGTCCGGCGCCGATGCCCTGCGCCACCCGGCCGGCCAGCAGCACCGGGTAGGTCGGTGCCAGGGCGCAGGCGATGAAGGCCAGGCAGCTCCAGCCGGTGCCGAACAGGAACACCCGGCGATAGCCCAGCATATCGCCGATCCGCCCGAAGCTCAGCAGCAGGCTTGTCTGGGTCAGCACGTAGCTGATCACGACCCACTGGATCATCGGCAGCGGCAGGTCGAAGCGGCGCACGATATGCGGGAAATCGACGTTCACCGCGGTATCCAGCGGCACCACCAGCGTGCCGAGCCCGACCACCAGCAGCCGCCACATCGGGTATTCGGCCCGGCCGGCGAACAGGGTCAGAACGCCGCGCATGAAGGCTCCAGGATCAGGCCGACGGATTTCTGGGCGAAGCGCTCCCGATAGGCCGCCATCACGTCGCGCAGATGATCGCGCGTGGCGGGGGTGTCGGGCGCGGCCACGATCACCAGCTTGCTGGTTTCGTGGCCGATCGGCTGGCCTTGTGCCTCCCGCCACTGTCCGGCCGCGTCCAGGACGGTGAAGCCATCGGGGAAATTCTCGGTGAGCGGCCCGGCGGCGAAGGCGGCCCAGGATGTGTCCGGGACGTTGCCGCGGCCGAAGAACAGCTGCGCGACCAGCATGGGCGAGGTTCCGGGATAGGGGCAGTCCGGCGAGGACGCGCATCCCGCCAGCGCCAGCAAACCCGCGAACAGCCAGACGAGTCGCATGATCCGTTTCTCCCCTGAGCACAGGGTGAACAGGTGCCCAAAACGACGCAACCCCCGGTGCGCGTTCGGCGCACCGGGGGTTGCGGCAATCCTTGTTGCGGGGGCGCCCGGCTGAGGCGTCAGGCGGTGCCGGCTGCCTCGACCATTGCGCGGGCCGACTGGATGCGATCCATCGCCAGGTCCAGCGTCGCCACGTCGTTCTTGTCGGCCGCGGCGTAAGCGGCCTCGGCCTCGGTCACGCGCTTCTCCGCGACGGCGCGCGATACCTCGGCCGCCGGCAGAACCTCGGTCGCCAGCACCGTGCACCGCTCCGGCGTTACCTCGGCGAAGCCGCCGGCCACATACAGGCGGTCGGTCACGGTGTTGTTCTCATAGAGCGAGATCATGCCGCCGCGCAGCGTGACGATCATCGGGGCGTGCCCGACCAGCACGCCCATGTCGCCTTCGGACGCCGGCAGCACGACCATATCCACGGGGCGTGACAGCAGCAGTTTCTCGGGACTGACGATTTCCAGTGCCACCGGCATCGTGGGGTTTTCCTTTAGATCAGTTCAGGGAAATCAGGCGCTGGCCTTCATTCCCTCGGCCTTCTTCACCGCTTCCTCGATCGTGCCGACCATGTAGAAGGCGGCTTCCGGCAGGTGATCGTATTCGCCGGCGCAGATCGCCTTGAAGCTGCGCACGGTCTCGGCCACCGGCACCAGCACGCCGGGGAAGCCGGTAAACACTTCGGCCACGTGGAACGGCTGGGACAGGAAGCGCTGGATCTTGCGCGCGCGGGCCACGACCAGCTTGTCCTCTTCCGACAGCTCGTCCATGCCCAGAATGGCGATGATGTCCTGCAGCGACTTGTAGGTCTGCAGAATGCGCTGGGTTTCGCGGGCCACCAGGTAATGCTCCTCACCGACGATGCGGGGGTCGAGCGAGCGCGAGGTGCTGTCCAGCGGATCGACGGCCGGGTAGATGCCGAGCTCGGCGATCTGGCGCGACAGCACGGTGGTGGCATCCAGATGGGCGAACGACGTGGCAGGCGCCGGATCGGTGAGATCGTCGGCGGGCACGTAGATCGCCTGCACCGAAGTAATCGATCCCTTGTTGGTGGAGGTGATGCGTTCCTGCAGCGCGCCCATGTCGGTCGCCAACGTCGGCTGATAACCCACGGCGGAGGGGATGCGGCCCAGCAGAGCGGACACTTCGGCGCCGGCCTGGGTGAAGCGGAAGATGTTGTCCACGAAGAACAGCACGTCCTGGCCCTCCTCGTCGCGGAAGTATTCGGCGAGCGACAGGCCGGACAGCGCAACGCGCGAGCGCGCGCCCGGCGGCTCGTTCATCTGGCCGTAGACCAGCGCCACCTTGGAGCCCTCGGTGGAACCGTTCTCGCCCAGCTTGATGACGCCGGCATCGACCATTTCGTGATAGAGGTCGTTGCCCTCACGGGTGCGCTCACCGACGCCGGCGAACACCGACACGCCGCCATGCGCCTTCGCGACGTTGTTGATCAATTCCTGAATGAGCACGGTCTTGCCCACGCCGGCGCCGCCGAACAGGCCGACCTTGCCGCCCTTCAGGTAGGGGCAGAGCAGATCGACGACCTTGATGCCGGTGACGAGGATCTCGGCCGAGCTGGACTGCTCGTCGAAGGTCGGCGCCGCGCGATGGATCGGATAGGTCAGCTTGGTGTTGACCGGACCGCGCTCGTCGATCGGCTCGCCGATCACGTTCAGGATGCGGCCCAGCGTCTCGGGGCCGACCGGCACGTTGATGGGGGCGCCGGTGTCCACCACTTCCTGGCCGCGCACCATGCCGTCGGTGCTGTCCATGGCGATGGCGCGCACGGTGCGCTCACCGAGTTCCTGGGCCACTTCCAACACCAGCGTGCGGCCATCGATGATGCTGGTCAGCGCGTTCTGGATGAACGGCAGATCCCCGTCGAACTGGACGTCCACGACGGCGCCGAGCACCTGCGTCACGCGTCCGACATTGTTCTTCGCCATGGCTGAAGCTCCTGTCCTTATATCTATGCAACCGGACCGATCTCAGAGCGCTTCGGCGCCGGAGATGATCTCGATCAGTTCACGGGTGATGTTCGCCTGGCGCGCGCGGTTGTAGTTCAGCGTCAGGCGCTTGATCATGTCGCCCGCATTGCGGGTGGCATTGTCCATCGAGGTCATGCGCGCGCCATGCTCGCCGGCGGCGGATTCCAGCAGCGCGCGATAGATCTGGATGTTCAGGTTCTGCGGCAGCAGGCGGGCGAGGATGGTCTCCTCGTCAGGCTCATACTCGTACTGAGCGCCTCCCGCGGCGACCGACACTTCAGGCATCGGCATCGGGATGAGCTGCATTTCGGTTGTGATCTGCGCGATCACCGACTGGAAACGATTATAGACCACCGTGCAGACGTCGATCTCGCCGGCATTCAGCATCCTGGTTATCTGCGCGCCGATATCCTCGGCGTCGGAGAATTCCAGCCGCTTCTTGCCGGCGTAGGACACATCGCCGACGATCAGGCGCCCCATCTCGCGCTTGAGATAATCGCGCCCCTTGCGGCCGACGCAGTAGATCTTGACCGTCTTGCCTTCCAATTCCAGCTTGCGCGCCAGATTGCGCGTGGCGCGGCCGACATTGGAGTTGAAGGCGCCGGCCAGACCGCGATCGGCGGTAACCGGGATCAGCAGGTGCACCTTGTCCGCGCCGGTGCCGACCATCAGCTTCGGCGCGGTCGGCGAGCCGACCACCGAACTGGCGACGGAGCTCATCATGCGCTCCATCCGGTCCGCATACGGGCGGGCCGCTTCGGCCTGCTGCTGCGCGCGACGCAGCTTGCTCGCCGCCACCATCTTCATGGCGGAGGTGATCTTCTGCGTCGATTTCACGCTGTTGATGCGGACGCGTAGGTCCTTCAAGCTGGGCATTGAGCGGTCCCGCTACTATCGGATCAGGTCAGACGAAGCTTTTGGCGAACGCGTCGAGGAAGGCGATCAGGGACTTCTCGGTCTCCGGCTTGATCTCCTTGTCGGTCCGGATCGCGTCGATCAGCTTCGGCTCGCGCGCCTTGATCTCGGTCAGCAGCTGGCTCTCGAAGGCGCCGACGCGGCCGATGTCCAGCTTGTCGAGGTAGCCGCGCACGCCGGCGAAGATCGCCACCACCTGCTCCTCGACCGGGATCGGGCGATACTGCGGCTGCTTCAGCAGCTCGGTCAGGCGCGAACCACGCGCCAGCAGCTGCTGGGTGGAGGCGTCCAGATCGGAGGCGAACTGGGCGAAGGCGGCCATTTCGCGATACTGCGCCAGTTCCAGCTTGATGCGGCCGGCGACCTGCTTCATCGCCTTGATCTGCGCCGCGGAACCGACGCGCGACACCGAGATGCCGACGTTCACCGCCGGGCGGATGCCGCGGAAGAACAGTTCGGTTTCCAGGAAGATCTGGCCATCGGTGATCGAAATCACGTTGGTCGGGATGTAGGCGGACACGTCGCCGGCCTGCGTCTCGATCACCGGCAGGGCGGTCAGGCTGCCCGAACCGAACGCGTCCGACATCTTGGCCGCGCGTTCCAGCAGGCGGGAGTGCAGATAGAACACGTCGCCCGGATAGGCTTCGCGGCCCGGCGGACGGCGCAGCAGCAGCGACATCTGGCGATAGGCGACGGCCTGCTTGGACAGGTCGTCGTAGAAGATGACCGCATGGCGGCCGTTGTCGCGGAAGAACTCGCCCATGG
>JBBIQA010000144.1:0-11831 GCA_037442565.1 Rhodospirillales bacterium
ACCAACGGCAAACGCCGGCCGGATGGCCGGCCCCCGTCACGGAAAATATCCCTCTCATGGCATCCCTCGCTACCGCTGACCATTTCGCAGGCGAAGATTTCGCCTCGCTCCTCGACGAGACCATTGGCCTGAATGCAGGCTTCGAAGGCTCCGTCGTCACCGGCAAGGTGATCCGTCTCACCGAAGAATTCGCCATCGTCGATGTCGGCCTGAAATCCGAAGGGCGCGTCGCGCTGAAGGAATTCGGGACCCCCGGCGAGAAGGTCGAGGTGAAGCCCGGCGACCTGATCGAGCTTTACGTCGAACGTTACGAAGACCGTGACGGCGCCATCGTGCTGTCGCGCGAGAAGGCCCGCCGCGAGGAAGCCTGGACCAACCTGGAAAAGGCGTTCGAGACCCAGATCCGCGTCAACGGCACGATCTACGGCCGCGTCAAGGGCGGCTTCACCGTCGATCTCGGCGGCGCCGTGGCCTTCCTGCCTGGCAGCCAGGTCGATATCCGCCCGGTGCGCGACGTCGGCCCGCTGATGGGCACGCCGCAGCCCTTCCAGATCCTGAAGATGGACCGCGCCCGCGGCAACATCGTGGTGTCGCGCCGCGCCGTGCTGGAGGAGACCCGCGCGGAGCAGCGCAGCGAGCTGATCCAGGGCCTCAAGGAAGGCATGATCCTGGACGGCGTGGTGAAGAACATCACCGATTACGGCGCGTTCGTGGACCTCGGCGGCGTCGATGGCCTGCTGCACGTGACCGACATCGCCTGGCGCCGGATCAACCATCCGTCCGAGGCGCTGACCATCGGCCAGAACGTCAAGGTGCAGGTGATCCGCTTCAACTCGGACACCCAGCGCATCAGCCTCGGCATGAAGCAGCTGGAGGCCGATCCGTGGGAAGGCGTGGCGGCGAAGTATCCGCCGGGCGCCAAGTTCTCCGGCCGCGTCACCAACATCACCGACTACGGCGCCTTCGTGGAGCTGGAACCCGGTGTCGAGGGCCTGGTGCACGTGTCCGAGATGTCCTGGACCAAGAAGAACGTGCATCCCGGCAAGATCGTCGCCACTTCGCAGGAAGTGGATGTCATGGTGCTGGACGTGGACAGCTCCAAGCGGCGTATCTCGCTTGGCCTCAAGCAGGTCCAGCGCAACCCGTGGGAAGAGTTCGTCGAGCAGCATCCGATCGGCTCGGTGGTCGAGGGCGACATCCGCAACATCACCGAGTTCGGCCTGTTCATCGGCCTGTCGGCGGATATCGACGGCATGGTGCACATGTCCGACCTGTCCTGGGACGAGCAGGGCGAGCTGGCGATGGCCAAGTACGAGAAGGGCCAGATCGTCAAGGCGAAGGTGCTCGATGTCGATGTCGAGAAAGAGCGCATCAGCCTGGGCATCAAGCAGCTGGCCGTCGATCCGGCCGCGAGCGTGCTGGAAGGCGTGCACAAGGGCGACGTGGTTACCTGCGTCGTGACCGCCGTGCAGGCCAACGGCATCGAGGTGAAGGTGGGCGACGTGCTGACCGGCTTCATCCGTCGCGCCGAACTGGCCCGCGACAAGGCCGATCAGCGCCCCGACCGCTTCGCCGTCGGCGAGAAGGTCGATGCGAAGATCACCGCCGTCGATCGCATGGCCCGCAAGCTGGCCCTGACCATCAAGGGCAAGGAGATGGAAGAGGAAAAGATCGCCATGGCCGAGTTCGGATCTTCCGACAGCGGCGCCTCGCTCGGCGATATCCTGGGAGCCGCGATCCGTCGCCGCAACCAGCAGACCTCCGACTGAACCTGATCCGCTGAACCCGACGAACGGATAGGCAAAAGGCGTGAGCCTCGAAACCGATCTTCTGCTGGACAGGCGGCGCCTCAAGCGCCGCCTGTTCTTTTGGCGCGCCGCCGCGGTGATCGCCGTGGTGCTGGCCGTGTTCGTGTCCATCCGGGGTCCGGGAGGATTGGGGCCGGAGGGGCTGGGCGTGGAAAGCGACCATGTCGAGCGGGTGACCGTGCGCGGCATCATCACCGAGAACCGCAAGCTGACCGAGGCGATCACCAGGTTGGCCGACCGCGATGCGGTGAAGGCGCTGATCGTGGTGATCGACAGCCCCGGCGGCAGCGTCGCCGGCGGCGAGAGCCTGCATGACGCGATTTCCAAGGTGGCGGCCAAGAAGCCGGTGGTGGCGGTGATGGGCGGGCTGGCGGCCTCGGCCGGCTACATGATCGCCGTGCCGGCGCAGCGGATCTTCGCCCGCGAGGCGACGATCACCGGCTCGATCGGCGTGATCCTGCAGACCGGCGAGGCTTCCGGCCTGATGAAGACGATCGGCGTGACCGCGGAGGCCATCACCTCCGGGCCGCTGAAGGACCAGCCCAATTTCGCCCATCCGCTGTCCGAGGAGGGGCGGGTCGTGCTGAAGGGCCTGGTGATGGACATGTATGACCAGTTCGTCGCGATGGTCGCCTCCGGCCGTCATCTCGACCCGGCGCGGGTGCGCGACCTGGGCGATGGCCGCGCCTATACCGGGCGGCAGGCGCTGGCGTTGGGGCTGGTGGATCAGATCGGCGGCGAGCCGGCGGCGCGTGCGTGGCTGGAAAAGGCCAAGGGCGTCTCGGCCAAATTGCCGGTGACCGATGTTTCCGTCGGCGGGCTGGCCGAGCTGGCGTTTGGCGGCGATGCCGACGGGCTTCTGCAGGGCGTTTGGAAAAGCGTTTTTTCCCAAGGGGTTATGCTTGACGGCGCGCTCGCGCTCTGGCAGCCTTCCCTGCAGTGACAGGGGGAGGCCCGCGCGCTGCGCGCCGGGATCAGGGGCATGACGAAATCGGAGCTGATCGCTGAGCTTGCGGCGGCGAACCCGCATCTGACGGGACACGACGTGGAACTGATCGTGGCCACGGTGTTCGACGAGATCACCGGCGCCCTGGCGCGCGGGGAGCGGGTGGAGCTGCGCGGCTTCGGTGCCTTCACCGTGAAGCGGCGCAACGCCCGCACCGGGCGCAACCCGCGCACCGGGGAGACGGTTCCGGTCGAGGAAAAGGCGGTGCCGTTCTTCAAGGCCGGCAAGGAGTTGCGCGAACGGGTGAATAACGGCAAGCCGGTGAAATAGGCTTTACTTATCAAAGGCCCCTCATGGGATTGCTGCTGACCGTTCCGTTTCTGCTGCTGCTGTTGCTGTTCGCGTTGTCGAACCGGGTGATCGTTCAGGTCGGGCTGTGGCCGACCGATTGGAGCGTGGATGTGATGCTCTCGGTCGTGGTGCTGGGCGCCGCGGCCATCGCGTTCCTGATGGGGGCGCTGACGGTGTGGCTGACCGAGCTTGGCCGGCGCAGCCGGCTGCGCCGGGCCGAGCAGAGGGTGAGACTGCTGGAAGCGCAGCTGCAAACCCTGCAATCGCGCCAGGGGCGGACACCCGCGGGGCAACCGCCGATGACGCCGCTCGCGTGACAGGGTTCGGCAAGCCGCGGGGCGCGCAACGGCTGATCGTTGCGCTGGACACCACCGAGCCTGCCCGCGCGACGGCGTGGGCGCGGCAGAGCGGCGCTTCTGTCGGGTTGTTCAAGCTGGGGCTCGAGTTCTTTCTCGCCAACGGCGCGCCCGGTTACCGGCAGATCGCCCAGGCCGAAGCGTCCCGGCCGATCTTTCTCGATTTGAAGCTGCACGACATTCCCAACACGGTGGCCGGCGGGGTTCGCGCCATCCTGCCGCTGGCGCCGCGCTTCCTGACGCTGCACGCGGCCGGCGGCGCGGCGATGATCGCGGCCGCGCGCCGGGCTGCGGAGGAGGCGGGGGCGGAGCGCCCCCTGCTGCTGGCGGTGACGGTGCTGACCAGCCTGGATGCCGCCGCGCTGGCGGATACCGGCGTTGCCGGCGGACCGACCCAGCAGGTGCTGCGCCTGGCACGGCTGGCGATGTCGGCGGGCGCGGATGGGCTGGTTTGCAGCCCGCGGGAAGTGGCCGTGTTGCGCGACGCGCTGGGCGACGGTCCGGCGCTGGTGGTGCCCGGCATCCGGCCGGAAGGCGCGGATCGCGGCGACCAGGCGCGCACCATGACGCCGCCGGAAGCGGTGGCAGCGGGAGCCGACTGGATCGTCGTGGGGCGGCCGATCACCGGGGCGTCCGATCCGGCCGCCGCCGCCGCCGCCATCGCGGCCTCGATCGCCTGAAGGAACGCATGACGGCCAAGGTCAAGATCTGCGGCATCAACGATCCCGTTGCCTTCGATACGGCGGTGGAGGGCGGCGCGGACTGGATCGGCTTCGTGTTCTTCCCGGCGTCCCCGCGCTTCGTCCCCCCTGCCCGTGCGGCGGAGCTTTCCGCCCGGTCATCGGGAGGGCCGTCCCGCGTCGGGCTGTTCGTCGATCCGACGGCCGAGGCCATCGAGGCGGCGCTGCGGGAGATCCGGCTGGATGTGCTGCAGCTTTATGGCGCGGCGGAGTCAATCCCGGCCTTGCGGGCGCGTTTCGGCCTGCCGGTGTGGCGGGCGAAGGGCGTGGCGGCGGCGGCCGACCTGCCCACCGATACCGGCGGCGCCGATGCCTGGCTGCTGGAGGCCAAGCCGCCGGCCGAGGCGACGCGCCCGGGCGGCAATGCGGTGAGCTTCGACTGGTCGATCCTGCGCGGCTGGACGGCCCCGGGGCCCTGGCTGCTGGCCGGCGGGCTGCGCCCCGACAACGTGGCGGAGGCGATCCGGGTGACCGGTGCGACGGCGGTGGATGTGTCCTCGGGCGTGGAGCGGACCAGGGGGATGAAGGATCCCGAGCTGATCCGGGCGTTTATCCGGAACGCAAAAGCCGCCTGACCATGCCGCCGACGCCGGCGTGGCCGGGCACCGCCCCGGTCGGCGCCTGGCCGTTCCAGGCGAGGCTGCCGGGGGTCAGGCAGGCCGGGCAGGCGGCGTGCCACACCGGCGCCGGTGTGTGGCATTGGGTGCAGCGCCAGACCGGGTCCGGATCGGCCTCGGCAGCCTGGCGC
Source organism: Rhodospirillales bacterium (assembly GCA_037442565.1). Taxonomy (GTDB): domain Bacteria; phylum Pseudomonadota; class Alphaproteobacteria; order Acetobacterales; family Acetobacteraceae; genus PALSA-911. The sequence continues at coordinate 4,950 of JBBIQA010000144.1, forward strand.
AGCGCGGCGCGGGCGGCTTCTGCCTGGCCGCCGTCCATTTCCTCGATCGCCGCCAGCAGCAGGAACAGCCGCCGCTGGTGCAGCCCGGCATCCCGCGCGGCCTGGGCTTCGCGGCGGGCTTCCGCCACCGATCCGCCGGCGAGCGCCGCGCGGGCCAGCAGCAGATGCGATTCCGCATGGCCGGGATTGGCGGCGGCCAGCTTGCGGGCGGCCGGCAGGGCGTCGGCCGGATGGGTGGTGGCGTGCAGGACGAAATCGGCGAGGTCGGGATGCGGGCGGATCGCCCAGGTATCGGCGATCACCCGCTCGGCACGGCGCGCGTCGCCGGCTTCGCGCAGCCTGCTTGCATAGGCCAGGGCGGCGGGGGCGAGGGAGGCGTCCGCCTCCCAGGCCTGGCGCGCCAGGTCCATGGCGCGGGTCGGGTCGTTTGCCGCCTCGGCTGCGGCGGTGCCGAGGGCGGCTTTTGCCACGGGGTCGTTGGTCAGGCGCATGGCGGCGGTCCAGTCCTCGCCGCGGATCGCCAGGCGGGCACGTTCCTCGCGCAGCCAGGCGGCGCCGGGATAGGCGGCCTCGGCCTTGGCGGCGAGGTCGCTGGCGGTTTGCCAGTCGGATTTCGCGATGGCCTGGCGCAGCTGTCCGCGCAGGCCGAGGAAGGCGGCGTGTTCGTGCCTCGCGAGCGCGGACAGGGCTTCGGTGGCGTCTTCGTCGCGCCCGGAGAGCCGGGCGGCCTCGGCGGTGAGCAGCAGGGTCTGCGGGGTGTCGCCGAGCAGGCGGCGGGCGCGGTGGGCCTGCTTGCGGGCGTTTGCGGGATCGGCGGCGGCCAGGGCGACCAGGGCGTGGGTGGTGGCGAGGTCGCCCTTGCGGCGCGAGCGCCGGCTGAACAGGCCGCCGACGCGGCCGGGCAGGCGCACCATGCCGAGCAGCAGATGCGTCAGCACCGCCAGGACCAGCAGCACCACGATCGCGAACGGGGTGGAGAAATCGACCGATATGGAGCCGATCTCCGCCGTGACCCGGCCGGGCACCGCCGCCAGGATCAGGCCGACGCCGACGACCAGAATGCCCAGCAGGAGCAGGCGAAAGACCTGCCGCATCAGCGGGACGCCGCCGCGTTCGCCGCCATGCCGGCCAGCGCGGCGCGGGCGTCCAGCAGGGCCTTGGCCGAGGCGGTCCAGTCCGACATGCCCTTCGCGGCGGGCGGGTTCAGCCGGTCCAGCGCGCTGACGGCGCCGGCGAGGTCGCCGGCATCCAGGGCCCGCCTGGCCGCCGCCACCACGCCGGCGGCGGGATCGCCGACCAGCACGCGGTCGCCCTGGCGGATGGTGATCAGTTCCTGCAGCCGGCCCCAGATGCGCGACAGCGCCGGCAGTTCCGGATTGATCGGCCGGCTGGCCGTCAGGGCGGCCTGCGCCGCGGCCGGGAAAGCGAGCCGCAGGCTGGCCTCGGTCGGCGGATCGGTGTCGGCGAAGCGCTGCAGGGCGGGCGGCGCATCGGCCAGTTTGCCCAGCTTGCGGCCGGCATCCAGCGACACGGAGGCGGCCTGGATGGCGGCGATCCGGTCGAGCCGCCGGGTCAGCGCCACGTCGGCCGGGCTGGTGGCCGGACGTGCCTCCAGGGCCGCGATGCGGGCTTCGAGCGGGGCGAGGTCCGGCGCGGCTTCGGCGGAAGGGGCAGGGACTGGGGCGGAGACGTGTGCCTCCAGGGCCGACAGGCGCGCGAGCAGGGGCGCGGGGTCGAATGACGCGGCCGGGCGTGGTTCGGGGCGGGCTTCCAGGCGGGCCAGCCGGGCTTCCACCGCGTCCAGCCGGTCCTGCAGGGCGCCGGCTGGGGGGCCTGGCGGCTGCGGCGGGTTCTGCCACATCCAGGTGATCGCCCCCGCCAGGATGGCGAAGCCGAGGAAATACAGCAGGGGCAGCACGAGCGAGCGGGCCGGGGGTGCCGGCGGAACGACCTCCCGCTCCGCGAGCGCCGCGGGGGGCGGCTTCGGCGAGGGGGCGCTGGGCGGTGACGCCTTGGGTTGCGACGGAGGGGGTTCTGTCATTGCAGCAGGGCCAATAATTCGTCCTGGTTGGGTCTGGCAGCGATCAACAGCTCGCCCCACGGGAGCGGGGATAATGCCACGCCGGCCGGCGCGCTGATAGCCAAGGCGCTGACCCTCCGGACAGAATTCGTCAGCCCCGCGCGCTGCGCCAGCGTGACGAAGCGGCGGGCGGTTTCGGCGGAGAAGAACAGCGCCGCCCGCAGCCGGTTCGCGCGCAGGGCCTGGCTGGCCGGTTCGGGCAGGGCGCGGACGGGTTCGGCGGCATAGACGGTGCGGCGCAGCACCCGGAACCCGCTCCGGCGCAGCGCCGCCGCCAGTTCCAGCCCGTGGCCGCGGCCGCAGGCGAGCAGCAGCGGCCCTGCGGCGGGATCGAGCCGGCTTCGCGCCAGGGCAGCGAGGTCGGTGGCGTCGCCGCCGGCGCTTTCGGCGGCGGTGAAGCCGGCGGCACGGGCCCGCGCGGCGGTGGTGTCGCCGACGGCCAGCATGGGGCGGGATCGGTCGAGTTTTCCGGACGTGATTGCCGAAAGCCCGGCGATCGCGTTGCCGCTGGTGGCGAGGATCGCTTGGATGGCGGCGTGGGGCAGATGTGGGGGCAGATGTGGGGGCAGATGCGGGGTCAGCAGCCGGATGTTCAGCAGCGGCGCCAGCACCGGGTCCAGGCCCAGGGTCCGGACCCGTTCGGCGGTCTCGGTGCCGCCTGGTTCCGGGCGGGTGATCAGGATTGACCGGCCTGCGTCCCCGGTCATCGGGCGATCAGGCGAAGACGTCGCGCGGGCTGTCGGCGCGCAGGCTGGCGCCGAGTTCCGCCCCGATCCGCGCCGCGTCGGCCACCTTGCCGCGCAGGCTGCGCCGGAGCAGGAACGACCCGTCGGCCCGCGCCACCAGGCCGGTCAGATGCAGCTCGCCATCCGCGAGCAGGCGCGCATGGCCGCCGATCGGCGTGCGGCAGGAGCCGTCCAGCTCGGCCAGCAGGGCCCGCTCGGCGGTGGACACGGCCTTGGCTTCGGGGTCCTCGATGCCGGACAGCATCTCCAGCAAGGCCAGATCGTCGGCCCGCACGGTGATGCCGACGATGCCCTGGCAGGCGGCGGGCAGCATGATGTCGGGTTCGAGGATCACACTGGCGCGATCCTCCAGCCCCAGGCGCTTCAGGCCGGCCAGTGCCAGCAGGGAGGCCGCGCAGTCGCCGCCGGCCACCTTGGACAGCCGTGTCTGCACGTTGCCGCGGATCGTCACGCAGGTGAGGTCGGGCCTGGCATGCAGCAATTGCGCCTGGCGGCGGACGGAGGCGGTGCCGATCGTCGCGCCCGTGGGCAGCGCGGCGAAGGGATCGGCGGGATCGATCGCGGTGGCCTGGCAGGAAGGGCCGAGGATCAGCACATCGCGCGCGTCCTCCCGCTTCAGGGTGCAGGCCAGCACGATGCCGGCGGGGAGTTCGGTTTCCAGGTCCTTCAGGCTGTGCACGGCGAAATCGACCCTGCCGTCGGCCAGGGCCTCATGGATTTCCTTGGCGAACAGGCCCTTGCCGCCGATCTCGGCCAGGGTGCGGTCCTGCACCACGTCGCCCGTGGTGTTGATGGCGTGTTCCTCGAACACATCCTGGTCGCCGAACATCGGCGTGCGCAGCACCGGGCAGAAATGCCGCAGGATTTCCAGGAAGAAGCGGGTCTGCACCAGCGCCAAGGGCGAGCGGCGGGTGCCGACGCGCAGCGGCAGGGATCGCTTGTGCGGCTTGACCTTCGCCGCCATTGCTGGCTTGGCGGGGGATAGCGGCCCGGATGGGGGTGTAGATGGGGGCACAGATGGGGGCTGGGCGACGGTCATCCGGTTGTCCTATTACCGCCGCAGCCTAAAGGAAAGATGATCTCCATGCAGACCGGCCCTGTTTCGGGTCTCTTCCCTGCTCCCGTGCTCGGAATCGAGAGTTCCTGCGACGAAACCGCCGCGGCGGTGCTGGATGCGGATGGGCGGATCCTGGCCGAGGCGGTGCTCGGCCAGGAGCGAGAGCACGCGCCGTTCGGCGGGGTGGTGCCGGAAATCGCCGCGCGGGCGCACCTGGCGCATCTGCCGGGCCTGGTGCGCCGGGTGATGGCGCAGGCGGGGCTGGGTTTTGCCGAATTGGGCGGGGTGGCCGCCAGCGCCGGGCCGGGCCTGATCGGCGGGCTGATCGTCGGCTCCGGCGTCGCCAAGGGCATCGCCCTGGCGCAGCGGCTGCCCTATGTCGCGGTTAATCATCTGGAAGCGCATGCGCTGACCGCACGGCTGCCCGGATTGGTGGAGGGCGGAAGCCCGCCGTTTCCCTATCTGCTGCTGCTGATCTCCGGCGGGCATTGCCAGTGCGTGGCGGTGGAGGGGGTTGGCCGCTATCGGCGGCTGGGCGGCACGCTGGACGACGCCGCCGGAGAGGCGTTCGACAAGGTCGCCAAGCTGATGGGCCTGCCCTGGCCCGGCGGCCCGGCGCTGGAGCGGCTGGCCGCTGCCGGCGATCCGGCCCGCTATGCGTTCCCGCGTCCGCTGCTCGGCCGTGCCGGCTGCGATTTCTCGTTCTCCGGGCTGAAGACGGCGGTGGCGCAGGAAGTGGGGCGCCAGCCCGCCGGGGCGCTGACCGCCACCGTTGCCGCCGATATCTGCGCCAGCTTCCAGCGCGCCGTCGCCGACGTCCTGGCCGATCGCGCCTCGCACGCCATGCGGATGATGGGCGGGCAGGCCGATTTGCTGATCGTTGCCGGCGGGGTGGCGGCGAACGGGACCATCCGCGCGGCGCTGGAAGCCGCCGCGGCGAAGAACGCCTATCGCCTGGTGGCACCTCCGGTGCGGCTGTGCACCGACAACGCGGTGATGGTGGCCTGGGCCGGCATCGAGCGGCTGCGGCTCGGTTCGATAAACCGGCTGGACTTTGCGCCGCGCCCGCGCTGGCCGCTGGACGCGCCGGATATGGCGATCGTTGCAACGCCGGTGGCGGCCGCATGAACTACCGGCACGCCTTCCACGCCGGCAATTTCGCCGACTGCATGAAGCACGCTTTGCTGATCTGGCTGCTGCGCGCCCTGCTGCGCAAGCCGGCGCCGATCTTCGTGCTCGACACCCATGCCGGACGCGGGCGCTACGACCTTGCCGCCGGCCCGGCGGAGCGGACCGGGGAATGGCGGGCCGGCATCGGCCGGCTGCTGGACGATCCGCCCGAGGCGCTGGCCGACTACATCCGGGAGGTCCAGGGCCAGGGCTTCTATCCACGGGGCCTCTATCCCGGCTCCCCTGCCCTGATCCGCGCCCTGCTGCGCGACGGCGACCGGCTGGCCTGCTGCGAACTGCACCCCGAGGACCATGCCGCCCTGAAGCTGGAGTTCGGCCGCGACGCCCAGGTGGCGGTGCACCGGCGCGATGCCTGGGAAGCGCTCGGCGCGCTGCTGCCGCCGGCGCAAAAACGCGGGCTGATCCTGATCGACCCGCCCTATGAGGACCCGGCCGAATTCAGCCATCTTGCCGCCGGGCTGCAAACTGGCCATTCGCGCTTCCGCACCGGGGTGTTCGCCGCCTGGTACCCGATCAAGCATCGCGCCCCGGTGCGCGCCTTCCATACCGCCCTGGCGGAAAGCGGCATGCGCGACATCGTCGCGGCCGAGCTTTGGCTGCGTGAACCGCTGGACCCGGCCCGGCTGAACGGCTGCGGGCTGGTGGTGATCAATCCGCCATTCGGCTTCGAACCGGCCGCCACGGGTATCCTGCAAGCGCTGCTGGACCGGCTTGGCAACCACGAACCTGGGGAAGGCATCGCGATGATCCGGCTGGTCGATGAATAGGGTCGCCGTCATTGGAGCCGGCGCCTGGGGCACCGCGCTCGCGATCCAGGCCGCCCGCGCCGGCAATGAAGTCACGCTGTGGGCGCGCGATCCGGCCCGCGCCGCCGCCATCGCCGCCACGCGGGAAAACCCGCGCCTGCCCGGCATTCGTCTGCCCGGCGCCATCGCCGTCACCGCCGAACTGCCGGCGCAGGCAGACGCAATGCTGCTGGTCGTTCCGGTTCAGCACATGCGCGCGGTCGTCGCGAAGCTGCCGCCATCGGGCCCGCCGCTGCTGGTCTGCGGCAAGGGGGTGGAAGCCGGCACCCACAAGCTGCCGATGGAAGTCCTGGCGGAACTCCTCCCGGGCCGCCCGGCCGCGGTGCTCAGCGGGCCGAATTTCGCCGGCGAGGTCGCCCGCGGGCTGCCGGCCGCCTCGGTGATCGGCGCCGCCGATGCCACCCTGCGCGCGCGCCTGGCCGCGCTGCTCGGCACCCCCGGGTTCCGCCTGTACGGCAATGACGACCCGATCGGCGTGCAGGCCGGCGCCGCCGCCAAGAACGTGATCGCCATCGCCGCCGGCGCGGTCATGGGCGCCGGCCTCGGCGAGAACGCCCGCGCCGCGCTGATCACCCGGGGCGTCGCCGAACTCTCCCGCCTGATCGTGGCGCTCGGCGGGCGGCACGAAACCGCCATGGGCCTGTCCGGCCTCGGCGACCTGCTGCTGACCTGCACCGGCCCGTCCAGCCGCAATTTCTCGCTCGGCCATGCGCTGGGAAAAGGCGAAAGCCTGGAAAGCATCCTCGCCAGCCGAACCAGCGTCACCGAAGGCGTCGCCACCGCCCCGGCCCTGATCGCCCGGGCCGGCACAACCGATATGCCGATCTGCCAGGCCGTCGCCGCCCTGGTCTCCGGCCGCGCCAGCCTGCCCGACCTCATGGCCCACCTCCTCGCCCGCCCCCGCCGCGACGAATGATGGCCGTGGTGCGTGCGGTGGGGCTGGTGGAAGCAAGGCTGGGGCTCCGCCCCAGACCCCGGCGGGCTCTGCCCTGCACCCGTGAG
>JBBIQA010000145.1:0-11831 GCA_037442565.1 Rhodospirillales bacterium
GGTGCTGAAAACCACGCGGCTGGGCTATGACGGCAAGGGCCAGGCGATGCTGCGCCGGCCGGAAGACCTCACCGCCGGATTTGCCTCTTTGTATCCCAAACCATTGATTCTGGAAGGTTTCGTCGATTACGCGATGGAGATCAGCGTGGTCGTCGCGCGCAGCGCGGACGGCGCGGTATCGGCCTTCGACACGGTGGAGAACCGCCATCGCGATCACATCCTGGACCTGACCCTGGCGCCGGCCAGGCTGCCTGAGGAGACGGCTCAGGAGGCGCAGCGCATAGCGATCCGGGTGGCGCACGCGCTGGATCTGGTGGGGCTGCTGGCGGTGGAGATGTTCGTCGACCGGCAGGGCCGGGTGCTCGCCAACGAAATCGCGCCGCGGCCGCATAATTCCGGCCACTGGACCATCGATGCCTGTCCGACGAGCCAGTTCGAACTGCATATCCGCGCCATCGCCGGGTTGCCCCTGCCGCCGGCCACACGACACTCGGACGCAGTGATGAAAAATCTGGTCGGACCGGAAGAAGCCGCCCTGTGGCCGGAAATACTGGCCGCGCCCGGCCTGATCCCGCACCTGTACGGCAAGGCGGAAGCGCGCCCTGGCCGCAAGATGGGGCATGTGACCCGGCTGTTCCCGAAAGGCGCGCTGCCCGGCGAGTTCGGCGTCGCGGCCGCGCTGGGGCCGGTGGCGCCGCGGGAATAGCCGGCAAGGCCACGGGGTAATGCCCCGTGGCCCTACTCTCTGCGAAGCTTCGCCGCCGCGCGGGCCACGCAGCGTTCGAACACGGCGAGGTCGGTCCAGCGTTGCGGTTCCGGGACTTCCTCGGTGATCAGTTCGCCGCCGGAGCCGACGATCCCGACGGCGATCATGAGGTTGTCGAACAGGCCGAAGCGTTCCACCAGCAGACCTTCGGTGTCGCGTTCCGCCGCGTCATGCAATCCGATATGGGTCGTGGTGCGCTCGGTGAACGGGCGGGCGGTCGTGGCGTAGCCGAAAACCGGCCGGCCCAGGGCGCGCATGAAGCCGATTTCAAACACTGTGCCGGCATCGGCGCTGGGGCCACGGAATGGGGTCAGGTTGGCGATCACGGCATCCGCGCCGGCGATGTGGGCCTCGTTGCGCAGGCCGATGCCATGCCAGTCCGGGAGGTCGGACCAGGCCGCCGGCTCGTCAGCCACCGGGTCGAACGGCGAGATGCCGGCCAGGCCGTGGCGGGCGCAGATCGCCTTCTTGCGTTCCAGCCACGCCTCGGGCGCGGGCAAGAACACGTCGGGGCCGGCCAGGTAGACTCGTGGCATGGCGGACATCGGGGACAAATCTGCCCGCTTGCCCTCGGCCGGCCAAGCGGGTTGAAGGGGGTACCAGGAGGATTTCACATGCCGGCCGAAGCGATCATCAACCCAGCCATGGAACGCGAGTACAACAACCGCGCCAAGGTGCCCGACTTTGCTGCGATCGCGCAGGGTTGGGCACGGGAGGCGGCGGCCTTTCGCGCCGGGCACGCCCACGCGGAGATGGGACTGTCCTATGGGCCCTCTCCGCGGCAGATCGTGGACATCTTCTGGCCGGGGGCGGCGCGGGACGTACCCCTCGCGCTGTTCCTTCATGGCGGCTATTGGCAGGCGCTGGACGGCAGTTGGTTCAGCCATCTGGCCACCGGCTTGAACGCGCACGGGGTGGCCGTGGCGATGCCGACGCATGATCTGTGTCCGGCGGTTTCCCTCGCCGCCCTGGTCGAACAGGTCCGCGGCGCCGTGGCGATGCTGTATCGGCGGCATGGGCGCCGAATGGTGGCGACAGGGCATTCCGCCGGCGGGCATCTTACCGCCATGCTGATGGCAACGGACTGGCCGGCGCGCGATCCGGCCTTGCCGCGGGATCTGGTGACAGCTGGATTATCGATCAGCGGCCTGTTCGACCTCACCCCCCTGATTGAGACCACGATCAATGGTCCGCTGGGCCTTGATCTGGCCGAGGCCACGCGCCTGTCACCGATGCGGATGCCCAAGCCGGGGCTGCAACTCCATGCGATGGTCGGCGGGCTGGAGGGGCCGGAATACGCCCGGCAGTCCCGCGAGATGGCTGCCGCGTGGGATGGAAGCTGGCAAAGCGTACCGGGCGCCGATCATTTTTCGATCATTCCCGAGTTCGCCGACCCAGACTCCGAATTGGTTCGCAAGACTTTGCAGTTGCAAAAAATTTACCTGCCGTCAGGCTAGGCGGGGGCCAGCGAGAACAGCGTCCGGAAGGCCGCATCGGTCCGGGCAAGGTCGTCTTCCAGGCCGATCGCGGCGCGGCGCGCGCCTGCCGTGTCCGCGTTGCGCGCGGCCTGCATAACCCGGCGCAGGCGGACTTCCAGCGCCGCCATCGCATAGCTCGCGGCCATACCCGCCATGGCGTGGGCCTCGGCCTCGATCGCGTGGGCCTCGCCCGCGGCGACCGCGCCCCGCAGGGCGGGCAAACGGACGGCGAGATCCCGCAGGCATTGATCGACCAGATCGGCCAGCAGGTCAGGAGCCAGGTTGGCGCGCAGTTCGGTCAGCCGGGGCTCGTCCACCGCCGGTGTGGCGATTGTCCGCGTTATCGTGTGGGGTCGCACGGGCCGCGGCTCGAAACCGGCCGGCACTGCCGTGTGCCTGCCTGGCCAGACGTGGCGGGCAATGGCCTCCTGGAGCGTGAAGGTATCGGCGGGCTTGGTCAACATGTCCTTCATGCCGGCCGCGAGGCAGTTCGCCCGCTCTTCCGGCCCGGTATTGGCGGTCAGCGCCACGACCGGGACCGACGCGGCGATGCCGCCCAGGGCATGCAACGCCCGCGCCGCGTCCATCCCGTTCATGCCTGGCATCAGGATATCCATCAGCACGAGGTCGTAAGGGGTCCGCTGCGCCGCGGCGACGGCCGCCTCGCCGGTTTCGGCAATGTCCACCTTGTGCCCCTCGCGGCGCAGCAGCGTGGCGATGATCGTCCTGTTGGAGGCAATGTCGTCGACCAGCAGCACCCGGGTGCGCGGCAAGACCCGGGGAACCTGGCGGACCGCGGGCGGCAGGCTGGCAGCGCCGTCAGGCGCGGCCAGGACAGGCAGCGTGATCCAGAATTCATTGCAGTCCGGCGGTTGCTCGCGATAGCCGATCTCTCCCCCCATCAGCATGGTAAGCCGCTGACAGATGGTGAGACCGAGGCCCGTTCCCGGTTTCAAAGGCGAGCCATGCTGCTCCAGCCTGGAGAAGGGCTGGAATAGCCGGACTCGGTCCGCCACGCTGATGGCAGGACCGCGATCGCGCAAGCCCAGTCGCAGGCTCGTGTGCCCAGCCGCCACCAGGGGCACGACTTCCAGCACGATCTCGCCGGGGCGGGAGTATTTCACCGCGTTGCTCACCAGGTTCATCAGCACCTGCCGCAACCGCCCAGCGTCGGTGTACAGCGTCTCCGGCACGCCGATGGCCAACTCCAGGCGGAGCGAAAGGCCGCGCATAGCTGCTTGATCCTGAAAGACTTCCAGGACGCTTTCCAGCAGTGGCCGGAGCGCGAAGACGGCCGGGCGCAGGGCCAGTTGGCCGGCGTCGGCGCGCGACATCTCGAGAATGTCGTCCAGCAACCCAAGCAGCGCGTCACCGGACTGGCGCGCCAAGCCGAGGATGCCACGCTCGCCGGGCGGCAGGTCGCTGGCATGCAGCATCATCATCGCGCTGAGCAGCGTGTTCAGCGGCGTGCGTATCTCATGGCTGACGATGGCGACGAAGCGGGACTTGTCCGCCGCCGCAGCCTCCGCGATCTCACGCGCACGTTCCAGCGCTCGCTCGGCCTGCTTGCGCTCGGTGATGTCGGAATAGAGCGTGACGAAGCCGCCATTCGGCAGCGGACTGCGCCGCATCTCCAGAATGTGGCCATTCGGCCGGGCACGCTCTGTCACTCCCATCGCGTTGCCGGTCCGCAGCAGGTCCATGCGCCGGGCTACCTCCGCCTCCGCATCCACCTTGCCGAACTCGCCGGCCTCTGCCTGGGCACGCAGAATATCGGCCATCGGCAGACCGACGCGCAGGATCTCCGCCGGCACGCCGGTGTAGTGGGTGAAACGAGCGTTCCATTGGCGCAGACGCAGGTCAGCGTCCACCACCGACACGCCGTCGGAAATACCGACGAGGATCGCAGCGAGCTGCGCCGCGTTCGCTTCGGCGAGTTCCCTGGTCGCCACCTCGCGGGCATTGGCTTCCTCCAATGCCCGCCGATCTCTGGCCAGCCCCCTTTCCCGGAGCCGGGCGGCACGCGTTTCCCGCAGGAGGGCCGCCATGATGAACAGCAGTAGCAGCGTGATGCAGCCGGCAAAGATCCGCGCACCACGCTGCCAGTCGTAATGCGCCTCCAGCGCCATGGCGGGATCGACGCACATCACCACCTCGAGCGGGCGGCCCATCACCGGACGCAGGTCGCACATCCGCACGCCTTGCCCCTGTGCAATCTCCCCCATCCAGGGGCCGTCCGAATTATGCCGCATCGCGTCGGACAGCGGCGAGTCCGCGATATCGCTGCCCGGCACCGGCGCCTCCGCGCCAGCACTGGCGAAGACCTTGCCATGCCGGGTGCCGACCAGCGCGATGATGCCATGCGACCCAAGGTCCGCGGCGTGGAAGAACGAGACAACGGTGTCGGTATCGAAAAACAGCCCAATCACGCCGGCGAAATGTCCCTCGGGGGTGTCCAGCCGGCGGGCCAGGCCGATGTGCCCGTGCTGAGCGGTCTGGTCACGCCCCACCATGCCGATGAACAGGTTGCCGTCGTCCGCGGACAGCTGGGCGCGGTCCTTGAACCCTTCTTGCGAGGATAGATCGACCCCGACCAGTTCGGGTCGGCTACTCAGCCGGACGATCCCCCGCGCGTCGGTCAAATAGATATCGACCCCGGGATCGTCGATCACCCTGGCCCGGCGCTGCCAGGATACCAGGTTGAAACCGGCTGGATCGTGTTCCCAGTCGTCTTCCAGAATACGCAGAGTCTGGTCGACCGAGACCAACCGGCGCCGCACCTGGTGCTCGAACAGCAGCGCCTTGTTCGCCAGTTCCGCGTTGGCATGCGCAAGGGCGGTACGCGCCTCGGTATGCAGCGCGCTCAGGGTGCCCAGCCAGGTCAGGGCGATCAACGCCAGCCCGCCGAGCAGGATCGCGAGATAGGCCAGCCCGATCGATCGAAGCCATCGTTTCATGTCGCGGTTGCTGCCACGCGTCCGACTTTCAACATCTGCCTCCGATCCAACGGTTCTGAAAAGGACGGGTTCGGCATCGCCTCATCAACGTATACGTGCATTCCTCCGCCGGACCAATGGTTTACCGCGGGACCATCGCCTTGCCGCCCGCCATCCGATCAGGGTGCCCGGCTTGCCCCCTCCGCCTTGCGGTGCGATTGTCCGCCCGTTTCGGGAAGTCCGGTTACGGGAAGCTCCCATTTGGGAAGCCGTGCCGCTCTGGCCCGGCATAGCGATGAGCAAGAGGACAGAATGGCGAAAATCAAGGTGAAGACCCCGGTTGTCGAGCTCGATGGGGACGAGATGACCCGCATCATCTGGGGTTTCATCAAGGACAAGCTGATCCTTCCCTATCTGGACATCGACCTCAAATACTACGATCTCGGCATCGAATACCGCGACCAGACCAACGACCAAGTAACGGTCGACAGTGCCAACGCCATCAAGCAGTACGGCGTGGGCGTGAAATGCGCCACCATCACGCCTGATGAGCAGCGTGTGACCGAGTTCGGCCTGAAGGCAATGTATCGCAGCCCGAACGGCACCATCCGCAACATCCTGGACGGCACGATCTTCCGCGAGCCGATCATCTGCAAGAACGTGCCTCGACTGGTGCCGCACTGGACCCAGCCGATCGTCATCGGGCGCCACGCCTATGGCGATATCTACCGCGCGACCGAGATGAAGATCCCTGGCGCCGGCTCGGTAAAGCTGGTGTACGAGCCGTCGGACGGCAGTTCGCCCGCGCAGACCTTGTCGGTGCACGAGTTCAAGGGCGCCGGCGTCGCCATGGGCATGCACAATCTGCAGATTTCGATCGACGGTTTCGCCCGCGCCACGTTCAACTACGGCATCCAGCGTGGCTATCCGGTGTACCTGTCGACGAAGAACACCATCCTGAAGGTCTATGACGGCTACTTCAAGGACCGCTTCCAGGAGATTTTCGACAAGGAATTCAAGGCAGCCTACGACAAAGCTGGCCTGACCTATGAGCACCGGCTGATCGACGACATGGTCGCCTGCGCGCTGAAATGGAACGGCGGCTATCTGTGGGCCTGCAAAAACTACGACGGCGACGTGGAGTCTGACATCGTCGCGCAGGGCTTCGGCTCGCTTGGCCTGATGACCTCCGTGCTGCTCAGCCCGGACGGCAACACGGTGGAGTCCGAGGCCGCGCACGGCACCGTGACGCGCCACTACCGCGAGCACCAGAAGGGACGGGAAACCTCCACCAACCCGATCGCCTCGATCTTCGCCTGGACCCGCGGCATCGCGTATCGTGGCAAGTTCGACAACACGCCGGACGTGACCGGCTTCGCCGAGACGCTGGAGAAGGTCTGCGTGGAGACGGTGGAGAGCGGGTTCATGACCAAGGACCTCGCCGTGCTGATCGGACCCGAGCAGAAGTGGCTGAACACGCAGGACTTCCTCGCCAAGATCGACGACAACCTGAAGAAGGCGATGGCCTGACACGCCGCGCCGGCCCAATCGGAAGGCCCGCCGAGAGGCGGGCCTTTTTCGTTATGTGCCGATATCGTTGTGCGTCGGCGCAAACCGGGTCAGACTGTTAGGCACCAAAAAGAGGGAACGGCCATGGATGACATGACGGAAATCACCGGATTGCGGCACTATCCTCTGGCTAGGCGGGGCTTCCTGATGACCGGCCTGATCAGCGGCTTCACCCTGGCGACGGTGCGCGCCGAAGCACAGGCGATCCACACCGACACGAACGGCCTTGTCGCCGGCGAGGTGCAGATCGATGCCGCCGACGGCAAGATCCCGGCCTATTTCGCCCGGCCGGACAAGCCCGGTCCGTTCCCGACCATCCTGGTGATCGAAGAGATCTTCGGCGTTCACGAATACATCAAGGATATCTGCCGCCGCTTTGCAAAAGCAGGATATTTGGCCGTCGCGCCGGAGCTGTACGCACGCCAGGGCGACCTGTCGAAGATGACCGATGTCGCCCAGATCCTGCGTGACGTGATCTCCAAGGCGCCGGACGCGCAGTTGATGAGCGACCTGGACCTCACCGCCGCCTGGGCCGCCAAAAACCACGGCGACCCGGCGAAGCTTGCGGTTACCGGCTTCTGCCGCGGCGGGCGCGCCACCTGGCTCTATGCCGCGCACAACCCGGCGCTGAAAGCCGCCGTCGCCTGGTACGGCCCGATCGGCGGTGCCACCAGCGCGATCCAGCCGAAGACGGTGCTCGATATAGCGGATCAGATACACTGCCCGCTGCTGGGGCTCTACGGCGGCAAGGATGGCAGCATCCCCGTCGATCAGGTTCGCGCCGCCGAAGCGAAGGCGCGCGCCGCCGGCAAGACGGTGGAGATCGTGATCTATCCCGATGCCGGCCATGCGTTCCATGCCGATTACCGCCCCAGCTACGTCAAGGACGCCGCCGAGGACGGCTGGCAGCGGGCCTTGGCCTGGTTCAAGAAATACGATGCGTCGTAGCGTCTGACCGCCAGCCGATTATTGGCCACCCGATCTGTTAACGAGTGAAACGAAAATAGAGGTTAGCGATGAATACCCGGTCCGTGCAACGTAATGGCCTAGCCGCCCTCCTGCTTCCCGCCCTTCTGCTCGCCGGCTGTGCGGAAACCCCGATGGGTCCCACCGTGCAGGTCATGCCCGGCGGCGGCAAATCCCTGGATGCGTTTGCCTTAGACCAGGCGACCTGCAGGCAGTTCGCGCAGAATGCGGTCGCCGGCCAGGCGCAAAACGCCAATGTCCGCGGCGTCGGCGCGGCCGCGCTTACCACGGCGCTCGGCGCGGGCCTCGGAGCGGCGATCGGCGGCGGCCGTGGCGCCGGCATCGGCGCCGCCAGCGGCGCTCTCGGCGGGGCTGGTATCGGCGCGGTCACCAGTTCCAACGCCCAGCTCACCATCCAGCAGCAATACGACAATGCCTACGCCCAATGCATGTTCACACGGGGCAACGCGGTTCCCGGCTTCGGCCCGATGATGGTGCAGTCCCCGCCCCCGACCGCCAGCAGCCCTGCCCTGGTGCGTTCGGTGCAGGCAGAGCTGAACCGCCTCGGCTACACCCGCTCCGCGCCGGACGGCGTCGTCGGGCCGCAGACCAGCACCGCGATCAGCAGCTACCAGCGCGCCACCGGCATGCCGGTGGACGGCATGCCGTCAGAGGCGCTGCTACAACGCCTGCAGGCGACCCCCTAAGCCAAACCCGATCGCACGCCCGAGCAGAACGAGAAGCAGAAAGACCATGAAGGCAGCGATCGTTACCGAGAACGGCGTGCGGGTGCAGGACGTGGCGGAGCCGAAGCCGGGTCCGCAGCAGGTGTTGGTGCGGGTCCGCGCCGCCGGGCTGAACCGGGCGGATCTTGGCGTCGCCGCCGGGCACGCGCATGGCAGCCTCGGCGGACCCGGCACCATCATCGGCCTGGAATTCGCCGGCGAGGTGGCGGAAGTGGGCTCCGAGGTTCCGGCGCACATCAAGCCGGGGATGCGGGTGATGGCCAAGGGAGCCGGCGGCTACGCCGAATATGCCCTGGCCGATCACGGCACCGTCTGCGCGGTGCCGGGCAGCAACATGAGCTGGGAACAGGCCGCGACGCTGCCGGTGGCGCTGTCGACCATGCACGACGCGATCATGACAAACGGGGCACTGAAGCCGGGACAGAGCATCCTGATCCAGGGTGCGAGTTCCGGCGTCGGACTGATGGGAATGCAGATCGCCAAGATGATGGGCGCCAGCCTGGTGATCGGCAGTTCCACCCATGCCGGCAGGCGCGCGCGGCTGGCGGAATTCGGCGCCGATCTGGCCATCGACACCGCCGATGCCGGCTGGCCCGATCAGGTGCTGGCCGCTACCGGCGGACGCGGCGTGGATGTGATCATCGACCAGATTTCCGCCAGCGTCGCCAACGGCAACCTGAAATGCTGCGCCATTCTGGGGCGCATCGTGAATGTCGGCCGTCTCGGCGGCACCAGGGGGGACTTCAACTTCGACCTGCATGCGGCCCGGCGCATCCAGTATATCGGCGTGACGTTCCGCACCCGAAGCATCGAGGAAGTACGGGAGATCAACCGCAAAATGGTCACCGACCTGTGGCCGGCGGTGGAGGCCGGCAAGCTGGCCCTGCCGATCGACAAGGTGTTTCCGCTCGCCGAGGCGCCGGCCGCCCTGGCGCACATGCAGGCGAACCAGCATTTCGGCAAGATCGTGCTGGTCTGCTGATCGCTCTGCCAACCGACGGCCGCGTCAGCCCTTGCCGCAAACCGACAGCGACACCGCCCCGTAGCCGCGCATTCCGCTCGGTTCGACCAGCAATTTCAGCTCGAGATTATTGATCGTGATCGATTGCTGCACCGGCAGGCCGGTCACCCTGATCGGCTGCGGCACCCAGGACTGCGTGATCGTTACCTGCGCCGTCTTGGCGGGATCCTCGGGTCCTGCCGGCGCGGATGCCGACACCAGGATCAGGCCATCGAGCAAGGCGACCGGTTCCTCCACGCCCACTCCAGCGGTCTGGATGGCGAAGCGCTTGCGCACCACCCGCCCCTCGCAGGCCCGCACCGGCGCGGCTTCGCGGAGCACCTGAGCGATCCGGTCATCCGGCACGCCGCCGGCCAGGCGCTCACGCAGCAGGTCCACCAGCTTCGCCAGCCCGCCGGCGGGCACATCGGCATCATAGCGCTTCTTCAACGCGTCCGCGGCCTGCCGGGTCTGCACCAGATCCGTCCGCAGGCGGTCGTTCTCACCCTTCACCGTGGCGAGTTGCCGAGTTAGCGAGGCGACGTCGCTTTCCAGGCCCGAGACCTCCTGGCGGGCCAGCAGAATGCCCGCCTGGTAGGACGAATAGCCGATCGCGCCAAAGCCGGCCACGGCCGCGAGCCACAGCATGCTGCGCCATACAAACTTCCGGCGCCGGCGGCTGCGTTCCCGGCTCAATCCACTCTTAAACGCCATCCGACCTACTGCAACGCTTTGAACTTGGGGCCCGACACTCGCACGGACCGAGCCATCGCCTCAATGGGCCAGGTCCGCGCCAGCTTCACGTCAGCCAAAATCAGCATGGTGGCGTGCCAGGGAATGATCTAGCATAATCGGGGATATCCGGTGCCGGAGGGGGGGCAGAAAGCCCGCCCCTGACCCGCGGCCGAAATACCCTGCCGCCAGCGGTTCCATTCCCGAGGAGATGCATTTGCTGCGTCTGATCAGTGCCACACCGAGCCCCTATGCGCGCAAGGTGCGCATCGCCCTGGCGGAAAAGGCCATCCCGTTCGAACTGATCACGGAAGTTCCGTGGAACAGCACAACCCAGACACCTCTGCACAACCCCCTGGAAAAGTTGCCGGTGCTGCTGCTGGAAGATGGTTCCAGCGTGTATGAGTCGCACTACATCCTGGAATGGCTGGAAGCGAAATATCCTTCTCCACCCATGCTGCCCGCTGACATCGATGGCCGCCTCGCGGCCCGGCGGGTGGAGGTTGTCGCCGACGGGGTGTGCGATGCGCTGGTGCTGCTGTTCTGGGAGCGCAACCGCGCGCCCGAGCAGCGCAGCGCCGAATGGATGGCGCGGCAGCTGCGCAAGGTGGATGGCGGCATGCGTGCCCTGGCGGACTGGGCCGGCTCCCGCGAATTCGTCATCGGCGACCGCTTCGGCCTGGCCGACATCGCGACCGGCACGGTGTGCGGCTACCTCGATGTCCGTTTCGCCGAGTATCCGTGGCGAACCCGCCACCCGAACCTGGCCGCCCTGAGCGACCGCCTGGAGGCTCGGCCATCGTTCCAGTCCTCGCGCCCGGTGGCGCAAATCATCAGCGACAAGGTGGTCTGATCCATGCTGCCACAAGCCGTCGATTTCCGCGCCGAGGCGGATTCGCTGCATTCCCTGCTCACGACCCTGCAGGACGCGGACTGGGATCGAGCCACCCTGTTCAAGGGCTGGACCGTGAACGATATCATGCAACACCTGCACAGCGGCGACCTGATGGCCGCCGCATCCGTGGCCGGCGCCGATCCGTTCGCGCAGATGCGGGCGGAGATGAAGGCCAGGCGCGACGGCGGCATGTCCGGCGTGGAGGAAACCCGCTACCGCCTCGGGGATCTCACCGGCCGGCGCCTGCTCGAACGCTGGCACACCACGATGGCCGGGCTTTGTGACAAGCTGTCGGCAATGCCGCCGGATGCAAGGCTGAAATGGGCCGGCCCCGACATGGGCGTGCGCATGTTCACCACCGCGCGGCAGATGGAAACCTGGGCGCACGGCCAGGCGATCTACGACCTGATGGGCACCACACGACAGCCGACGGACCGCCTGCGCAACATCGCCGAAATCGGCGTGCGCACTTATGGCTGGACCTTCGCCAACCGCCAGCGCCCCACACCGGGGCCGACGCCCCACGTGCGGTTAACCGGGCCGTCCGGCGCGATCTGGGAATGGAACGATCCCACGCCGGAAAACAGCGTGGCAGGCAACGCGCTGGAATTCTGCCAGGTCGTCACGCAAACCCGCAATGTCGCCGACACCAAGCTGAAAGTTACCGGCGAACCCGCCCGCATCTGGATGAGCCTGGCCCAATGTTTCGCCGGCCCGCCCGAGACACCCCCGCCGCCCGGCCT
>JBBIQA010000146.1:0-9818 GCA_037442565.1 Rhodospirillales bacterium
TGACCTTCAATTTCTCGATGCAGGCGATCGACCAGATCATCAACTCGGCCGCCAAGACACTGTACATGTCCGGCGGCCAGATGGGCTGCCCGATCGTGTTCCGTGGCCCGAACGGCGCGGCCTCGCGCGTCGGTGCCCAGCACAGCCAGTGCTATGCCTCCTGGTACGCCCATTGCCCGGGCCTGAAGGTGGTCGCGCCGTGGTCGGCGGCGGATGCCAAGGGGCTGCTGCGAGCGGCGATCCGCGACCCGAACCCGGTCATCGTGCTGGAGAACGAAATTCTCTACGGCCACAGCTTCGACTGCCCGACCGATCCCGATTTCATCCTGCCCATCGGCCGCGCCAAGATCGAGCGCCCCGGCGAGCACGTGACCATCGTCGGCTTCAGCATCTCCGTCGGCACAGCGATGAAAGCGGCGGAAATCCTGGCCGAACAGGGGATCAGCGCCGAGGTGATCAATCTGCGCTCACTGCGTCCGCTGGACATCGGCACCATCGTCGCCAGCGTGAAGAAGACCAATCGGCTGGTGACGGTGGAGGAAGGCTGGCCTTTCGCCGGGATTGGCGCGGAGATCGCGATGCAGATCATGGAGAACTGCTTCGACTACCTGGATGCGCCGCCGGTGCGCGTGCATGGCGTGGATGTGCCGATGCCCTATGCCGCCAACCTGGAAAAGCTGGCGCTGCCGCTGCCCGAATGGGTGGTGGACGCGGTGCGCAAGATCGTCTGAACGGGAGCGGGGAACATGGCCACCAATATTCTGATGCCGGCGCTGAGCCCGACGATGACCGAGGGCACGCTCGCCCGCTGGTTGAAGAAGGAAGGCGAGCAGGTGAAGGCCGGCGACATCATCGCCGAGATCGAGACCGACAAGGCCACCATGGAGGTCGAGGCGGTGGATGAGGGCGTGCTGGGCAAGATCCTGGTCGCCGACGGTACCGAGGGCGTGAAGGTCAATGAGCCGATCGCCGTACTGATCGAGGCCGGCGAGGCGGTGCCGACCGGCGCCGCCGCTGCCGCCGCGAAACCTGCGCCGGCCGCGCCCGCGGCTCCCTCCGCACCAGCGGCCCCAACTCCTGCAGCGGCACCCGCGGCGGCCCACGCGGCGGCCATGAACGGTCATGCCGCGCCCGGCGAGCGCATTTTCGCCTCCCCGCTCGCCAGGCGCATGGCGCAGCAGGCCGGGATCGATCTTGCCGGCGTGAAGGGCAGCGGCCCCGGCGGGCGGATCGTCAAGGCGGATATCGAGGCCTTCCAGCCCGGCGCCGCGCGCCCGGCGGCTCCCGCCGCGCCAGCGCCGGTCGCGGCCCCCGCTGCACCGAAGCCGGCCGTGGCGATCACCGCGCCGCATCGCCTGGTGCCGAACAGCTCCATGCGCAAGGTCATTGCCCGTCGCCTGACCGAAGCGAAAAGCACGATCCCGCATTTCTACGTCTCGATGGACATCGAGCTCGACGCATTGATGAAGCTGCGGGCGGATTTGAATGCGAAGTCGCCGAAGGAAGGCCCCGGCGCCTTCCGCCTGTCGGTCAACGACCTGATCATCAAGGCCGCCGCCCTGACGCTGCGGCGCATCCCCACGGTGAACGCGAGCTGGACCGAGGACGCCATCGTTCTCTACGACGATGTGGACATCTCCGTTGCCGTCTCGATCCCCGAGGGGTTGATCACCCCGATCGTGCGCCATGCCGATTTGAAGGGCCTGGCCGCGATCAGCAACGAAATGAAGGATCTGGCCGCCCGCGCCAAATCCGGCAAGCTGAAGCCGGAGGAGTTCCAGGGCGGCGGCTTCTCGATCTCCAACATGGGCATGTTCGGCGTTTCCTCCTTCTCCGCCATCATCAACCCGCCGCAGGCCGCCATCCTGGCAGTTTCCGCCGGGCAGCAGCGCGCGGTGGTGAAGAACGGCGCGCTGGCCGTCGCCACGGTGATGACCTGCACGCTCTCGGTCGATCACCGGGTGGTGGACGGCGCGCTCGGCGCGGAATGGCTGGCCGCGTTCAAGGCGATCATCGAGGACCCGCTTAGCCTGATGCTCTGAGTGCGCCGAGATGGCGCCCGAAGTCACGCTGCGCGACGCGACGCCGGACGACGTGCCGGCGGTGCTGCGCTTCGTCCGTGATCTGGCCGAATACGAACGCCTGCTGCACGAGGTCACCGCCACCGAGGCCGATTTCCATCGCCTGCTGTTCGGGCCTGGCGCCCTGGCCTTTGCCGCGCTGGCGGAAATCGGGGGCAGGGCGGTCGGGGGCGTGTTCTGGTACTGCTCCGTCAGCACCTTTTCCGGCCGGCCCAAGCTGTTCGTCGAGGATGTGTTCGTCGAACCCGGCCATCGCGGCGCCGGCATCGGCCTGGCGCTGTTCCGCCACGTCGCCCGCAAGGCCGTCGCGCGGGATTGCTCGGGCATGGAATGGCGGGTGCTGAACTGGAACGAGCCGGCTATCGGCTTCTACCGCCGGATCGGCGCTGAGCCGGTCACGGACTGGACCACGCAGCGGCTGAGCCGGGACGCGCTTCAAAAACTCGCCTCCTGACAGGAGAACATCATGGCTGATCAGGCTTTCGATATCATCGTCGTCGGCGGCGGTCCCGGCGGCTATGTCGCCGCCATCCGCGCCGCCCAGCTCGGCATGAAGGCCGCAGTGGTGGAGCGCGAGCATCTCGGCGGCATCTGCCTCAACTGGGGCTGCATTCCGACCAAGGCGCTTTTGCGAACTTCCGAGATCAATCACCTGCTGCACAATCTCGGCGAGTTCGGATTATCGGCGGAAAACCCGACATTCGACCTGGAAAAAGTGGTCAAGCGCTCGCGCGGCGTGGCGAAGCAACTGTCCGGCGGCGTGGCGCATCTGCTGCGCAAGAACAAGGTCACGGTGATCGACGGTACCGGCAAGCTCGCGGGCAAGGGCCGGCTGGCGGTGGAGAAGGACGGCAAGCCGGTCGGCACGCTCACCGCGCCGCACATCATCCTGGCCACCGGCGCGCGCGCCCGCTCCCTGCCGGGGATCGAGGCCGACGGCAAGCTGATCTGGACCTACAAGGAAGCGATGGTGCCGCCGTCCATGCCGAAATCGCTGCTGGTGATCGGCTCGGGCGCCATCGGCATCGAATTCGCCAGCTTCTTCCTGAACATGGGCGCCGCTGTCACCGTGGTGGAGGTCATGGACCGGGTGCTGCCGGTGGAGGACGCGGAAATCTCCGCCCTGGCGCGCAAGGCGTTCGAGAAGCAGGGCATGAAGATCCTCACCAGCGCCACCGTGAAGGGCGTCAGGAAGGGCGCTGACAGCGTCACCGTCACGGTGGAAGCCGGCGGCAAGGCGCAGGAGATCACGGTGGACCGGGTGATTTCCGCCGTCGGCATCGTCGGCAACGTGGAAAACATCGGCCTGGAGGGCACCGGGGTGAAGGTGGACCGCACCCACGTGCTCACCGACGGCTATGGCCGCACCGGAGAGCCGGGTGTCTACGCCATCGGCGATCTCACCGGCCCGCCCTGGCTGGCGCACAAGGCGAGCCATGAGGGCGTGATCTGCGTGGAAAAGATCGCCGGGGTGGCGGGCGTGCATCCGATGGACGTGCTGAACATCCCGGGCTGCACCTATTGCCGTCCGCAGGTGGCCTCCGTCGGCATGACCGAGGCGCGCGCCAAGGAGGCCGGGCATGAGGTGAAGATCGGCCGCTTCCCGTTCATCGGCAACGGCAAGGCGATTGCGATGGGTGAGCCGGAAGGCCTGATCAAGACCGTGTTCGACGCCAAGACCGGGGAGTTGCTCGGCGCGCACATGATCGGCGCGGAAGTCACCGAGATGATCCAGGGCTATGTCATCGCCCGCACCCTGGAAGCGACCGAGGCCGAGCTGATGCACACGGTCTTCCCGCACCCCACCATCAGCGAAGCCATGCACGAGAGCGTGCTTGACGCCTATGGCCGGGCCATCCACTTCTAGTCCGGACACTTGGACTGAGAGAATGACAACGCGCGTCGTCATCGATCATCGGGAGCCGCTTCGGCACCCCGAGAAGGCAAACCGGCCGGATAACCCGATCCAGCGCAAGCCGGCCTGGATCCGGGTGAAGGCGCCGAACCACCCCGTGTATCATGAGACCCGGTCGCTGATGCGCGACAACCGGCTGGTCACGGTGTGCGAGGAGGCCGCCTGCCCGAATATCGGCGAATGCTGGTCCCAGCGGCACGCCACGATGATGATCATGGGCGAGACCTGCACCCGCGCCTGCTCGTTCTGCAACGTGCGCACCGGTCAGCCCGATGCGCTGGATGGCGACGAGCCGCGCCGGGTCGCGGACGCCGTGGCCAAGCTGGGCCTGCGGCATGTGGTGGTGACGTCGGTCGACCGTGACGATCTGGCCGATGGCGGGGCCGCGCATTTCGCCGCCACCATCGCCGCCATCCGCGACGCCGCGCCGGAAACCACGATCGAGGTGCTGACCCCCGACTTCCTGCGCAAGCCCGGCGCCATCGAGATCGTCGCCCAGGCCCGCCCGGACGTGTTCAACCACAATCTGGAAACCGTGCCGCGCCTCTATCCCGCCATCCGCCCCGGCGCGCGCTACTACCAGTCGCTGCGCCTGCTGGACCGGGTGAAGGCGATCGACCCGACGATCTTCACCAAATCCGGCCTGATGGTCGGCCTGGGCGAGGAGCGGATGGAAATCCTGCAGGTGATGGACGATCTGCGCGTCGCCGATGTCGATTTCCTGACCATCGGCCAATATCTGCAGCCCACGGTGAAGCACGCCGCGATCGCCAGCTTCGTCACCCCCGAGGAATTCGCCGATTACGCGCAGGTCGCGCGGGGCAAGGGGTTCCTGCTGGTTTCCGCCACGCCGCTGACCCGCAGTTCCTATCACGCCGACGCCGATTTCGCCGCCCTGCGCGACGCGCGCGCTGCACGCTCCGCCGCCTGACATGCCCACCCATGCCGAAAGGCGCCTGGTTCCGTACCAACCGGAGCAACTTTACGAACTCGTCGCCGATGTCGGGAAATATCCACAGTTCCTGCCCTGGTGCGTCGGCGCGCGGGTGCGCACGCGCACGGAGGATCTTCTGCGGGCAGACCTGACGATCGGATTCGGTCCGTTCCGCGAGACGTTTGGCAGCCGGGTAACGCTCAATCCGCATTCGCGCATCGACGTGACCTACGAAAAGGGGCCGTTCCGCTACCTCAATAACCACTGGATCTTCGCGCCTGATCCCAAGGGCAGCCAGGTGGATTTCTTCGTCGATTTCGAATTCCGCAGCCGCATTCTGCAGGCGGCGATCGGCGTGGTGTTTCATGAGGCCGTTCGCCGCATGGTGAACGCCTTCGAGATCCGGGCCCGCGCGGTGTATGGCCCGCCGGCGCCGGCGCCGGCCGACGAAGCCCTGCAGTCCGAGGGCTGACACCGAGGCAGCTTCTTGCTTTGCTGGTAAACTTTCCTGGCGCACATTTTTCGGAGACCGATCCCATGGTGCAAGCCCCCCCGCGTCCGCCAGCCGGCGCGCCCCCGGTTCGGGTGAACCTCTATTCGGACACGCAGACCAAGCCCACCGCCGCTATGAAGGACGCGATGATGCGGGCGGAGGTCGGCGACGAGCAGCATGGCGACGATCCCTCGGTGCATGAGCTGTGCGACCGCATGGCCAGGCTGCTCGGCAAGGAGGCGGCGATCTTTCTGCCGAGCGGCACGATGTGCAACCAGATCGCCATCCTGACCCATTGCCGCCCCGGCGATGAGGTTCTGGCCCATCGCAATGCCCACATCATCAGCAGCGAGGCCGGCGGCCCCGGCGCGCTCGCGGGTGTGATGGTGACAGGGCTCGATGGCGCGCGCGGCATGTTCGACGTGCCGACGCTGCAGGCGGCGTTCCGCGAAAAGCGCCGCCATTCGCCGCCGCAGACCCTGCTGGAGGTCGAGCAGACCGCCAATTTCGGCGGCGGCGCGGTCTGGCCGATCGGCCAGCTGAACGCGGTGCTGGACGCCGCGCACGAGCAGGGCATGGCGACGCATATGGACGGCGCCCGGCTGATGAACGCCGTGGTCGCTGCCGGCGTTCCGGCGGACGAGATGGTCGCCGGCTGCGACTCGGTGTGGCTGGATTTCACCAAGGGCCTGGGCGCGCCGCTGGGTGCCGTGCTGTGCGGCTCGGCGGAATTCATCGACGCCGCCTGGAAATGGAAGCAGCGCCTGGGCGGTGCGCTGCGCCAGGCCGGCATCGTCGCCGCGGCCTGCACCTACGCGCTCGACCACAACATCGCCCGCCTGGCCGAGGATCATGACAACGCAAAGGTTCTGGCGCGCGGCCTGGCGCAACTGGATGGAATTACGGTGGAGGAGCCGGAAACCAACCTGGTGTTCTTCGACACCTCCGCCACCGGCATGACCGCGGAGGAGCTGTCGATAAAGGCACGGGAGAGGGGGCTGATGTTCTCCGCCATGGGCCGCTATCGCGGCCGCGCCTGCACCCACCTGGATGTGGACCGGGCGGGCGTGGAGGAAGGCCTGCAGATCCTGCGCGAGGTTCTCGCGGCCTGAGGGATCAGCCGGGGTTCGAGTTGCCCCGGTCCGCCTCGACGGCGCGCAGCACGTGCGCGACGTCGATGCGGGCCATGCCGTCTGTCTTGTCGATCCGGCCATCGGGCGGCAGTACCGGCACGATCAGGCTGGCATGGCCGAACGGCGCCGTGCCGCCGAACAGGCCGTAGGTCTTGATGCCGGAGGCGGCGGCCATGTTCATCACGCCGGTATCGTTGCCCACATAGAACGCGGCCTCGGCGAACAGGGCCGCGAGTTCCGGCAGGGTCCAGCCGATCGCCGGCAGCACGGTTTCGGCCTTGTCGCCGAGACGGGCGATGATCTCGTCCGCGAGACCGGCTTCCGCCACGCCGCCGACCAGCACGATCGAGCGCCAGCCGCTTCCGGCCAGGGCCGCGATCAATTCGGCGAAGCGGGCGGCGCCCCATTGCTTGTACGGTTCCGAACTGCCGATGCCGACGGTCAGATATGGCCGCGCCCGCCGCGCGAGCTTCGCTTCGAGGGCGGCGCGCGCCGCGGGGGCGACGATGAGCAGGGGCTCGGTCTCCGGCATCGGAATGCCGGCGAGCCTGAGATAGGCGGTGGCCTGCTCGAACGGATGCAGCGGAAGCGCCTCGGGCGGCAGGAACGGCGGGCGGTTGAGGAACCGGCGCTGCAATCCATAGCCATAGCCGAAACGGCGCGGTATGCCGGCGGCCATCATGGCGAAGGCCAGCGAGTGGCTGTGGTGCAGCACCACCACCGCCTCGAAGCCGCGGGCGCGCAGGTCGCGGATGAAGCGAAGCTGGCCGAGCACGCCGTCATGCCGCCCCGGGCGGTTTTCCGGATTGCGGTCCATCCACATCACATCCGCCACCGCCGGATCGGCGCCGAGCAACTGGTCGGCGGCCGAGCGCGGCTTGGTGATCAGCGTGACCGCTGTTCCGGCATGCGCGGCGATGGCGCGGATATGCGGCAGGTGCCAGATCATGTCGCCGATGCCGGGCAGCGGCTGGGCGACGGCGATGCGTTTCAGGCCGCGCAGGATCATCGGGCCGGCGTGCCCGCGGTCCAGCGGCTTTCCGCCATCGCCAAGCCCAGCAGCAGGTAGAACCAGCCGCCCATCGGCATGGAGTAGAAGGCGCTGGTGGAAGCGAGCGGCCAGACCTGGATCAGGATCGCCGCGAACAGGCCCACGCGCAGCGGATCGGGCTCACGCCACAGGCCGCGCGCCAGCGGCACCAGCCAGGCGAGCGCGAGGGCGGCGAACAGGACCAGCCCGGGAACGCCGCCCTCGACCAGCGCCTGGGCGTAGAAATTATGCGGATGCTGGTAGCAGATCGCCGCGCCGCCGCCATCGGCGACGGCGCCATCGAGCGTCGGGCGGTAATAGGCGGGGTTGGCGCAGAAATGCCGGTAGCCGTCATAGCCGAGCCCGGTCCAGGGGTGCTGCCGGCCCATCTCGAAGGCGCGGGTATAGACCTTGCCATAGTCGCTGCTGGGGAAATGCTCCATCTGGGTGGAGAATTTCTCCACCAGCCGGTAATAGGTCGGCGGCGAGACCACGACCGATGCCGCCACCAGCGCCATGCCGGCGACCAGCGCCGTGACCACCACCGGGCGCAGCCGGGGCAGCAGCAGACCGGCCACCCCGAGGCCGAACACGGTCAGCAGCATCGGCATGCGCTGGCCGATCAGCACCATGACGCAGACCCCGCCGAGCAGGATGGCGTAGGCCCCCACGGTGGACGCCAGCCGGTTTTTTCCCAGCAATCCGGCCGATACCGGCAGCAGCACCGGCAGCAGGATGCGCGACAGCGGCGGCGCTGCGCGGGGCATGCCGAACGGGCCGGTCAGTTCGCCGTCCCCGCCCGGCGGAAAGCCGAACAGGTTGCGCCCGAAGGCGAACTGGATCAGCGACGATCCCGCGATCCAGACCACGCAGGCGGCCAGGACCTGCCAAAGCCAGCGCCGCGCCCGGGGTTCGCGCAGCACGGCATGCTCCAGCGCCGCGGCGAACAGCAGGAAGCGCAGATTGGCCAGGGTCAGCACCAGTGGCCCGACTCCGCCGGGGCCGAGCCCAAGTGCTGCGATCGGCAGCGAGCAGATCACCAGCCAGCCCCACCAGGCCAGGCCGAGCCGGACCCAGAAAATGCGCAGCCAGTCCCAGTTCCTCGCCATCGCGCAGCGCAGCAGGAAACAGAGATCGGTCACCACGATCAGTCCCTCGGCAATGCCGTGGCCGTGCATCAGCAGCAGCGGGGTCAGCAGCGTCGCGACCAGCGCCGTCCGGTCGAGCCAGATGGGTGCGGTGGCGGATTGGGGGCTGTTCATGCCGACGCGTCCTGCCAGTCCCGCCCGCTCAGGGCAAGGGGCGGCGCGGTGGGCCCGTTGGGGAAGGATCAGAGCCGCGAGCGCACCAGCGCGAAGGCCCTGGCGACCGTGGCTTCGCGGATGGCGGCGCGATCGCCCGGAAAGACATGGCTTTCCGAGTGCACGGGCCGGCCGCGCTGGGCCAGGCCGAACCACACCAGGCCGACCGGCTTTTCCGCGCTGCCGCCGCCGGGGCCGGCGACGCCGGTGACCGCGACGGTGATATCCGCGCGCGACCGGGCCAGGGCCCCCTCCGCCATCTGCCGCGCCACCGGTTCGCTGACGGCGCCGACCGCCTGGATCAGGCCCATCGGCACGCCGAGCAACTCGTTCTTCGCCTCGTTCGAATAGGTGACGAAGCCGCGGTCCACCACGTCCGACGATCCGGCGATGGCGGTGAGCGCCGCCGCGATCAGGCCGCCGGTGCAGCTTTCGGCGGTGGCCAGGTGAAGGCCGGCCGAGCGGCAGTCGGCCAGCAGGGTCTCGGCTTCGGTGAGCAGGGCCGCGTCGATCATGCAGGGGGTGCCTTCAAGCGGGGAGTGCCTTCAAGGTGAATGGGCTTCGATCTGGCCGGACTTGATCGCTTCCAGGAACAGCCGCCAGTCGCGTTCGGTCTGCCCGGCGTATTCCATGGCGAACTGCGCCACCGCCGCGTCGAACGCACCGCCGCTGCCCATGTAGCCGAGGATCATCGCCGCGTCGCCCGAACGTGCATGCGCCCGCGCCAGAACCTGACCACACAGAACCGCGTAGTAAGGCAAGGCGCCGTCAGCCAGCGTGCTGCCCAGCATCGCCATGCGCGGATCCTTGAGCTGGCGCACATAGCAATGCCGGTCGTCACCGTGATCGTTGGTCCAGCCGAGGAAGATGTCCGGCGTTGCCTGGATCATCCTCTGGCCGACCACGACGCGCTGGCCCTGGTTGGCGTATT
>JBBIQA010000146.1:9918-11610 GCA_037442565.1 Rhodospirillales bacterium
GCGGCCACCTCGTGCGTGCCGTCCTTCCGCCCGGTCAGCGGATAGATCAAAGGGGGCTTCTCCTTGATCCGCCATTCGCCCTTTCGCCGTTCCAGCAGCTTCGCATAGCCGGCGCGGGAGGCATCGGCCGCCAGGTGCAGGCGTTTCAGCTCGCGGTCGCGCAGCTTGGAATCCTCGATGCCCTCCAGCGCGTCCACCGCGTCCACGCGCGATCGCCAGGCGCCGAGCGGGTCCACCCGCAGCAGGGCCGCCATATAGGCCCGATAGCCCTGCACGGTGGCACGCGCCACATTCCGGCACGCCTTGTCCGGCAGGCCGCGGCCTCTTGCGTCCACCGCCACGCTGGTGGCCAGACGCTTCACGTCCCATTCGAACGGCGCCGGCAGCGTTTCGTCGAAATCGTTGATGTCGAACACCGGCGTGCCTTCGGGCGAGGCGAAGGTGCCGAAATTCGCCAGATGGCAATCGCCGCAGGCTTGCACCGTCAGGCCGCTCACCGGGGTCGGCGCCAGATCGGTCGCCATGATCGCCGCCGATCCACGCAGGAAGGCGAAGGGCGATTGGCGCATGCGATCGTAACGGATCGGCAGCAGGTCGGCGATACGGTCGCGCCCCGTCTCGATCAGGATCTGCACGGGGTCGGCGCGGTTCGACGGCGGGACCCAGCTGGCATGCAGGCTGCGCGGCGTCTGCTTGCGCAGTTCGCGTCCGGCCTGCTGACGCTCCGCGACCGGACGCACGACATGCGGCCCGGTTTGCGTCCCCGACTTTCGAACCGACGCATGCGCGTCCGGCATATGAAGCAACCCCGTTTTTTTTGATCTAATCTTACCGGCGCGGCACAGGCAAGCGCCAATCGGTGCCCGGCCGGATCAATTCAGCCAGAGGCGGAGAATCGCCCATAAGATTGCCGCGGCGATCGCCCCGGCGATGACGTCATCCGCCATCACGCCGACCGCGTCATGGCGCCGGTCCGCCCAGCCAACCGGGCCCGGCTTGGCGATGTCGAACAGGCGGAACAGCGCGAAAGACGCGGCTAGACCACTGAAGGCGACGGGAGAGTGCGCGAAGGCGGACAGCGGCAGCATCGCGATCCATTGACCGGCGAACTCGTCGATCACGATCCAACCGGGATCGGCGGCGCCCGCGCCGACCGCGCGGACCGACCAGACGCCGAGGACGCAGGCCAGCACGATGGCGGCCGGCAGGGCCAGCGGCGACAGCCGCATCAGCGGCACGCCGAGGACCAGCGCCATCAGCGATCCGGCCGTGCCCGGAGCCACCGGGCAGAAGCCGGAACCGAAGCCGCTGGCGATCAGGCGGGAGAGTTTCAGGCGCCGGCGCCGGGGAACCGGCCCCCAAAAAACCTATGCAGCCCGGCGGCGGCCTCCGGCTCGGCCAGGGTGGGTGCATGGCCGACATCCGCCAGGCTCAGCACGGTCATGTCCGGCCGGATTTCACGCATGCGCCCGACCGTCGCCGCGCTCAGCACCGAGCTGCGCCCGCCATGCACCAGCAGCAGCGGCACGCCGGCCAGCGCCCCGAACAGCGGCCACAGATCCGGCGCGGGGCTGCCGAGCAATTGCTCGATCCGCGTGTCCCACAGCGGATGGCAGCTTCCATCCGGCCCCGGCGCATAGGTCAGCGCCGCGAAGCCGCGCCAGCCGGCGTCATCGCCGATCGACAGGTCGG
>JBBIQA010000147.1:0-11479 GCA_037442565.1 Rhodospirillales bacterium
GCGGCAGGCCGCCGAACCGTGCGGGCGCGCTGAACTGGTGCAAGACGCCGAAGGGTTGGAAGATCCTCTGATCTGGCGTTGGGCGGTTCTTCTCTCCTATAGTTGCCGGCCAAGGCCGCTAAAAGGCCGGCCGCAGGAGGCGTCCATGTGCAATTTGTTTGTCTCGCAGGATCCGCGCACCTATCAGGCTGAAACACGCGCGATGCGATTGCATGGCCACAGCACGTCCATCCGCCTGGAGGCGGCGTTCTGGATCACGCTGGAGGAAATCGCGGCCAAGGAACAGCTCGGCCTCGCCCGCTTCGTCGCCGTGCTCTACGACGAGATCGTGGAGAAGATCGGCAATGTGCAGAACTTCACCTCGTTCCTGCGGGTGACCTGCCTGCAGTATCTCCGCCACCAGGAACTGCATGCCCAGCAGGTGGCCGATCGGTTGAACCGGCCCGCCGAGACAGCCCTGGCGTTGTCGTAGCCGGATACTACCCGTCCGCCCGGCGGACCGCGCATGGTGATGGTCGATCCCATTGGATGTGCCATGCCGAAATATCCGCGCGCGTGCCTGGTTTTCTCGCTGCTCCTTGCGCTGGCATCGCCGGCCGGGGCGCAGTTCTCCGTGCCGATGGCGTCGGCGCCGCCCGATCCGGCGACTTTGTTCCGCAATCAGTGCGGCACCTGTCATACGCTCTCGGCGCAGGAACCGGCCCGCCAGGGGCCGCCGCTGGGCGGCGTGTTCGGGCGCAAGGCGGGCAGCGTGCCGGGCTTCAAATATTCAGCCGGCTTCGCTCGCGCCGATTTCACCTGGGACGCGGCCCGCCTGGACGCCTGGCTGAGCGGGCCGCAGGCGGTGATCCCCGGCGCGATGATGGCATACCGCCAGGCCAATCCGGCGATCCGCAAGACCATCATCGACTGGCTGAAGGAGCAGCACTGAGCATGGCCAAACCGATCCACAGCATGATCCGTGTGCTCGATGAGGTTCGCAGCGTGGCGTTCTACCGGCGCGCCTTCGGCATGGAGATCGCCGACCGGTATCCGTTCGACGGTTTTACCCTGGTGTACCTGAAGTCGCCGGAGGATGATTTCGAACTGGAACTGACCATCAACCATGACCGCAAGGAGCCGTATACGCACGGCCAGGGCTATGGCCACATCGCCTTCGTCGTGCCCGATGTCCGGGCCGAGCATGCCCGCCTCGCAGCAGCGGGGCTCGGTCCCGAACCGGTGAAGGAGTTCAACCGCGACGGCGCGCTGATGGCCCGATTCTTCTTCGTCACCGATCCCGACGGCTATCGGATCGAAGTTCTGGAACGGCACGGCCGTTATCACTGAAACAAAAAACCGGAGGAAAACCCATGAGAGTTGTTGATCGACGCACCCCCGTCTCGCGCCGTGTCGTGTTGCGCGGCAGCGCGCTGGCGGTGCCCGGCCTCGCCGCGGCCATGACGATCGCGCCGGACGCGGCCTGGGCGCAGGCGGCGAAGAACCTGACGCCCGCGACGATGGCCACGCTGGCCCGGGCCGCCCGCGACATCTACCCGCATGACCGGCTGGCCGACACCTACTACATCGTTGCCGTCTCGGGCTACGACAGTGGCGCGCCGGCGGTGCGCGAGCTGATGACCAAGGGCTGTGCCGGTCTGGATGCCGAGGCGCGCAAGCGCCATGGCAGCGCCTATCTGCTGGTGGCGGACGAGAACGATCGTGTCGCCATCCTGAAGTCGATGGAGGCCTCGGCGTTCTTCAACAAGCTGCGCTCGGACCTGGTGGTGACGCTGTACAACCAGAAGCCGCTATGGGTGAAGTTCGGCTACGAGGGCGCCTCGGCCGACAAGGGCGGCTACATCCATCGCGGCTTCAACGACATCGACTGGCTGAGCTGAACGGATAGCGGGGAAGCAACGATCATGACCCAATTCGACCTGAACGACGACAGCGTCGTCTGCATCGTCGGCTCCGGTGCCGGCGGCGGCACGCTGGGCAACGAGCTCGCGCAACGCGGCATCAAGGTGGTGATCCTGGAAGCCGGCGGGCGCTACGAGATCCAGGATTTCATCAACGACGAATGGGACAGCTTCTCCCAGCTGGCCTGGAAGGACATGCGCACGACGTCGGGAAGCTGGCGCGTGCACAAGGATTTTCCCAACCTGCCGGCCTGGATCGTCAAGGCCGTGGGTGGTTCGACCACGCACTGGGCGGGCGCCTCGTTGCGGTTCCAGGATTATGAGTTCAAGACCCGCACGACCTATGGCGCGCTGCCGGGCGCCAATCTGCTCGACTGGCCGATCAGCCTGAAGGAGATGGAGCCCTATTACGCCAAGGCCGAGTTCAAGATGGGAGTGACCGGCACCAACGACATTCCTCGCCTGCCCGGCAACAACAACTTCAAGGTGCTGGAAGCCGGTGCCAGGAAGCTCGGCTACAAGGAAGTGCATACCGGCAACATGGCGATCAACAGCCAGCCGCGCGACGGCCGGGGCAGCTGCCAGCAGATCGGCTTCTGCTTCCAGGGCTGCAAGTCGGGCGCGAAATGGTCGACGCTGTACACCGAAATCCCCAAGGGCGAGGCCACCGGCAAGATGGAGGTTCGCCCCGGCAGCATGGTGACGCATATCGAGCACGACAAGACCGGAAAAGTTACCGGCGTCGTCTATGTCGATGCCAACGGCAAGACCCAGCGGCAGAAGGCGCGCATCGTCGCGGTGGCCGGCAATTCGCTGGAAAGCCCGCGGCTGCTGCTGAACAGCGCGTCGTCGATGTTCCCGAACGGCCTGGCGAACAGCTCCGGCCAGGTGGGGCGCAACTACATGCGGCACATGACCGGCAGCGTCTATGGCGTGTTCGACAAGCCGGTGCACATGTATCGCGGCACCACCATGGCCGGCATCGTGCGCGACGAGGCGGCGCTGAACACCAAGCGCGGTTTCGTCGGCGGCTATGAACTGGAAACCCTGTCGCTCGGCCTGCCGTTCATGGCGGCGTTCCTCGATCCCGGCGCCTGGGGGCGCAGCTTCGCCGCCGGGCTCGACGATTATTCGAACATGGCGGGGATGTGGATCGTCGGCGAGGACATGGCGCGCGAGACCAACCGCGTCACGCTCGATCCGAAGGCCAAGGACAAGAACGGCATGCCGGTGGCGTCGGTGCATTTCGACGACCATGACAACGATGTGAAGATGCGCGCGCATGCGTATCGGCAGGGCTCGGCGATCTATGAGGCGGTGGGCGCGACACGGACGTTCCACACGCCGCCCTACCCCAGCACGCACAACCTCGGCACCAACCGGATGAGCGAAAAGCCGCGGGACGGCGTGGTGAACAAGTTCGGCCAGACGCACGACGTGAAGAACCTGTTCGTCTCCGACGGCAGCCAGTTCACCTCGGGTGCCGCGTGCAACCCGACGCTGACGATCGTGGCGCTGGCCATCCGCCAGGCCGAGACCATGGCCGGCATGATGAGCCGCAACGAAGTCTGAAGCGGAACGGAGCGGCGGCCGGCGCTCAGGCGATCCGCTGCTCAGGCGATCAGCCGCTCCGTTTCGGGGTCGAAGAGGCAAATCCGGCGGGTGTCCACCGCGAAGGGCGCGGCGGCGCCGATCGGCAGGCGGATGTCGGGCGCCACCCGCGCCAGCGCCTTCTCGCCGCCGATGCGCAGCACCACGATGGTTTCCGCCCCGGTCGGCTCGGTCATCTCCACCGGGGCGGAGACTACCAGCCGCGCCGCGGGATCGTCGCCAAAAATGCGCGCTGGCTCCGCGATGCATTCCGGGCGGATGCCGAGCACCACCGGCTTGCCGAGCCATTCCCGCCCGACCGCAGGCGGTGCGGGCAGGCGGATGGCGTCCTCGCCCTGGCCGATCACCGCGACCGGGCCGGCATCGCCGCCCTCCAGCCGCGCCGGCAGCGTGTTCATCGGCGGCGCGCCCATGAAGCGGGCGACGAACAAATTGGCCGGACGGTGGTAGACGGTGTCGGGGTCGGCGAATTGCTGCACCGCGCCCTGGTGCATCACCGCGATGCGGGTGGCCATCGTCATCGCCTCGATCTGGTCGTGGGTGACATAGACGATGGTGGAGCCGATGCGGGCGTGCAGCTGCTTGATCTCCATGCGCATCTCCACGCGCAGCTTGGCATCGAGGTTGGACAGCGGCTCGTCGAACAGGAACAGCCTGGGGTCGCGCACCAGGGCCCGGCCCATCGCCACGCGCTGGCGCTGGCCGCCGGAAAGCTGGCCGGGCTTGCGGCCCAGCAGGGGCTCGATCTGCAGCAGCTTCGCCACCCGCTCCACCGCCTCGTCCTGCCGGGCCTTGGGGACCCGGCGGCACTCCATGCCGAAGGTGATGTTCTGGCGCACGGTCATGGTGGGATAGAGTGCGTAGGACTGGAACACCATGGCGATGTCGCGGTCCTTGGGCGGGATGTCGTTGACCAGCGTCTCGCCGATTTCGATGTCGCCGGCGCTGGCCTTCTCCAGCCCGGCGATGATGTTCAGCAAGGTGGACTTGCCGCAGCCGGAGGGGCCGACCAGCACGGTGAAATCGCCGCTGTCGATCTCCAGGTCGATGCCTTTCAGCACCTCGACCAGGCCGAAGCGCTTGTACACGTTGCGGATGCTCAGGGCTGCCATCGCGATGTCCTACTTGACCGCGCCGGCGGTGAGGCCGCGCATGAAATACTTGCCGCCCAGCAGATAGACGAACAGCGTGGGTGCTGCGGCGATCAGCACCGCCGCGCTCTGCACGCCGTATTGCGGCGCCTCGGAAACCGTGACGGCGAGCGCGATCAACGCCGCCGTCACCGGCTGGTGCTCGCCGGAGGCGAAGGTGACGCCGTACAGGTATTCGTTCCAGATGCCGGTGAACTGCCAGATGATGGTCACGATCAGGATCGGCGGTGAGAGCGGCAGCACGATGCGCCAGAAGATCCGGAAGAAACCGGCGCCATCGATCCGGGCCGCCTTCACCAGTTCCGGCGGGATGCCGATATAGTAGTTGCGGCAGAACAGCGTGGTGAAGCTGATGCCCTGCACCACATGGATCAGGATCAGGCCACCGACGCTGTTGTACAGTCCGAGATCGCGCAGCACGAGCACCCAGGGCACCAGCTTCATCTGCTCGGGCAGGAAGACGCCGAGCGTGATCAGGCCGAACACCCACAGATCGCCGCGAAAGCGCCACAGCGAGATGGCGTAGCCGAGCAGCGCGCCGAAGAAGGTGGAGAGGATCGTGGCGGGCAGTGTCATCAGGAAGGAGTTCAGCATGTACGAGCGGATGCCCGTGCAGTGCTCGGCGATGCACAGGCCGCTCCAGGCGTCGGCGAAATTGCCGAAGGACAAGGCGCGCGGCAGGCCGATCATGCCGTTGGCGAAGATCTCCTGCGTGGTGCGCAGCGAGTTCAGCGCCACCACCAGCAGCGGCAGCAGATAGATTGCGGTCAGCACGGTGACGAGCAGATAAACGGCGATCCGGGTGCTACGCATTTCGGGCGTTCCGCACATGC
This sequence comes from Rhodospirillales bacterium, assembly GCA_037442565.1. Classification (GTDB taxonomy): domain Bacteria; phylum Pseudomonadota; class Alphaproteobacteria; order Acetobacterales; family Acetobacteraceae; genus PALSA-911. The sequence continues at coordinate 5,497 of JBBIQA010000147.1, forward strand.
TGCCACCGGCGGAACACCGCGTAGGGCAGCAGAACGGCCAGCAGCATCAGCAGCAACAGGACCGCCGCCGCCGAGCCGCGCCCGAGCAGCCCGCGCTGGAACATGAAGTCATAGACCACGATCGACGGCAGCACGGTGGCGATGCCCGGCCCGCCGCCGGTCAGTGCCATGGCGAGGTCGAAGGTCTTGATGGCGAATTGCAGCAGGATCACGAAGACCGCGATGAAGATCGGCCAGATGCTGGGCAGGATGACCCGGCGATAGGTGCGCAGCGGTCCCGCGCCGTCGATCTGCGCGGCCTTCATCAGGTCCGCATCGACCGAGCGGAGCCCCGCCAGGAACAGCGCCATGGCGAAGCCCGAGGCCTGCCAGGCACCGGCCAGCACGATGCAATAGAGCGCGCGGTCGCGGTCCACCAGCCAGTCGAAGCGGAAATCGGTCCAGCCCAGGCCGACCACGAGTTTCTGGATGCCGATGCCGGGATTGAGCAGCCAGCCCCAGACGACGCCGGTGACGACGAAGGAAACCGCCAGCGGATACAGGAAGATGGTGCGGAACACGTTCTCGCCGCGCAGCTTCTGGTCGATCAGCACCGCCAGCGACAGGCCGAGTGCCGTGGTCAGCAGCAGGAAGCAGAAGCCGTAGATCGCCATGTTGTTGGCGGCGATCTGCCAGTTCCGCGTCGCCAGGATGGCCGAGTAGTTGCGCAGCCCCACCCAGCCATAGTCGGGCAACAGGGTGGAGGGCGTGAAGGAGATCCACACCGTGTAGAGGGTGAACCCGACCACGTAGACGATGCTGATCAGCACCGGCACCCAGATGGCCAGGAGAGGCAGGGCCGCGTCCAGCCGCCGGCGCACTCCCGTCATTTACGCGCGCGGCCTTTAGCGGACGTTGTCCACGGCCTCGGCGAGCCGGGCCTGGCCCTTTTGCGGCGTGATCGAGTGGTCGGTGACGAACTCGGTCAGCACGTCGATCATGGCCGCGGTGATCTGGTTCGGCTGGGCCATGTTGTGCGCCAGGCTCAGCACCGCCTGGTCGTCCTTCACCGCCGCGCCGAGGCTGGCCGACGCCTCGCGCTGGGCGTCGGAGAAGGCGGGGTCGGACAGGTCCATGTCGGTGCGCACCGGCAGCGAGCCGGTGATGCCCGAATACATCTTCTGGGTGTCCTTCTCCATCACCAGCTTGGCGAGCAGATGCTGCCCGGCGGTGAACTCCGGCTCCTTGCGCTGCCAGAAGATGAAGGCGTCGGCGTTGAGGTCGAAGGCCGGGCGGCCGTTGTCCTGCGGCGCCGGGCCGGTCATGTAGTCGCTGTACTGGTAGCCGGCCTTCTTGTAGACGCCCTGCACCCAGCCGCCCATCAGCAGCATGCCGGCATCGCCCTTCATGAACTTGGGGATGAAGGTGGAGTAGTGCTGGCTGGCGGTGTTGGGGTCCATCCATAGGCTCATTTTGCGGGTCTGCTCGAAGGCGGCCAGCACTTCCGGGCCGCGCAGGGTGGCGGCGTCCAGTTCCATCACCGCCTTGCGGTACGCGGCCGGGGAGATGCCGCTGAGCGCGATCTCCCAGATCATGCCGTTGTCCCATTTGGTGCCGCCGTTGGCGACGGGCTGGATGCCGGCCTTGGCCATCTTCTCGCCGATGGCGTTGTATTCGGCCCAGGTCTTCGGCAGCGCGGTGACCCCCACCTTGTCGGCGGCCTTCCTGCTGATCCAGATCGAGTTGATGCGGTAGACCTGCAGCGGCAGCGAGATCCAGTGGCCGAACGGCTTGTGCAGCTTGATCAGTTCGGGCGCCACGACCTTCTCGTATCCCGCGGCCGCCACATCGGCGTCCAGGTTCACGGTCGGCGCGATCTTCGACCAGGCGGCGATCTCCGGCCCCTTCAGCTGGCTGACCGCCGGCGGATCGCCCGAGAGGATCTGCGCGCGCAGCTTGTTCATCATGTCCGTGGTGAAGCCGGGCACCGGGTTGTGCTGCCAGTCGCCGCCGGCCTTGGTGAACAGATCGCCGAGCGCGGTGATCGCCGCGCCGTCGCTGCCGGCGCTCCACTGGGTGATCACGGTCACCCGCGGCTTCCCTTCCGCGCGCGCCAGGCGGGGCGCGGCCTGCGACAGGAGGGCGGTCCCGGACGCGGCGAGAAGGGATCGGCGGCGGATCGGGGTCATGCTGGGTTTCCTCGTGCGGGCCACCGTCGTTCGCGCGGCGCCTTTGCTGGCGGGAAGGCTGCCACTTCCCACGAGCCGAAGCAACTTCGTTTACCCGCGGCGGACGGTCGCCAATCGACCCGTATCAGCCGATGCGCAGCAGTCGCTGCGCCTCGGTGTGGAGCCATCGGATGGCGGGGGTCTTGTGCGGGGTCAGCTGGTCCACCAGCGCCCAGAACCTGGGGCCGTGGTTCATGTGGCGCAGATGGGCCACTTCGTGGGCGGCAACGTAGTCCTGGGCGAAGGGCGGCGCCATGACCAGGCGCCAGCTGAACGACAGGGACCCGTCGGCGGCGCAGCTGCCCCAGCGGCTCTTGGTGTCCTTGACGGTGATGCGTTTGGGATGCAGCGCGGCGAGGGCGGATTTCTCCGCGACCAGGGCGGCGAGGCGCCGGGCGGCCTCCTGGCGCAGGAAATCATGGGTGCGGCGGCGGAGGAACTCGGCCGCGCCGGTGACGATCAGCTCGCCGTCCTGCAGGAAGGCGCCGCCGCGGGCGGTGGGGGCGTGGCGGATGCGGTGCGGCTGGCCGGCGATGGGGATGACGGCGCCGTCGGTGAAGCGGACGGCGTCCGGCAGGGCGGCGAGGCGGTCGGCGATCCAGTCCCGGTGGTTCATCAGCAGCGCCATGCCGGCGCCGCGGCTGGCGCGCATCGGCAGGGTGACGACGATGGCGCCGCCGCGCGGGTCTATGCGCAGGCTGACCCGCCGGGCGCGGGCGCTGCGGCGCCATTCCACGACGGCAAGGCCGCCGGGCAGGTCGAGCATTTCGGGCGGCGGCGCGTTCATCGCGCTAGCTGAAGCGCCGCCGGGCCCGATTCGTCAAAGGAAATTCCGCTTCAGGCGGCCTTGGCCAACTGCACCCCGGAGGCGTCGAAGGCGGCGAACAGCTTGGCTTCCTGCTCGGTGGTCAGCCGCATATGGGGCGGGCGGATGTTGAGCCAGCTGGCGTCGCCCGTATGGCGGGCCTTCAGCGCCTTCAGACCGGGAATCAACGGCACGGTCGTGACCGCCTTGCGGGTAGCCGTGAGGGTGGCCTGGGCGGCAGAGCCCGCCTCGTTGTCCCAATTCGCAAATACCTGGGCGCCGATGGCGCAGTTCACGTTGGAGGCGGCGGTGATGCAGCCGGCGCCGTCGGCCGCGAGCAGGTCCCGCAGCAGGCTGTCGTCGCCAGCATAGACCTCGAAGCCGTCCTTGGCGAAATGGTCGGCGTAGCCCCGCGTGTTGTTCCAGTCGCCGCTGCTGTCCTTGATGCCCTTGAACAGGGTGGGGTAGGCGGCCAGCAGGCGGCCGATCAGGTCGATGCCGAAGGGCACGGCTGACTGGGCGGGAAAATGATAGAGGAAAATCTTGATGTTATCGCCGCCGACTCGCTGGGCGACCTCGGAGAAATAGGCGAACAGGCCATCGTCGGACGGGTTCTTGTAGAAGAACGGCGGCAGCAACAGCGCGCCGGGGCAGCCGAGTTTTGCCGCGGCGCGGGTGAGCTTGACGGTGTCGGTCAGCGCGGGCGTGCCGGTGCCGGGCAATAGCTTGGCGGCGGGGATGCCGCGTTCGACCAGGCCTTGCATGACCTCGATGCGCTCGTCGATGCCGATGGAGTTGGCTTCGCCGGTGGTGCCGAGGATCCCCAGGCCGTTGCAGCCATTGGCCAGCAGCCAGCGGCAATGCGCGGCCATGCGGTCGATGTCGATGGAGAAATCGGCGCGCATGGCGCTGAGCACGGCGGCGTTGACGCCGCCATAGAGGGCATTCTTCAACATTCGGGCGTCTCCTTCGGGGATGTGTGGGCGGCGGCCGCGCCGGGCCGGCGGGGGGATTTCTTCGCGGCGGGTTGTTTAGCCTTTGGCATCTTGCCGGGCCAGTCCACGATGTGATGCTCGAGCGGGCCGGCTTTACGTTCGTCCACGGCGCGGCCGCTGACCGAGACGCCGGCGGTGTGCACGGTGTTGGGATCGCCGGAGACCAACGGGTGCCACCAGGCGAGATCCTTGCCTTCCTCCAGCCGGCGGTAGGCGCAGCTGGGCGGCAGCCAGTCGATTTCGAGGAGCGTTTGCGGGGTCAGGTTGACGCAGTCGGGCACCTTGCGGCGGCGGTTGGGGTAGTCGCTGCATTGCGTCGTGGTCAGGTTGAGCAGCCGGCAGGCGACGTTGGTATAGGCGAGGTCGCCGGTGTCCTCGAAGCGCAGCTTGTGCAGGCAGCAGCGGCCGCAGCCGTCGCAGAGCGATTCCCACTCGTCGCGGGTCATTTGCGACAGGGTCTTGGTCTTCCAGAACGGCGCCGGGTCGGTCATGCGCGGCAGATTAGGCTGCGCCGGCCGCATACGGAAGCTTTGGAGCTGGAAGCTTTACGGCTTCTTGGGCAGCTGCAGCGTCTGCGGCGCGGCGTTGGGCGGCGGCAGGTTCTGCTGCTGCACCGCGCCCTGGGTGGCTGGCAGCGGGGCGAGCGGCTCGGGCCGGCCGGCCGGCTGGGACATGGGTTGGCCCGCCGGCGCCCCGGCGACGCGGGTGAGCACCTCGCGCAACGGATCCGCGCCGTGGTTGATGCCCTGCATGCCGATGACGATCTCCCGCGATCCCATCGGCTTGCCGTAATAGGCCTGGTTCCAGTCGCTGCGTACCGACATCAGGCTGCCCTGCAGGGAAACACCGGCGAACAGGCCGCGGGTTTTCGAGAAGGCGACGATGTCGGCGCCGACGGCGGCGGTGGTGGAGCCTTCCACGCCCGCGCCCATGTCGGCAACGGCGATCGAGACGTCGCCGCCGAGCTTGAACTGGCTGTCGAGCACGGCGTTCAGGCCCTTCTCGGTCAGCACCATCATCATGAATTCGCTGTCCTGGACGCCGATCTGCAGGCCGAGGCTGCCGCTGGTGATGCCGTAGAACGACGGATAGGACCAGGAACCGGCACCGTCGCGCGCGACCAGCACGCAACCGCCGCCTTCGCCGCCGAGGAAGAAGCTGACCTTGAAGACGCGCGGGCAGATGAGCACCGCGCGGGCCTGGCGCAGCTGGCTCTTGGGGTCCTTGGCATCGGCGGGGCCGACGATTTCCTGCACCGCGAGGGTGGCGCGGTCGACCAGCGCCTGCTGCTCGGACTGGGCCAGAGCGGGCCGGGTGAGGACGGGTTGGGCCAGCACCAGCAGGGCGGCCGCGGCGAGGGTCTGGATGGCGGCGCTCAGGGTGCGCGACATGACGGCTCTCCGGGATGGGGCAAGGTTCATTGACCGGGCAGGCTAGGCCGGGCGCCCGATTCGGGCAGAGGCCTATGTGGCCCGTATGGGCGTGGCGGAAATAGGGCAGGCTTCGGCCGGTGTCGTGGCCGGAGAGTGGCTGAAAACCTCGTCCCAGGCCTGGCGCAACGCGATGTCGGCCTCGGCCATCGTGACCGGGATGCCGAGTTTGTGAAGGCTGGTGACGCCGTGTTCGCGGATGCCGCAGGGGATGATGCCGGTGAAGTGGGACAGGTCAGGGTCCACGTTCAGGGCGACGCCGTGCCAGCTGACCCAGCGGGTGACGCGCACGCCGATGGCGCCGATCTTGGCCTCGGTGCCGGTGGCACGGTCGGCGACCCAGATGCCGACGCGGCCCTCGCGGCGCTCGCCACGGACGTTGAAGCGGTCCAGCGTGCGGATCAGCCACTCCTCCAGGCCGTGCACGTAGCAGCGCACGTCGCGCGCTGGCACGCTGCCGTGCCGGCGGTTCAGGTCCAGCATCACATAGGCGGTGCGCTGGCCGGGGCCGTGATAGGTCCATTGGCCGCCGCGGCCGGCGGCGAA
>JBBIQA010000148.1:0-11449 GCA_037442565.1 Rhodospirillales bacterium
CCCAGCCGATGGTCGCCGTGCTGCCCGGCATCTGCATCTTCGTCACCAGCATCTGCTTCAACCTTGTCAGCGACGGACTGCGCGCGGCGATGGACGTGCGGAGCTGACCCGATGCCCATTCCCTGAAACCGGAGAGATCATGAGTATCAAGCGAATCGCCTCGATAGCGACCCTTGCCGCCAGCCTGTTGACCGCAACGACCGCGATGGCGCAGGCGGAGAAGGTCCTGCGCATCGCCATGACCGCGTCCGACGTGCCGACGACCACCGGCATGCCGAACAACGGTTTCGAGGGCATGCGATTCCTGGGCTATCCGGTCTTCGAGGCCCTGACGGCATGGGATCTCAGCCGCGCCGACAAACTGGCCGGCCTGCGCCCGGGGCTGGCCGAAAGCTGGGAACAGGACAAGTCGGATCCGAAAATCTGGATCTTTCACCTGCGCCACGGCGTGACCTTCCATGACGGCACGAAATTCGATGCCGACGCGGTGATCTGGAACCTCGATCGCTACTTCAAGACGGACAGCCCGCAATTCGAGGCAGCGGCATCGGGCATCAGCCGCGCCCGCGCCCCGCTTACCCAGTCTTATCGCAAGATCGACGACTATACCGTATCGATCACCACCTCACGGCCGGCGTCGTATTATCCGTACATGGCGGTCTATCTGCTGTTCACCTCGCCGGCATCGTTCGAGAAGGCCGGGCATGACTGGGGCAAGGTGGCAACGCTGCCTGCGGCGGGGACCGGGCCGTTCAAGATCAGCCAGTTCGTGCCGCGCCAGTCGGTCGAACTGTCGCGCTACGACAATTACTGGGATCCCGCGCGCAAGGCGAAGGTGGACAAGGTGCTGCTGCTGCCGATGCCCGAGGCGAACACCCGGATGGCCGCATTGCGCTCGGGCCAGGTGGACTGGATCGAGGTGCCGCCGCCCGATGGGATCGCTTCGCTGAAGCAGGCCGGATTCACGGTGGTGACCAATTCCTATCCGCATGACTGGCCCTATATCTTCAACATGGCCGGCCCCAACAGCCCGGTGGCGGATGTCCGGGTTCGCCAGGGGCTGAACTACTGCGTGGACCGCGAAGGATTGGTTTCCCTGCTGAGCGGCACCGCGGAGCCGTCGGTCGGCTGGCTGAAGCCGAACGACCCGAATTTCGGCTCCCCCGTCAATCACTACAAATTCGATCCGGCCAAGGGCAAGGCTCTGCTGGCGGAAGCCGGCTACACGCCTGCCAAGCCGCTGGCGCTGAAAATCATGATCTCCACCTCCGGCTCGGGCCAGATGCTGCCGCTGCCGATGAACGAATTCATCCAGCAGAATCTGAAGGAGGCCTGCGGCGTCGATGTCACATTCGACGTGGTGGAGTGGGGCACGCTGCTGACCGCGGCCAGGCTGCCGCCGGATCATGCCGGACTGCATGGCACAAACGCGCTGAATGTCAGCTCGCCGTCGTCCGATGCCGGGGTGATGGCGCGGTATTTCTCCTCGGCCAATTTTGCGCCGAACGGGTTCAACTTCCCACACTACAAGGACGACAAGTTCGACGCGGCCCTGGCGGAATTGGAAACCGCTACCGACCCGACGAAGATCCAGGCCGCCACCCGCGCCGCGCATGAACGGCTGGTGGATAACCCGCCGTGGCTGTACATCGTGCACGACCTCAATCCGCGGGCGATGAGCCCGCATGTGACCGGGTTTGTCTCTGCCCAGTCGTGGTTCAACGACCTTACTCTGGTGGATCTCAAATGACGCAGGCTGAGACGGATCTGGATACCTATATCGGCGCGACTGCCGCTTTGCTCGGCATCCAGATCGATCCGTCCTGGCTGGAGCCGATCCGGTTTCATCTGGAGGTATCCCTGCGGATGGCGCGGCTGGTGGAGGCGTTCGCTCTGCCGGACAATGCGGAACCGGCGCCGGTGTTCACCGCCTGATGGCACGGGGGAGGGAGGGAATGTCGTCGCCAACGGCTTCGCGGGATTGGCACGAGGCCGACTGGCGCGATGCCGGCGGCATTGCCGCGGCGGTGAATGCCGGCCGGGCGCGTGCGGTGGATGTCACCGCCGCCGCGCTGGAACGGATCCGCCAGGCGAACCCGGCCCTGAATGCCTTCACCGCGGTAACCGCGGACCGGGCGATGGCGCGCGCGGTGGCGGTGGACGCCATGCGCGCGGCCGGCCAGCGCGTCGGCCGGCTGGCGGGCGTGCCGTTCGCGGTGAAGAACCTGATCGACATCGAGGGAATTTCGACGCTGGCGGGCAGCCGGATCAATCGCGACCATCCGCCGGCCTCGGCCGACGGCGTGCTGGTTAAACGGCTGGAGGCGGCGGGTGCCATCTGCGTCGGTGCGCTGAACATGGGCGAGTATGCCTACGACTTCACCGGCGAGAACCTGCACGACGGACCGTCGCGCAATCCGCATGACCTGGCGCGGATGACCGGCGGGTCCTCCGGCGGCTCGGGCTCGGCGGTGGCGGGCGGGCTGGTGCCGCTGGCGCTGGGGTCGGACACCAACGGCTCCATCCGGGTGCCTGCCTCTCTATGCGGGATCTTCGGCCTGAAGCCGACCTTCGGGCGGCTGCCGCGCACCGGCAGCTTTCCATTCGTTTCCAGCCTCGATCATCTCGGCCCCTTTGCGCGCTCGGTGCGCGACCTGGCGCTGGCCTATGACGCGATGCAGGGGCCCGATGCCGGCGACCCCGCCTGCGTTGTGCGCAAGAGCGAGCCGACGCTGGGCAAGCTCGTCGCCGGCGCCGGGGGACTGCGGATTGCACGAGCCGGAGGATATTTTCGTCAGGGCGCTTTCCCCGAAGCATTGCAGGCGATGGACAAGGTATCGGCGGCCTTGTCGGTTGCAACGGAAATCGAACTGCCGGAAGCCGCCCGCGCCCGTGCCGCCGCCTATGTCATCACCACGACGGAAGGCGCTGCGCTGCACTTGCCCCGGCTGCGGGAGCGGCCCGGGGATTTCGATCCCGACGTGCGCGACCGGCTGATCGCCGGCGCCATGATCCCGGCGCCGTTCGTGGCCCAGGCGCAGAAATTCCGGCGCTGGTATCGCGACGCGGTCTTACGGCTGTTCAACGATGTCGATGTCATCCTGGCGCCGTCCACACCCTGCACGGCGCCGCGGATCGGGCAGAAGACGTTCGTGCTCGATGGCGTGGAACTGCCGGTGCGGCCCAATCTCGGGATCTACACCCAGCCGATCTCGTTCATCGGCCTGCCGGTCGCCGCCGTGCCGGTTCCGCTGCCGGGCGGGCTGCCGATTGGCGTGCAGGTCATCGCCGCGCCCTGGCGGGAGGATATCGCGCTGCGGGTCGCCTATACCCTGGAAGCGGCCGGTGTCGCCAGGGCACCACGACCCGCGAATATGTTCGCGCCAACGGGTTAGAGGGGGAATGATGGAGATCGATCTGCCGGACATCGTCGCCGAAGTGGAGGCATGCTTCGCCGCCTACGAGGCGGCGCTGATGAGCAACGATGTGGCCGGGCTGACGGCGATGTTCTCGGACCTGCCGCAGACGATCCGCTACGGCATCAACGAGAATCTGTACGGCGCGAAGGAAATCCAGGAATTCCGCGCCGGGCGTTCGCCTGCCGGACTGGCGCGCCGGCTGTCACGCACCGTGATCAGTACGTATGGTCGTGACTTCGCCATCGCATCCACCCTGTTTCACCGGGAGTCCGCGCCGGGCAAGATTGGCCGGCAGATGCAGTCATGGGTGCGATTTCCGCAGGGCTGGCGGATCGTCGCCGCGCATGTGAGCCTGATCGACATGCCGGCCTAGTGGTCCGATGTCAACGGGCACTTCAGCCCGTTGGCTGAATCGGCCCACAAAATCAAGCTGGTGTTCTGACGCATGCTGAACCGTCCCAATCCGTCAGAGCACTAGCGGCTCCCCCTGGCGAATGCGCCGCAAGCCGCTAACCTGCGGTCGGGCTTGCATGTCCAGGGGGGATGAGATGATCGCATTCGAGGTGAACGGCCAGGCGGTGCAGGTTTCAGCCGCGGCGGACGTGCCGCTGCTGGATGTGCTGCGCAATGAACTGGGGCTGAAGGGTCCGCGCTATGGCTGCGGCCTGGAGCAATGCGGAACCTGCATGGTGTTGCTGGACGGGGAGCCGGCCTATGCCTGCTCCCGCGAGGTCGGCAGCGTCGCGGGCCGGCGGGTCAGCACGGTGGAAAGCCTGCGAGACCATGTGCTGGTGCGGGCGTTCCTCGAGGAGCAGGCCGGGCAGTGCGGCTATTGCCTGTCGGGCATACTGATCAGCGCCAAGGCGCTGCTGGATCGTAACCCCACCCCCAGCCGGGCGGACATCGTTGCCGCGTTGGACAAGCATCTTTGCCGCTGCGGCACGCATCATCGCATCCTTCGCGCCGTCGCGCGCGCGGCGGAAATGCTGGCGGGAGCAGCGGCATGAACGCGCCCCTGCCGCTGAGCGTCACCAACAACCGCCGGCTGGATCGGTGGGTGCGGTTCGATCCGGACCGGCGCGTGCATCTGGCCGTCGGCAAGGTGGAGATCGGCCAGGGCGTGCTGACGGCGCTCAGCCAGATCGCCGCGGAGGAACTGGATGTCGGGCTCGACCGAATTTCCATCCTGGCCGGCGATACCGAGGCGGCGCCGGACGAGGGCTCGACGTCGTCCAGCCAGTCCATCGAGATGTCGGGCGCGTCGGTTCGCCTGATCATGGCGGAGGTCCGCGCGCGGGTGCTGGACCGGCTGGCGCGGCGGCTCAATTGCAGCCCTGGGGATTTGCGTGTCGAGGACGGCGAATTCCTGCGCGGCGATGCGCGCACCGGTTTCGACTACTGGAATTTCGCCAACGCCGAGGACCTCGCGCATGAGGCGGAGGGGAATGCGACGCCGAAGCCATACAGCGCCTACCGCGTCGTCGGGCAGAGCGTGCCCCGCGTGGACCTGCCTGCGAAGCTGTCAGGGGCGGGCTTCATCCACGATATCGTGCGGCCGGATATGCTGCATGCCCGCATCCTGCGCCAGCCAGGCCGGTTGGCACGGCTGACGGCGTTGGATGAGGCTGGGTTGCGCCGGGCAGCGGGCGGCGATTACCGCATCGTGCGCATCGGGGATTTTGTCGCCTTCGCCGGCGCCGATGAAACCGCGGTGCAGCGCGCGGCGGCGGCGGCGCCTTCGCATGCGGCCTGGGAGCATGCCCGCGGCTTCACCGCCGCGCAGGGCGAGGCCGGCTGGCTGGTTGGGCGCGCTGGAGCGATCGAGCGGATCGTCGGCGACCCGCCGACGCCGCCGGATGCGCCGGTGGTCGTGGAAGCCACCTACTCCCGGCCCTATGTCGCGCACGCGGCCATCGCGCCGTCCTGCGCGCTGGCGGAATATCGGGATGGCCATCTGAGCGTCTGGAGCCATACCCAGGGGGTCTATCCGTTGCGAGCGGCGCTGGCCGAGGTGATGGGGCTGGACAAGGCGAACATCACGGTGCGACACGCCCATGGCGCCGGCTGCTACGGCCATAACGGCGCGGACGACGCGGCGCTGGACGCGGCGCTGATCGCGCGCGAGATCCCAGGTCATTGCATTCGCGTGCAGTGGATGCGCGAGGAGGAATTTGCTTACGAACCGTTCAGCACCGCGCAATCGGTGAGATTGCGCGTGGCGGTGGACACGGCCGGCAGGCCGGCGGACTGGATGGCGGAGATCTGGGCCGGGCCGCATGTCGGGCGGACAACGTTCGGCGGCACGATGCTGGCCGCCGACGCGCTGCCGGGGCCGAAGCCGCAAACCCGGCCCTTCGATCCACCGGAGACCGCCGGCGGCGGCGGCACGCGCAACGCCGTGCCGTTGTATGACATTCCGGCCAAGCGGGTGCTGCATCATCTGGTGACAGACTGCCCGGTCCGTACATCCTCCCTGCGTGGTCTGGGCGCGCTGCCGAACGTGTTTGCGATGGAATGCATGATCGACGAACTGGCGGCGCGCGCCGGGCAGGATCCGGTGGCGTACCGGCTGTCGATCCTGTCGGAACCTCGCGCCCGCCGGGTGATCGAACGCGTGGCGCGGCTGTCCGGCTGGACCGCGCTGGGGCCCGCCGGCACCGGGCACGGGCGCGGGATCGCCTTCTCGCGCTACAAGAACCGCGCCGCCTACGCCGCGGTGGTGGTCGAACTGGACGTCGATCAGGAAGTGCGGCTGCGCCATGTCTGGTGCGTGGCCGATGCCGGTCTGGTGATCAATCCGGACGGAGCGCGCAACCAGGTGGAGGGCGGTATCCTGCACGCCGCAAGCATGACGCTGAAGGAGCAGGTTGTGCTTGGCCCGGACGGGATCGGCACGCTGGGATGGGACAGCTACCCGATCCTGCGGTTTTCCGAAGTGCCGGACGTGACGGTGGAACTGATCCATGCGCCGGAACTGCCGTCGCTCGGCATGGGCGAATGCAGCTTCGGGCCCACCGCGGCGGCGATCGGCAACGCGGTCGCCCACGCGCTCGGCACCCGCATCCGCGACATGCCGCTGTCGCGCGATCGGATCATGACGGCACTGCTACGCAACTAAAATCAAACAGGGGAACGCACCATGCTCGAACTGCATTACTGGCCGACGCCGAACGGCAAGAAGGTCACCATCCTGCTGGAGGAATGCGGGCTGGAGTACCGCATCGTGCCGGTGCATATCGGCCGGGGCGATCAGTTCTCCGAGGCCTTCCTGAAGATGAACCCAAACCACCGCATGCCGGTGCTGGTGGACACCGCGCCTGCCGATGGCGGCGGGCCGTTCAGTGTCTTCGAGTCCGGCGCGATCATGCTGTACATCGCCGAGAAGGCTGGAAAATTCTTTCCGTCGGGTCTGCGCCAGAAATACGAGGTCACGGAATGGCTGATCTGGCAGATGGCGAACCAGGGGCCGAAGCTCGGCGAATGCGGCCATTTCCGCCGGCTCGGCGACGCCCAGGGCGATCAGTCCTACGCCGTGCGACGCTTCACCGATGAAGCCAACCGGCTATACGGCGTGCTGAACAACCGGCTGTACGACCGGCGCTATCTCGCCGGCGACGAATACACGATCGCCGACATGATCTGCTACCCGTGGTGCGTGAACTGGAAGGCACAGGGCCAGGACATCGAGGACTTCAAGTATTTCAAGCGCTGGTTCGATGAGCTCAGCGCCCGTCCGGCGGTCCAGCGAGGTCTGGCGATTGGCGCTGACCTGGCCGAGGACCCCGCGAAGCTGCCGCCTGAGGAACGCGAACGGCGGCAGAAGATCATGTACAACCAGCGGGCCCGCCCGGCTCCGGCTACCGGCGGGCTGGCTGTTTAGCGGTGCCAGGAAGGCCAGGGGCTCTGGCGCCTATGGGCCGGAGCCCCTGGCCTTGCTGCCGTTCAAGCGACTGCCCGCGACCAGCCCGGCCGCCAGTTCGCGCCAAGCCGCGTCCGCGCCGGCGTCAAGGTCTGGCGGGGCCGGCCGGGACCGGCAGAGGCCGTGCAGCGCGGCGGCCAGGCTGACGGCGTCGGGGTTGCAGATTATGGCGAGCGGCTCATCCGATAGCTGCTCCAGCAGCCCGCCGACGCGAGTGGCGACAACCCAGCGGCCGGCGGCGATGGCGGCAGCCGCGGGGCCGCTCTGGCTGGCTTCGCGATACGGCAGCACCAGCATATCCGCCCAGGCGATGACGGCGCCGATTTCATCCTCGGCCACCCAGCGGTTCTCCACTGTCACGGATTTTCGCGCCCGCAAGGCCGCCAGCGCCGCGTCTTCCGGCCCTGAGCCAACGACGCGGACCTGCATCGGCTCGTTTTCCAGCAGGGCCAGAGCCTCCGACAACAGGTCGAGGCCCTTGTAGGCGAGCAGCCGGCCGAAGAACAGGACCCGGGGCACGCCGCCATGGGCGAAGGGCGGCGGCGGCGGCGCGCCGAAGACCATGGGCGGATGGCGGAACACCAGCACCGGCTTGTCCGGCCCGGCGAGGCCCTGGGCGCGCAGGCGCTCGGCCACATGCGTGCTCAGCGTCACCAACACATCCGCCCGGCGCGCCAGGCGGCGTTGCAGCCACATCAGCAGCGGCGCGCGCTCGCCGGGATGGGAGTCGGCGTCGTGCACGATCACCAGGAACGGTGTGCGGGTCCACGCCAGGGCGGCGGCCATCAGCAGGTCGAGCGGGCCGGGCATGGCGCAGATCGCCACGTCCGGGCGCAGCCGGCGCAGGTGCCGGACCAGGCCGGCGATCATAACCGGCGCGCGCAGCCAGCGGCCGATGAAGCCGATGCCGCCGGAATAGGTCACGACCGGCAGGTCGCAGACCGGCGCATCGGCCCCGACGAGGATTTCCGCTCCCGCCGACAATGACAGGACGGCCGTGGTGCCGGGAACCTGCCGCAACGCGCGGGCCAGTTCCGCCGCGATCCGCGGTCCGGCTCCGCGCCTTCCCCATTGCCAGACCAGTGCCCTCATTCGCGGCCCGGCACCGCCAGACCGATGCCGGCCAGCGCCATGGCGAGGCTCTGCGGACCCAGCCGTGCGGTCGCGGCGGCCTTGCCGCGCGCGCCCAGTGCCGCCCGCTCCGCCGGGTCGCCGGCCAGACGCCGCAGCACGAGAGCCGCCTGCTCGATGTCGGGATCCGCCCAGACCGCATCGGGGGCTTCGAACACGCCGCGCGGATCGACCGCCGGGATCAGCCGGTAATCGATCAGCGCGGCGCTGTCGGCATCCATGAAATCCATGTTGCCGGACCAGCCGGTGGCGACCACCGGCAGGCCGAGCAGCATGGCTTCGGCCGGAATGCGCCCGAAACCCTCGCTGCGATGCAAGGACAGAACGATGTCGGAGACCGCCATCAGGGCGTAGTTGTCTTCCATCGGCAGGGTCCGGGTTTCCAGGCGGATGTTGCGCGCGCCACCGACGGCTTGGCGGATGCGGTCGAAATCGTCCTGGAAATGGCCGGGGTTGCCCATCTTCAGCACCAGCAATCGGTCGTCGCGGTCGCCGAACGCGGTGCGGAAGGCCGCGACCATTCCCAGCGGGTTCTTGCGTTCCAGCGAGGAGGCCAGGTTGAACGAGGCCAGCACCACCACCGCGCCCTCCGGCAGGCCGAAATCCGCCCGCCGCAGCTTGGAGGGCACGGGCGGCGCGAAGGCCAGCGGATGCGTGACCACCCGGACGCCGCCGGGCAGGATCGGCTCCAGCGCGGCGGCGGTGAAACGCGACGTGGCCCAGACCTCGTGCACGAAGGCAGCCCCTTCCCGCCAGTCCGGCGGGATCGTCGGCAATTCCCAGGCCCAGTAGCCGATGATCCGCCGCCCGCGCACCAGCGCACGCGGCAGGCGCATCATGGCGCGGGCCATCTGCGGCGAATTGACATGCATCACCAGCGGCACGCCCGGCGGCAATGTCTCGGTGACCTGCCTGGCGCCGCCGGGCAGGAAGGTGCCGATATCGATGGGAAACGTGGGTATGCCGAGGCGTTCCAGAGCCTGCAGCATCAGCCTCGCGCCCTCGCCCAGGCCGGAGGGAAAGGACAGTTCGCCAACAACCGCGACGCCGCCTGCCGCCGGCGGTGGGGGCCGGTCCGGCTTCGGGGCCATCAGTGCGGTCACGCGCGCCACCAGCCGCCGCCGCCGCTGCATGGGCAGCAGGCGCCAGAGACGATGCAATGGATGCAATCGAAACGATCTGCCGGTCATGGGTTACAGCGGTGCAAGGCGTGCCTAGCCGTTCAGGTGGCAGGCGCTGCGATGCCCGGGCGCGATCTCGCGCAGCACCGGCGCCTCGGCGGAGCATCGCGGCATCGCGTGCGGGCAGCGCGGATGGAAATGGCAACCGGGAGGCGGGGCGAGCGGACTCGGAATTTCTCCCTTCACGCCCACGAATTGTTTTTTCCGCGCCTCGATCCGCGGCACCTCGGCCAGCAGCGCCTGGGTGTAGGGATGGTTGGGACGGGCGAAGATTTCTTCCGCGGGGGCCTCTTCGACGATGCGGCCGAGATACATGATGAACACCCGGTCCGACAGGTGCTCCACCACGCCGAGATCGTGACTGATGAAAAGATATGTCAGGTCGAGTTCGGCTCGCAGGTCCATGAACAGGTTCAGTATCTGCGCCTGGATCGACACGTCCAGCGCCGCCACCGCCTCGTCGCAGACCAGGAACTCCGGCTGCACCGCCAAAGCGCGGGCAATGCCGATGCGCTGGCGCTGGCCGCCGGAGAACTGGTGCGGATAGCGGCGCTTGTAGGCGGGATCGAGGCCGGCGCGGCGCAATTGCGCGTCGACGTAGCTGTCGAACCCGCCGCGCGGGATCATGCCGTGCACGCGCGGCGCCTCGCCGACGATCTCCGCCACGCGCAGGCGCGGATTGAGGCTGGCATAGGGGTTCTGAAAGATCATCTGAATCTTCAGCTGCGCCACCCGGGCCTCCCGGGTGGAGTGGGTGGTGATGTCGCGGCCCTGCCAGAGCACCTGGCCGTCGGAGGGCGGGATGATCCCCGCCACCATCCGCCCCAGGGTGGATTTGCCGCAGCCGGATTCACCGACGAGGCCGACCACCTCGCCCTTGCGGATGGTCATGTCGACCTTGTCGACGGCGCGCACGGTCAGGTCCTTAGCCGGTTTTCCGAGGGCTGCCGAGGCGCGGCGCGCCAGGCGGGCGGCAATGTCAAAGGTTTTGCCGAAGCGCTTGGAGACGCCCTGCAGCTCGATGACGGGAGGGGCGGCGGAAGCGGTCATGCCGTCACCTCCAGGTGTGGATGAAAGCAGCGCAGCGCGTGCCCCGGCATGGGTTCGGTGATGGCGGGGTCCGTTTCGCAGGCGGCATCGGCCCGGGAGCAGCGGGTGCGGAACGCGCAGCCCTCCGGAAGATCGAGCAATGACGGCGTCATGCCGGGGATCTGGCGCAGCCGGGTGCCGCGTTTGTTACGGCTGGGCACACTGCCGATCAGGCCCTGCGTGTAGGGATGCAGCGGCCGGTCCAGCACCGTGCCGACATCGCCGGTCTCGACGATTTTTCCCGCGTACATCACCGCGATCTCGTCGGCCAGGCCTGCAACCACGGACAGATCATGGGTGATCCAGATCAGCGCGGTGCCATAGGTGGCGGCGAGCTTCTGCACCTCGGCCAGGATCTGCGCCTGGATGGTGACGTCCAGCGCCGTCGTCGGTTCGTCGGCGACGATCAGGTCCGGGCGGTGCAGCAGCGCGATGGCGATGGCGACGCGCTGGCGCATGCCGCCGGAGAATTGGTGCGGATAGGCTTGCAACCGCTCATCGGGACTGGGGATGCCGACCATGCCGAGGGCATCGCGGGACCGGGCGCGCGCCTCGGCGCGGCTGACCTTGGCGTGCGCCTGCACGGTTTCGATCATTTGCGTGTCGATGCGCAGGACCGGGTTCAGCGTCATCATCGGATCCTGGAAGATCATAGCGATGCGGTTGCCGCGCAGATCGCGCATCTCCCGCTCGGTCAGCTTCGCGAGGTC
>JBBIQA010000149.1:0-11349 GCA_037442565.1 Rhodospirillales bacterium
GAACGGCAGCTTCCCAAGCTGCATACGAGGGTTCGATTCCCTTCACCCGCTCCAGCCCTAAGTCATTATATCAACGGATGAAAATCATCGAACACAGCGGTTTTCGAGGCTTTCGGATTCGCCGTCCGGACAAAATCCACGCACCTGGGATCAATGGCTTACGGCGGTTCGCCGTCGTTCGCGGAAATTTTGTCCAGATAGTGTCCAGGCGATTTGCCCCTTCGGAACACGGGAACGCTCATTTCTGAGCGGTTTGGCGGTCTTGCCGCGGAGCCTTGATTACCGCCCCGTGCACCCGCAGGCCGGCGGGCAGGCAAGGCGCCGATCCCGCGGCCCCGCTCGGCACGGGAGGGCGCGGCAGCGCCGCTCCGGCCACCAGTGGCCAGGGGACAGGCTCCTGCGCGCTGCATCAGAGGTGCGTGCAGCTCTTCGGGTGCCCCAAGCGGCGGAACCGACCCCGTGCGTCAAGGAAGGGCTCTTTTGCGGATCATCCTGCCTCCAGTTACGACGCAGGTTCCCGTCACCGTGTTGCTCCACAACGTCGACGTCGCGTCGTTTCCGTTGTGTCGCCCATCGTTGGCCGAAAAGTGCAAATAGCCGCTCACTCGGCAGAGATTGCCTAATGACGCCGTGAAATCGCCATGCGGGCCGGCCGTCTCGTTGATGTAGATCGTCGCCAGTGCGTCGTCCACGATCCGCAGATGAACGACGGTGTTCGGAAGGAAGTGGTGACCGGTGATCAGAAACGTGTTCGCCGAAGGCTGTGTCAGGCTCAGTGTCGGCGGTTGCGGTGTGGGGGGCGCAGGGGGCGGGGTAGTGCCCGCCGCTGGCGTTGCGCATGCCCAGGCAGATGGTTGCTGCGACCGGCATCCATTGAAACCGTCACGCGCCCAAATCCTGTAGCAGACACGCCGTCCTGTCTGGAGCCCGCCGATCTGGTGGCTCATCACCGTTCCCCTCGGACCGCGGAAAGGGCCGACGTTGTTCACGCTCGGCGTACCCCTGCCCTCGAGGTCGAAGAACATGTCCCGCACATCGCCCTCCCTTGCCGTGTTTGTCCACTGGACAATGACGCTGGTGGGGGAGGCGGGGCGTGCGCTTTCTTGATTTGGCGTCCCCGGTTCGTCGCAGGCGCGCGCGGCGTCCGGGAACCCTGTTACCAGCAGCGCACCGATCCAGAGCGCACTCGCAAATGCAACCGTTTTGCTTCGCATGATGGTTCCTTGCTCGATTCGGGCGTAATTATTATTTCCCACGACCATCGGCGGCAGGTGAACAACGTCACTCATCCGGTAAAAAAATAATTGGGCCCCGATTGCCGCAAGATAGCCACGCGGCCTAGTACTCCCCGCTGCGATAGGCCTCATCCAGCCGCTTCGCATCATCCTCGGACAATTCCTCCCAGGCCGGTCCCCGCCGGCGCAGGGCGCCGGTGAAGTTCGGCTGGCGTTTTTCATTGAAGGCGGCGCGGCCTTCCTCGCCGTCCGTCGTGGTCTGGATCAGCAGCGAGTTGATCAGGTTCTGGACGTGCCAGGCCTGGTCCGTCGGCAGGTCGCCGAAGCGGACCAGGAATTCCTTCATCATGCGCGTGGCCAGCGGTGGCAGCGTGCAGATATGCCGCGCCATCTTCTCCGCCCGCGCCATCAGCTCGGCATGCGGCACCACCTCGTTGACCAGGCCGATGCGCAACGCCTCCTCGGCGCCGAACGGCTCGTCGGTCAGCATGATCTTCATCGCATCGCTGTAGCGCAGCTGCTTGGCGAGCAGCGCCGCACCTGGGCCGTGCCCCAGCCAGCCCTGGGTGGTCAGCGCGAACTTGAAGCGCGCGTGTTCGGCGCTGGCGATGCGGATGTCGGTGGAGGACAGCAGGATATACAGCCCGGCCCCGGCCGCCCAGCCGTTCACGGCGGCAATGACCGGCTTCCACACCCGGGGATAATGATCGCCCATCCTTCCGTCCACGCCGGTTTTCTGCCCATGCACCGTTCCGGCCAGCGGCCAGTAGATCCGTTGCGTGCGCAAATACTCGCGGTCCTCCGCCGTCAGGTCCGGCCGCGGCGCCAGGTTATGGCCGCCGCAGAAATGCTTGTCGCCGGCTCCGGTCAGGATCGCGCAACGAATGTCGCGGTCTTCCCACAGATCGATCCACGCCGCGGAGATCTGGTCGGATGTCGCCTTGTCGAGGATGTTCGCCTTCTCGGGATTGTTCAGCGTGATGTAGGCGACCCCATCGCGCTTCTGGTAATCGATGGCCAAAGCGAAATCCTCTCCCGGCTGCTTTGCCGGAAGGGTGAGCCGGCCCGGAATGTCGTGTCAATCAGGACGCCGGTCCGGGTTCACGCGGCCTTGACGGCCTTGCCCTTGGTCATCGTCAGCACCAGCAGCACCCCGGCGGCCGACGCGGCGGTGTAGAGCGCGAAGGCGTTGAGATAGCCGATCATCGCCGCCTGCCGGTTCACCTCCTTTGCCAGCCGCGCCAACCCGGCCGGGCTGTCCGTGGACCAGGCGCCCATCACCCAGGGCAGGCCCAGGCGTTCGTTATAGGGCGACAGCATCTCGTTCAGGCGCGCGTAGTTCTGCGCCGTGGTGCGCACGATCTCCGCCACGCTGATCGAGATGAAGAAGCTGGAGCCGATGTTGCGCAGCAGGTGAAACACCGACATCGCCTCCGGCCAGAAGCGCGTCTCCAGGGTGCGAAAGGTCGCCACTGTCAGCGGCACCCAGATGATCCCGACGGCGAAGCCCTGCAGGATGGAATTGGACACCAGGCTCGTCATGTCGACATCCAGGTTGATCCGCGTCAGCCAGATGCCGGAAATCACCTGAACCCCGAAGCCGATGGCCATGCCGATGCGCGGGTCGTACTTGGCAACGAAGATTGCCGAGAAGAAACCGATCACCGCGCCGATCCCCCGTGCTCCGAGCACCTCGCCGATGACCGGGTCGGGGAACCCCGCATAGGCCTGCAGCAGCGGCGGCAACAGCACCATCGGGGTGAAGTTCAGCATGCCGTAGATCAGCACCAGCACCAGCCCCATCGCATAGTTGCGGTCCTTCAACAGACGCAGCTGCAGGAACGGGCGGTCCGTGGTCAGGCTGTGCACGACGAACACGTAGAAGGCGATCGCCGCGATGGATGTTTCCAGGATGATTTCCATCGAATCGAACCAGTCCAGCCGCTGGCCGCGCGACAGCACCAGCTGCACACAGGAAATCGCCAGAGCCAGACTGAGGAACCCGGTCCAATCGAGTTTCGTGGACGGCGTATCGGCATCCGGCGGCAGGGTCAACCGAAGCCCGATGAAGGACAGGAACCCCACCGGCACGATCACGTAGAACGCCCAGCGCCAGCTGTACAGGTCCGACAGGTAGCCGCCCAACGCCGGCCCGATCACCGGGCCGATCACCGCGCCCATGCCGAAGATCGAGGTCACCATCCCGGCCTGCCGGCGCGGGAAGCTGTCCAGCAGGATGGTCTGCGACAGCGGTACCACCGGCGCGCCGCAGCCGCCCTGCAGGATGCGCCACAGCACCAGCGCATGCAGCGAATCCGCCTGGCCGCACAGATAGGTGCAGACCGAAAAGCCGAAGATCGACCACATCATCACACTGCGCCGGCCGAAGCGCGCCACCAGCCAGCCGGTCATCGGCGTCATCACCGCGGTGGCCAGGATGTTGAAGGTCATCACCCAGGCGATCTCGTCGGACGTCGCCGCCATCGCGCCCTGCATCTGCGGCAGCAGGGTGGAGGCGATCAGCAGTGTCGTGGAGTACAGCGTCGAGCCCAGCATGACCGAGATCATGATCAGGACGCGCCGGAGCGGCGTCAGGCCATGCGGGTTGTCGTCGTCCGACATGGGAAAATTGGTAACCCCACCAAAGATATGCTAGACAACAGTAACCCAGGCACCTGTTCATGGCGAGACGCCTTTGCCCGAGAAACAAAATCCACCCAACGGCGACGTTCCAGAGCCTGATCTTCCCGACGATGAGCACATCGGCTTCCTGATTTCCGATGTGGCCCGGCTGATGCGCACCGCGTTCGACCGGCGGGTGCATAGCCTTGGCCTGACGCGCGCGCAGTGGCTGGTGCTGACCCGGCTGAACCGGCGGCCCGGCGTGAGCCAGTCGGAACTCGCGGACATGCTCGAGATCGAGCGGGCGACGACCGGGCGGATGGTGGACCGGCTGGAACGCAAAGGCTGGGTCATCCGCCGCGCCGATCCCGCGGACCGGCGGATCAACCGGCTATTTCTGTCGCCGGAAGCCGACCGGGTGCGGGCGGAGATGCTGGATATCGCCGATCAGACGCTGGAGGACGCGCTGGATCCCCTGACCGGGCCTGAACGCCAGCTTCTGGGCGATGCTTTGGCCCGGGTAAAGCTGCGGCTGCTGACGATGGCCGACCGTGAGCCGCTCGCGCCGCCGCTCAACGGTCAGGCGGCGGGGGAGCGCGACACGCCATGACCCTCCGGCGCAGCTTCCTGTTCCGGGCCGGGTTGCTGGTCGGCGTGCCCGCGCTGGCGATCGTCGCCGGGGTGGCCCTCTGGCTGCAGGGTGGGCGCAGCGTGGGCACCGACAACGCCTATGTGAAGGCCGACATCGCGCAGATCTCGCCGGAGGTCGCCGGCAAGGTGGTCGAGGTTCGGGTGCGCGACCATGAGGCCGTGCACGCCGGCGACGTGCTGGTGAAGCTGGACCCGGAGCCGTTCCGCATCGCGTTGGAAAAGGCGGATGCCGAACTCGACAGCGCGAGAACCGTGGTCGAAACCGCCCGCGCCACCTGGCGGGAGACCCGCAGCGAACTGGCCGAGGCGCAAAGCCAGGTGGACTACCTCACCAGGCAGCTGGCCCGCCAGCGAGACCTGGCCAACCACGGCGTGGCGTCCGCCACCAAGCTGGAGGAGGCGGAGAACAATGCCGCCGTCGCCCGCGACCGGCTGAACGTGGTGCACCGGCGGCTGGAACGGGTGCTGACCCTGCTGAACGGCGATCCCGACCTGCCGGCCGACCAGCATCCCCTGGTGCGCCAGAAGCTGGCCGATCGCGACCGCGCCGCGCTCGATCTCGCCCACGCCACCATCATCGCGCCCCTGAACGGCACCACGGTGAACGTGAGGCTGCAGCCCGGCGACGAGGTGAAGGCGGCCACGCCGCTGTTCGCCGTGGTGGCGGATACCAGGCCCTGGGTGGAGGCCAACCTGAAGGAGACCGACCTGACGAACGTCACCCCAGGCCAGAAGGTAAAGGTGGTGCTGGACATCTATCCCGACGAGGTCTGGGAGGGCCGGGTGGACAGCATCAGCCCGGCGACGGGCGCGGAATTCGCGCTGCTGCCGCCGCAGAACGCCTCGGGGAACTGGGTGAAGGTGGTGCAGCGCCTGCCGATCAGGATCCGGCTGCTCCCGCATGAAGGCGAGAAGCCGCTGCGCGCCGGCACGACAGCCACCGTGCAGATCGCCACCGGGCAGGAGCGCTCCCTCGGCCAGCTGACCTCCTGGCTCGGCGGCGGCAGCGCCAAGGCGGCCGACCGGCAATAGCGGGCTACAGACGGAAGCCGCTCCGCGTGGCACGCTTGCGGCACGAGCATCGTCCGGAGGCGCATCCATGACCTATCCCACGCACCTGCTGCCGACCACCGTCGTCGGCAGCTATCCCCAGCCGGACTGGCTGGTGAACCGTGAAACGCTGCACCATCACGGCGTGCCGCGCACCCACGCGCACGAGATCTGGCGTATCGGCGGGGAGTTCCTCGAACAGGCGCAGGACGACGCCACCATCCTGGCGATCCGGGACATGGAGCGGGCCGGGATCGACATCGTCACCGACGGCGAGATCCGACGCGAGAGCTATTCCAACCGCTTCGCCCTGGCGCTGGAGGGGATCGACGCCGAACATCCCGGCGAGGTGCGCTCGCAATCCGGCCGTGTCACCCCGGTGCCGCGTGTGGTGGGCAAGATCCGCAGGCGGGAGGCGGTGGAGCGGCGCGACGCCGAGTTCCTGCTGCGCAACGCCGGCCGCGCCACCAAGATCACGCTGCCCGGCCCGTTCACCCTGTCCCAGCAGGCCCGCAACGAGTTCTATGCCGACGAGGAGGAGATGGCGATGGATTACGCCATCGCCGTGAACGCCGAACTGCGCGACCTGAAGGCAACCGGCGTGGACGTGCTGCAACTCGACGAACCCTGGGTGCGCAGCGCGCCGGACAAGGCCGCCGCCTACGGCATCCGTGCCATCAACCGGGCACTGGAGGGCATCGAGGGCCCGACGGTGGTGCATCTCTGTTTCGGCTACGCCGCGGTCGTGCAGAACAAGCCCAGCGGCTACAGCTTCCTGCCGCAATTGGCCGACACCATCGCCACGCAGATCTCGATCGAGGCGGCGCAGCCGAAGCTCGACCTCGGCGTGCTGCGCGACCTGGCCGGCAAGCAGATCCTGCTCGGCGTGCTCGACCTCGGCGACCCCGCGGTGGAGACCGCCGAACAGGTCGCCGCGCGGCTGCGCGACGGCCTGAAATATGTCGACGCGGCCCGGCTGGTCGCGGCGCCCGATTGCGGCATGAAGTACCTCCCCCGCGACGTCGCGTTCGGCAAGCTGCGCGCGATGGTCGAGGGTGCCGCAATCGTTCGCCGGGAACTGACCGGCTAAACGGGGATCAAGACGCCGCCCCGCCGATGATCGGTCCGAACAGCTCCCAGGACTTGCCGTTCCACCGCTCCAGCTGCATCTGCTTGATCGGATGGAAATCCGTCGGGCTGGTATTGACCGTGATCCCCGGCAACAGCACCGGAACTTCCAGGTGATGCAGGTTGGCGGCCTGGCGCATGACGTTGGCGCGGGAGAAGTCATGGCCCGCCTGCTTCAGCACCTGGATCAAGGTGGTGGTGACGCCATAGGCGAACACCGGCCCGGCATCGGTGAGGTCGGCGCCCGGCATGTAGGTGTTCATGAAGCTGCGCCAGGCGTTCATGCCCGGATCGTTCTTCCAGGTCGGGTCGGTCGGGTCCTTCAGATAGGCGGCGCTGATCATGCCGACGGCCCGTTCCGGGCCGGCCGGGGTGATCACCGAACCGACGGAGATCGACACGTTGGTCATGAAATGCAGCGGCTTCCAGTTCAGGTCCGAGATGGCGCGGATCATCTGGGCGGCGAATTTCGGCGTCGCCGCCGTGATCACCACGTCCGCCCCCCAGTTTTTCAACTCAAGTGCCTGGGAATTGATCGTCGCGTCCGTCACTTCATATGATACCGCCTTCACGACTTTATCGTAACGGGCTCCCAGCACGTCCTTGACGCCCTGCGGGTAGTCCTTGCCGAAATCATCGTTCTGATAAAGGATGCCGATCTTGGCGTCCGGCTTGTTCTTCAGGATATAGCGCGTATAGATCTGCGCCTCGGTCCGGTAGCTCGGCTGCCAACCGATGGTCCAAGGATATTCCTTGTAGTTGCCCCACTTGTCCGCGCCGCTGCCGATGAACAGCGCCGGCACGCCCTTGCTGTTCAAATATTTGGCGATCGCCGTGTTGCTCGGCGTGCCGATGGTGGCGAAGATGTAGGCGACCTTGTCCTCCTCCACCAGCTTACGGATCTGCTCCACGGTCTTCGGTGGGCTGTAGCCGTCATCGACCGAGTCATAGACAATCTTGTGTCCCGCGATGCCGCCCTTGTCATTGATCATCTTGAAGTAGGCGGCCTCGGTGCGGGCGATGATGCCGTAGGCCGATGCCGGGCCGCTATAGGCGGCGGTGTTGCCGATCTTGATCTCGGTAGCGGTCACTCCCGGTGTTTCCTCCGCCAGTCCGATGGCTGGCGAGGCGATCGCGGCGACACAGGTAGCGATCGCCAGTGCTTGAAGGGCGCGTCTGAACATTTGCCGTTTCCCGTTGCTTGTCGGTTGGTGCGTCTTGCTTGGATCAGTAGCTCATTGGTTCCGCTTCCACGGGCACCCAGCGCGTGCCCTTCACCACCGACAGGAAGGACTGGTTCGATGCGTGGTGGTTGGTCGGCGTGATGGTCAGCGGCGGCGAGCCGAACACGTCGCGCCAGTCCTTCATGGTCTCCAGGGTGGCGATCAGGCTGTCGAGGGTGAGATCCCGCCCGTTCTTCTGCAGCACGTCGATCATGAACGTGGCCGCCGACCAACCGGCCTCGCCGAGATAGTTGAAGTCGATGCCGTAGCGCTGGCGGTACCGCGCACTGACCGCCTGTACCGCCGGGCGCGGGTCGTCTGGATAGGCGTACAATCCCGGCGACATGGAGTAGAACCCTTCCGCCGGCCCGCCCGGCACTTCCGCCACCGCTGTGGAATAGCTGGCGAATTGGCCGACGAAATCCGGCTTCCAACCAAGCTTGCGCGCGGTCTGCAGGATCAGCGTGGTGTCCTTGACGATGGTGCCCATGCAGACCAGATCGCAGCCGGCATCGCGCATTTTCGCCACCGCGCCGCTGAAGTCGCTGTCGGTCGGCTTGTGCGTGGTTTCACCGGCAAGCTTCAGGCCCATCGCGGCGATTTGCGCGACGGCGCCGGCATGCACGTCGCGGCCAAAATCGGTATCCTGGTACATCGAGCCGATCTTGGTCTTGCCCTTTTTCTCCACGAAGTATTTCACCCCGGCCCGCATCTGGTCGTAATAGGACGAGAACTGGCCGAATTTATACCTGTTCAAGGGCTCGTACATCGACCTCGCGCAGGTCAGTGGGAAAACGTTGGGCACATGCTTCTCGAACATCGCCGGCATCACCGCATCGTTGTGCGGCGTGCCGCCATTGGCCAGCGCGAAGAATATGTTGTCGCGGTTGAGCAACTTGTTCATCGCCTGGACCGCCTTGGGCACCAGGTACTCGTTGTCCTCCACGATGTAGCGGATCTTGCGGCCGTGAATGCCGCCTTTCGCGTTCACCTCGTCGAACGCCATGCGGATCGCGTTGGCATTGTTGGTGCCTTGCACGGCGGTCACGCCGGACAGGTCGGTCATCGTGCCAATGACGATTTCGGTATCCGTGACACCACGGGTCGGGTCCGCCGCTCGCGCGGCCAAGGCGGGAACAAGTATCGAGCCGGCGCCAGCAAGCAGTACGTGCCGGCGCGTCAATGCGCGTGTGGACGTCATCGCTTAGCCTCCCTGTCGCGGCCAGTTTTGTCGGCCGTCGATTTCTTTGGTTGTCTTAAAGACGCATACCGACGTGTCCTGAAGGTGTTCCTTCAGTGACTGCTCCTTGGATCGGCGCACAGCAGCGTAGCGTAAATCCATGGCAAATTCATCAGGAAATTGAACCTCCGCCGGCGACGCTCCCGGATCAGACAATGGGCGATCCTCCCTGGCCCGCAAGGCAGGCGAAATCCGGAAGGATACCGTAGCGCTTGCTCATTCGGCTTGTTGCCGGCTGAGCGCGTTTCCCGCAGGATAATCCCGCCGGCCGCTTTGCCGGGGACCGACGCCCAGAAACAAGAAACTGGAGACGGAAATGTCAGCCGCGCTGAAACAACCCAGGACGGATATGACCGATTTGGAATGGCAGGCGCGTTGCGAACTCGCCGCGCTCTATCACGTAACGAATCATCTCGGTTGGACGGACCTCATCAACACCCACATGTCGGCCCGGATACCGGATGCGCCGAACCATTTCCTGATCAACCGCTATGGCGAGATGTTCGACGAGATCACCGCCTCCAGCCTGGTGAAGATGGATCTGGATGGCAACGTGATCGGCGATCCCGGCAAGTTCAACAACGCCGGCTTCATCATCCATAGCGGCGTCTACAAGGCGCGGCCGGATGCCAACGTGGTGATGCACACGCACACCCGCGCCGGTGCCGGTGTGTCCTTGTTACGAAACGGCCTGCGCCCGATCAGCCAGGATGCGCTGCAGGTCTTCGACGACCTCGTCTATCACGACTATGGCGTGCCGGCGACGCAGGAGGAATGCGACGCCCTCGGGCGGACCTGCGCCCATGGCGGCTGCGTGGTGCTGCTGAACCACGGCCTGCTGACACTCGGCCCGACGGTGCAGGGCGCGTTCATGCGCATGTACATGCTGGAACGCGCCTGCGAGCTGGAACTCATCGCCCGCACCCTGGACGAGGCCCCGGTGCGGATCGACGACTACGTGATCGGCAAGGCCGCGGAGCGGATGCAGAAGCGCCGCGGCAGCGCCGAGTACGGCCTGATGGAATGGCAGGGCCTGGTTCGCACCGTGGAGCGGAAAGGCGCCGATTTCCGGCGCTGATCGCTCGCGGTCAGAGTAGATCCGCTACCGCCGCGCGGTAGCGGGTGATCGCATCCAGATGCTCCGCCGCACTGCGCCCGGCGATGCGCGTGTGGTGGCCGCTGACGTAGCTGGTGTGGGCGGTGATATGCGTCACCCCCGCAGCCTTCCAGAAACCAACCTCCCGCCGCCAGTCGGCTTCCGTGCCGATGCCTGGCGAGACCCACACCTCGATCCCGACGTCGGCGGGTTCGCGCCCGGCGGCACGGATCATCCCGCGCAATTTGTCGAACGCCGCCAGCGCCTTGTCCCCGGCCGGATAGGCCAGGGGCATGAACCCGTCGCCGTAGGCTGCCGTGCGCCGGAACGTCGCCTCGGCATGGCCGCCGAACCAGATCGGCACCCGACCGGAGGCCGGCCGTGGATTTATGCCGGCATCGTCGAGCCGGTGGAACTCGCCCTTGAAAGTGACATGCGGCTGCGCCCACAGCGCCTGCATCACCCGCACCTGCTCTTCCGACCGCTTGCCGCGATTGGAGAAATTCTCGTTCAGGCCGACGAACTCGACCTCGTTCCAGCCCACCCCGATGCCAAGCCGGAAGCGCCCGCCGGACAGTTCGTCCAGGCACGCGGCCTGCTTGGCCACCAGCGCCGCCTGACGCTGCGCCAGGATCAGCACGCCGGCCGCGAAGCCGATCTTCTGCGTGCAGCCGGACAGGAAGCCGAACAGCACGAACGGATCGTGATAGGCATTCTCCGTGGTGCCGACCCGCCTGCCGCCATGATCTGCCGCCGGATTGGCGCCCAGCACATGGTCTGGCGAGAGCAGGTAGGAAAAGCCAAGACCCTCCACCGCCTGCGCATAGTCGCGCAGAACGATGGGGCCGGTGCCGATATCGGCTACCGGCAGCGAAGCGCCGAGTTGCATGTTGCTTTCTCCCTGAATTTCATCCGAGCCTACCTCAACCCCATGGGAAAGCCAGCCGCCTGCGGACTGCCCCGAGCATTCCGCCAATGGATCGGCGGGTTGGCTTCAGGCGGAATGTGAAGGGCATATCCGCCCGGGCACTCTGCCGTTAGTGTCGCTTGTCCGTCATGCACAGGAAAGCAGCCGCGGGGCCGCCGTTCCGGCAGGTGGCGGAT
>JBBIQA010000150.1:0-3191 GCA_037442565.1 Rhodospirillales bacterium
GGACTCATCCCAGTTTACGATATTCGACCGAGATACATGGGACGTGAGACGGGATGGGTGGATATCCGGGCCGCGAGGCTTTCCGAGAAGCAAGGCTTCGTGCGGGATTCGGGCTTGTTTATGAGAAGATATTCCATACCACGAGGCGTGAGACTCGGTTGAGGTCAATTGGATCGGGGGACGCCGGAGTAATTGCCGCAAGTCTGCGCTGCCCCTAACATCCCCGGCATGACCCAGAACACGCCCCCCAAGACCGGCCTGCGCCGCAACACCGCCAATTACGGCGATCCCGATTTCGCGCTCTATCTGCGAAAGACCTTCGCCAAATCGATGGGCTATTCCAACGCCATGCTGGACCGGCCGGTGGTGGGGATCGTCGATACCGGGTCGGACTACAACAATTGCCACCGCACGGTGCCCGAGCTGATCGAGGCGGTGAAGCGCGGCGTGCTCGCGGCCGGCGGGCTGCCGCTGGCGTTTCCCACCGTTTCCCTGTGCGAGCCGTCGCTGTTCCCGACGTCGATGCATTTCCGCAACCTGGCGGCGCTGGATACCGAGGCCATGCTGTCCGGCCAGCCGATGGACAGCGCCGTGCTGATCGGCGGCTGCGACAAGACGGTGCCGGCGCAGCTGATGGCCGCGGCGTCGTCCGACATGCCCTCGGTGCAGCTGGTCACCGGGCCGATGCTCGCCACGCCCTTCCAGGGCGAGCGGCTGGCCGCCTGCACCGATTGCCGGCGCTACTGGGCGCAGTACCGGGCGGGGAAAGTGAGCGGCGAGCGCATCGCCGAGATCGAGGGCCGCCTCGCCACCACCGCCGGCACCTGCGGCGTGATGGGCACCGCCAGCACGATGGCCTGCATCGCCGAGGCCTTAGGCATGATGCCGGCCGGGCATGGCTCCATCCCCGCGGTGCACGCCGACCGGCTGCGCGCCGCGGAGGAAGCGGGGGCGCTGGCGGTGCGGCTGATCACGAACCCGATCCGCCCGTCCCAGCTGATCACGGAAAAATCGGTGGAGAACGCGCTGCGGGTGCTGCTCGCACTCGGCGGGTCCACCAACGCGCTGATCCATCTGACCGCGATTGCCGGGCGGCTCGGCATTCCCGTCGATCTGGCGCGGCTGAACGAGCTTTCCGACACCACGCCGGTGCTGGTCGATCTGAAGCCGACCGGGGAAGGCTACATGGAGGATTTCCACGCCGCCGGCGCCATGCCGGCGCTGCTGTGGGAACTGAAGGATCTGCTGCACCTGGACGTGATCGACGTCACCGGTGCGATGCTGGGCGACCGGCTGGCCAAGGCGCCCGAGTTCGTCGACCGGCGCTATATCCGTGCCCGCGACAAGCCGGTGTCCCCGGTCGGCGGCATCGTCTCGCTGTTCGGCAGCCTCGCCCCGCGCGGCGCGATCCTCAAGCGCAGTGCGGCGACCGAAAGCCTGTTCGAGACCGAGGCGCGCGCCGTGGTGTTCGACGGGTTGGAGGACCTGTCCAACCGGATCGACGATCCCGACCTGGACGTGACCGAGCACGACATCCTGGTGCTGAAGAACGCCGGGCCGCTGACCCCGGCCGGCATGCCGGAAGCCGGCTACCTGCCGATCCCCAGCAAGATCGCCCGCGCGGGGGTGAAGGACATGGTGCGCATGAGCGATTGCCGCATGTCCGGCACCGCCTTCGGCACGATCGTGCTGCACATCACCCCGGAAGCCGCCGCCGGCGGGCCGCTGGCGCTGGTGCGGAGCGGCGACCGTATCCGTCTGTCGGTGAAGAACCGCAGCCTCGATCTGCTGGTTTCCGATGCCGAACTGGCGAACCGCAAAACGACCTGGGCGCCGCCGGAAAAACCCAAGCGCGGCTGGGACCGGATTGTCGCCGAGCAGATCCTGCAGGCCGACGAGGGCTGCGACCTCGCCATCCTGCGCGCCGAAGGCTGAACGACCCCAAAGGGAGCCCCACCATGCCCATCGTCAACCGGATCGCCGATTTCCACGCCGAGATGATGGAATGGCGGCATGACCTGCATGCCCATCCCGAACTCTCGCTGCAGGAGGTGCGCACCAGCGCCATGGTGCAGGAAAAGCTGAAAAGCTTTGGAGTGGACGAGATCATCACCGGCATGGCGCGCACCGGCGTGGTCGGCGTGATCCGCGGCCGCGGCCCCGAGAGCCGGCAAGATGGCCGTGCGATCGGGTTGCGCGCGGACATGGACGCACTGCCGATCCATGAGGAAACCGGCGTGCCATGGGCGTCCAAGACCGAGGGCGTGATGCATGCCTGCGGCCATGACGGCCACACCACCATGCTGCTGGGGGCGGCCAAGTACCTGGCCGAGACGCGCAATTTCGACGGCACGGTGTTCGTGATCTTCCAGCCCGCCGAGGAGAACCTGGCGGGCGGGGAGATCATGGTGAAGGAAGGCCTGTTCGAACGCTGCAAGATGGAAAAAGTGTTCGGCATGCATAACTGGCCGCAGGTGCCGGCCGGCACCTTCCTGTGGCGCAACGGGCCGACCATGGCCGCGGTCGCCAATATCGAGATCACCATCACCGGCAAGGGCAGCCACGGCGCGCACCCCGATCACGGCATCGACCCGATCGTCATCGCCGCGCAGATCGTCTCGGCCTTCCAGTCGATCGTGGCGCGCAGCATCGACCCCACCGAGGCCGGCGTGGTCACCATCGGCCACATCGCCGGCGGCCACACCTACAACGTGATCCCGGAAACCGTGCACATGAAGGGCACGGCGCGCTATTTCACGAAACAGGTGGGGGAGAAGCTGGAACTCGGCGTGCGGCGCCTGGCCACCGGCATCGCCGCCAGCTTCGGCGCCAGCGCGGAGGTGGTGTTCGACCACGCCTATCCCGCCACGGTGAACGATCCGGACGCCACGGTGCAGGCGCGCGATGCCGCGGTCGCGGTCGCCGGCGAAAGCCGGGTGCGCCACATGGACAAGCCGACCATGGGCGGGGAGGATTTCGCCTTCATGCTGAACGCCAAGCAGGGCAACTACCTGATGCTCGGCGGCGGGCGGGCAGAGAAAGCGGGCGGGGATTTCATGATCCACCACCCCCGCTACGACTTCAACGACGAGATCCTGCCGGTGGGCGCGTCCTATTGGGCGACCCTGGCGGAGCAGCTGCTGCCCCGCCAGCCCGAATAGCCCGCCGAGATAAACGAGACCGGGTCAACA
>JBBIQA010000150.1:3291-11277 GCA_037442565.1 Rhodospirillales bacterium
AGACCGGGTCAACAGGCCGGGGAAGCTGCCTCGATCGGCGACTTCCCGGCCGGTTCGGCGCCTATTTCGGCAGTTTGCCCAGAACCGCCTTGGCGTCCGCGCTGCCGCTGAAGTTCGGGTTCATGGACAACGCCTTCTCCAGATTCGCACGGGCGTCCTTGGAGTTGTTCAACTCCTTCTGCGCCAAGGCCAGGTGATAGAGCAGTTCCGGATTGGTCGGCTCGGTCTTGGTGGCCAGTTCAAGCAGCGGCAAGGCTTCCTTGGCGTTGCCCGTCTTCAACAATGCCCAGCCGAGCGTGTCGTTGACCGCGGAGCTGGCCGGTTGCAGCGCCAATGCCTTCCGGGCCAGCGGCACCGCACCCTTGGCATCGCCTACGTCGGTCATCATGACGGCAAGATTGTTCAGCACGACGGCATTGTTGGGCGCATCCTGCAGCATCCCCTGATAGATGCTCATGGCCCGCTTTCTGTCGCCTGTCTTGTCATAGAGAATGGCCAGGGTGTAGCGATCCTCCAGGCTTTTCGGCTGGGTATCCACCAGATGCTGGGCCACCGTCAGCGCGCCCTTCGGGTTCCCGGCCGCCATTTCGATCTCGATCAGGGCGCGCAACAGCCGAACGTCGTCGGGCGCCGTCTTGCGGGCGTCGGCGATGGTTTGCCGCGCCTCGTCGAATTTCTTCTGCTGCGCCTGCACCACACTCAGCAGCGCGTACACGCCCGGGTTGGGCGGGTATTTCTGGATCGCGTCCTGATAGGTCTGCACCGCGTCGTCCAGCCGGCCGACCGCCTGATAGGCCCGCGCCAGGTTGACCGCGTCGTTGAGGTTGGCGCCATCGCGCGTGGCGAGTTCCTTGAACATGGCCACCGCCGCGTCCTTCTTGCCCGTCCGGAACAGGGCATCGCCGAGCAACTGCTTGATCTCCGGGGCCTTGGGCGCCAGCTTCTCGGCCTCGGTCAGGTTGTCGATGGCGTCCGCGAACTGCGATTTCGCCATCTGCGCCAATGCCAGCTGGAACCGGGCCTGGACGAGCTTCGGCTGGGACTCCACGACGCGCTTCAGCGAAATCTCGGCCGCATCGAACTCACCGACCTCGCGATGCGCGGTGCCGAGTGCCAGATCCACCCGCCAATTGTCGGGAACCAGCAGCTTGGCCGCCATCAGCAGCGGAATGGCCTCCTTCGGCTTGCCCGCGCCGCCGTAGGCGAAGCCGAGCGCCATCAGCCCGTCGGCATCCTTCGAATCTGCCGTGACGATCGGCTCCAGCAGCTTGATGGCGTCGGCGAAGCGGTTCACGCGATCATAGAGCGAGGCCACGTGGATCTTGAACTTCACGTCGTCCGCCCGCGCGTTCGGCAGCATCTGCTCGTAGATCGCCAGCGCGCCCGGAACGTCGCCCATCCGCTCGTTGACATCGCCGAGGTACAGCTTCACGGCATCGCCGCCGCCGAGGCTCACCGCCTTCTCGAGACTGGCCTTGGCGTCCGGCAGCTTGCCCTGCTCGCGGTAGATCACGCCGAGCTTGAAAAGGGCGGAAGCCTGGCTGGGATTGAGTTCCACCGCCTTCTTCAACTCGACGATAGCCTCGTCCGGCTTGTTCTGAACGGCGAGACCGGTGCCGACGATTTCATGCGCCAGGGCCATCGTCGGGGGCGTGTTTTCGGGCCCCGGGCCCTTGGCCTCGGTCTGGGAGATGAACGTCCGCGCCAAGCCGATGGCGTCATCGACCTTCTTTTCCGACAGCGCGGTCAAGGCCTTGGCCAGGGTCTCGGGAAGGGCCGGGCGCGGCGCGGCAAATCCCGAAGCCGGGGCTCCGTTGCCGGGCGCGCCAGTGCCGGGCGCGCCAGTGCCGGGCGCGGCGATCCCCGGCGTCCCGGAGCCCGGCGGTGGCAGGCTGAAGCTGGGGGCGCCAGGCTTGCCGGGGGACTCGTTGAGCGGTGCGGCCTGCGCCGCGGAAGCCATCAGGGCGGCATGTGCGGCAGCCTGGGTCGAAGCCGGTGGAACCGGGTGAATGGCTCCTTGAACCCCGCTGGCGGCTGCCGGCCCGCCTGCCCCCGGAGCGGGAGGCCGACCCAGGACAGGTTCGCGGGCGAAGCTGTCCAGATGTCCAGCCGTGATGCCTTCCTGCAGACCGTCGGACGCTCCGCCAGGGGCCTTGCCCGAGCCGCGAATGCCGGCCGGCGCCGGGTCCGCGCCGGTCTGGCCGTTCGCGCGCCAATCGGCAGCGCGGCCACCCGATGTGTCCAGCAACGGAGCCGCAACCGATGGATGGGACGGCAGGATCAGCGCCGCTAGCAGGCAGGAGCCGAACAGGTTGCGATATGGCTGGCGCATGAGAAAGCCCTTTACTTGGAAAACGGTCTAGACTTCGGAAGCCAGCCGGTCCGGACCGGCTGAGACGCTAGCGTAGCTGCACAGGGGTCTGATGGGAGAGCCTGATGGTAGGGTCTGACACAGTCGCCACGGCTTATGCTATAAAACCATTAAGGCCTGCAAATAACCGACAGCCGGAGGAACGACCCATGGATGCCCCATCCCCCCACACCGCCATCGCGGAAGCCTATTCGCTGCCGCTCGACCGGATCGATGTCAGCAATCCGAAACTGTATCAGGACGACATCTGGCCTCCTTTCTTCGAACGCCTGCGGCGCGAAGACCCCATTCATTATACCAAAGACGGCATGTACGGCTCCTTCTGGTCGGTAACAAAATATAAAGATATCATGCAGGTGGAGGTCAATCACCAGATATTCTCCTCCGATGCGATGCTGGGGGGCATCAGCATCACCGACCGCCCGATGGAGTTCCGCCGCGCCAGCTTCATCTCCTCCGACCCGCCGGTGCACGACGAGCAGCGCAAGGTGGTCAGCCCGATCGTCGCGCCGCTGAACCTGCAGAAATTCGCCGGCACCATCCGCGAGCGCGCGGGCCGCATCCTCGATGGCCTGCCGCGCAATGAAACCTTCAACTGGGTGGACCGGGTCTCGGTCGAACTCACCACCCAGATGCTCGCCACCCTGTTCGATTTCCCGTTCGAGGAGCGTCGCAAACTCACCTACTGGTCGGACGTCGCGACCATGGACGTGAACGCCGGCGGCGAGATCGATTCCGAGGCCAAGCGGCTCGAAGTGCTCACGGAATGTCTTCAAACCTTCACGGCGATGTTTCATGAGCGTCAGAAGGCCCCGCCGGCGCCAGACCTGATCTCCATGCTCGCGCATGGCGAGGCGACGAAGGACCTCTACACCAGGCCGCAGGAATTCCTCGGCAACCTCACCCTGCTGATCGTCGGCGGCAACGACACCACCCGCAACTCCATCTCCGGCGGATTATGGGCGCTGTCGCAGAACCCCGGTGAATACCAGAAGTTGCGCGACAATCCGGCTGTGATCCCATCCATGGTGTCGGAGATCATTCGCTGGCAATCGCCGATCGTGCATATGCGCCGCACCGCGCTGGCCGACACTGAGCTCGGCGGCAGGCAGATCAAGAAGGGCGACAAGGTCGTGATGTGGTACATCTCGGCCAACCGCGACGAGGACGCGATCGAGAACGCCAACCAGTTCATCATCGACCGCGCCCGGCCGCGCCAGCACATCTCCTTCGGCTTCGGCATCCACCGCTGCGTCGGCAACCGGCTGGCCGAACTGCAACTGACGATCATGTGGGAAGAGATCATGAAGCGCTTCCCGGTGATCGAGGTGATGGCCCCACCGACCCGGATCTACTCGAACTTCATCCATGGAATCAGCGAGTTGCCGGTGTGCATTCCCGGCTGAAGAGGCCGGGCACGGCCAGCCGGGACCACCAACCGTGCCAACAACGAAAAGGCGGCGCCCGCGGGCGCCGCCTTTGTCGTCACGGGCATTAGGAAGGATCAGCGTCGGCGCCGGACCAACCCCAGCGCGACCAGGCCCACGGAAAGCAGCGCGATCGGCGCCGGCTCCGGTGCCGGGACGATGCCCGTGCTGTCCAGGCCGAAATTCAAGGCTGCCTGCGTCCTGTACCGGTCCGCGTAGAACAAATCTATGCTGTGGGCGCCGGCGCCAAGCGTAACCGAGCTGGTCGGAGCCGGCGAGTCCGCATGCACGCCGCCCAGGCCCGTCACCAGGGTCCCGTCCACGTAGAAGAACGCGTCGTCATCGGCGCCCAGCGTGAACGTGACAACCGATGCGGACCCGAGGTTGAACGACCCGGTGAACATGGCAGTCAGGAAACCGGACGCATCGTTCCCGACATTACCGTTCGGGCCGGTTGGCGGATACATGGCCGCGCTGGCGAACGGCGTCGTTATGCTGCCGGATCCCGACGCAGTCACGACATCGCCGCCGGCGGCGACACCCGGCGTCCACCACTGGATCTGGTTGGAGGCACTGACATCCTTAAGGGCGAACGTGCTCACGCCCGAGTAGGTCGGAAGTCCGCCCGTGAGGGAAGACGTCACCATCCCGGTGTCGAGAGAACAACACTGGGTCTGGAAATCGCCCGTGCCGGACGACGTAACGGTGTAGTAGGTCCCGGTGAGGGAAATCGCGACAGGCGTGGCCTGGGCCAAGGGCGCGAGGCCCAATCCGGCAAGGCCGACGCCCAGCGCCAACAGTTTACTCCGCATAGCGCTACTCCGACTAAATATTGCGATAAGGGGCAAAATTAGTCTCGGAGCCTTTTTGCGCGATTAGGTCTTCCAGTGCAACTGAAATCTTACGCAAATTTGTATAATATTTTTAATTTATCGCTTTATTCATATGAAAGTCGACCCCGTCATGGGCTGCCTCCCACCGCCCGCAGGAACCCGAGCATCGTCTCGGCGATCAGTTCCGGCGTCTGCACCATGCTGAAATGGCCGGTGTGCAGTTCCACGAACCGCGCCCCGGCGATGCCGTCTGCGACCGCGCGCGCCGTCTCCGGCGGGCGCAGCAGGTCGCGGGTGCAGCCGATCACCAGCGTCGGGCAGGCGATGCGGGCAAAGTCCGGCCGCAGATCGAGCCCTGGCAGCATCCGGTAGATGGCGGCGAAACTGGCCGGATCGCTGGTAAGCCAGCGCGCCCGATGGGTGGCGAACCGCGCCGCGTCGCCGCGCAGGTCCGGCGGATAGGATGCCGCCAGGGAGGCCTCGACCATCCCGGCCAGGCCCTCGCGCTCCATCTTCTCCGCCATCAGGAACATCCCGGCATGCCGCTCCGCCGGGCTGTTAGTCACCGGGCTCATCGGGATCAGCGCGCCGACTTTGTCCGGCCGCGTCGCGGCCAGCCGGATGGCGATGCCGCCGCCGACGGCGCAGCCGGCCACCGCCACCTTCCCGCCGATCCCGACCGCGTCCAGCAATCCAGCCACATCCCCGGCCAGGTCGTCGATATCCGCCACGCCGCGCAGCTTGCCGGACATGCCGAAGCCGCGCCAATCCAGCCGCAGCACCCGCAGATGCGGCGTCAGCAGCTTCATCGTGCCGTCCCAGGAGTTCAGCGACCCGCCCATTTCATGCAGCAGCACCAAAGTGCGCGCGCCCGTGCCGGTCAGTTCATAGCGCAGCGCCGTGCCGTTGACCTCGAGCCAATCCATGCCGTTTCCCCTATTTTTTGTCGGCCACGATGGTATCGGCGCCTATGGGAGCGGACAATGCGGCCATGATCGACAAACTCGAGTTCCTCA
The DNA here is from genome assembly GCA_037442565.1 of Rhodospirillales bacterium. Taxonomy (GTDB): domain Bacteria; phylum Pseudomonadota; class Alphaproteobacteria; order Acetobacterales; family Acetobacteraceae; genus PALSA-911. Next base: position 8,939 of record JBBIQA010000150.1, read on the forward strand.
TCGCCCTCGCGCATGAACGCCATTTCGGCCGCGCCGCCGAGGCCTGCGGCGTCACTCAGCCGACGCTGTCGGCCGGCCTGAAGCAGCTGGAAGGTGCGCTGGGCGTGCGCCTGGTCAACCGCGGCGCGCGCTTCCACGACCTCACGCCGGAGGGCCAGCGGGTGCTCGACTGGGCCCGGCGGATCTGCGCCGACGCCCGCACGCTGCGCGCCGAAATCCGCGGCCTGCGACACGGGCTTGCCGGCCATCTGCGCATCGGCGCCATCCCCACCGCGCTGCCCATCGTCGCCGAGCTGACAACCCCGTTCCGCGCCCGTCATCCGGAGGTGGCGTTCAGCATTCTGTCACGCACTTCATTCGACATTCTTACCCAACTGGACAATTTCGAAATCGATGCCGGCCTCACCTACCTCGACAACGAGCCAGTCGGCCGGGTGCAGGCCATCCCGCTCTATCAGGAGCGCTACCGCCTGGTCACCGCCCCCGGCGCGCCGCTTGGCGACCGCAGCGCGGTGACCTGGGCCGAAGTCGGCACCATCCCGCTGTGTCTGCTGACGCCGGACATGCAGAACCGCCGCATCATCGACCGCCGGCTGCGCGCCGTCGGGATCGAGCCGCAACCCACCCTGCAGTCCAACTCCCTGGTGGTGCTGTTCTCCCATGTGCGCACCGGAAGCTGGGCCAGCGTCATGCCGGCGGTGCTGGCCGACACGCTCGGCCTCACGGTGAAGCTGCGCTCCATCCCGATCCTCGATGACGAACCGCCGCCGATGATCGGCCTCGTCTATCCCCTGCGCGAACCGCTGGCGCCGATGACCGCGGCGCTGGTAACCGAAGCGCGGCGGTTGAGCCTGGCCTGGGCAGACCGGCGATAGAGATGTTCTATTGCAACATGGATCAAGCCGCTTGTAATCGCCCAAAAAAATTCCACTCTGAATCTACAGAATAACAATGGGGTTGACCGTGTCGGGTCGGGAGAATTGGAGTCCGGAAGCCTGCAAGGCCGTGATCGCCGCGCATAAGCGCGTGGAGGGGGCGACTCTGCCCATCCTGCACGCCATCCAGGCCACATTCGGCCACATCCCGGACGAAGCGCTCCCACTCCTGGCCGACGCGCTCAACCTCACCCGCGCCGAGGTCTACGGCATCGTCACCTTCTATCACGATTTCCGCCGCCAGCCACCGGGAAGGCACGTGCTGCGCCTGTGCCGGGCGGAGGCCTGCCAATCCATGGGCGGGGACGAACTGGCCGAGCGGATGCGCCGGGAGCTCGGGATCGACTGGCACGGCACCACCACCGACGGCACCCTTACGCTGGAGCCGGTCTACTGCCTGGGCCTGTGCGCCACCGGCCCGGCGGCGATGCTGGACGGCACCCCGCTCGGCCGCCTGGACGCTGCCCGGCTGACGGAAATCCTGGACGCGGTGCGATGACCGCCCCTGCGAGCCACGGCACCCTCTACATCCCGCGCGACGCCGCCGCCCTGGCCGTCGGCGCCGATGCCGTGGCCGCCGCCCTCGCCGCCGTTCCCGGCGTGACGATCGTGCGCAACGGCTCGCGCGGCCTGCTCTGGCTGGAGCCGATGATCGAGGTGGCGACGCCGCGCGGCCGGGTCGCCTACGGTCCCGTGGCGCCGGCGGATGTACCCGGCTTGCTCGCCGCCGGCCTGCTGCAAGGCGGCGCCCACCCGTTGTGCCAGGGACTGACGGAGGAAATCCCCTTTCTGCGGCGCCAGACCCGCCTGACCTTCGCCCGCTGCGGCATCACCGACCCGCTGTCCTTCGCCGATTACGCCGCGCATGGCGGCCTGCGGGGCATCGCCCGCGCGCTGTCGATCGGTCCCGAGACCATTGTCAAGGAAGTGCAGGCGTCAGGCCTGCGCGGCCGCGGCGGCGCGGGCTTCCCAACCGGCATCAAGTGGCAGACCGTGGCGCAAGCCGGTTCAGGCCAGAAATACATCGCCTGCAACGCCGACGAGGGTGACAGCGGCACCTTCTCCGACCGCATGCTGATGGAGGGCGACCCCTTCGCCCTGATCGAGGGCATGGCCATCTCTGGCATCGCCGTGGGCGCGACCCAGGGCTTCGTCTACATCCGCTCCGAATACCCGCACGCCATCGCCACCCTGACCGAGGCAATCGCCATCGCCCGGCGGGAACGCCTGATCGGCCCCGACGTGCTGAATTCCGGCCACGCCTTCGAGCTGGAAATCCGCGTCGGCGCCGGCGCCTATGTCTGCGGCGAGGAAACCGCGATGCTGGAAAGCATCGAGGGCAGGCGCGGCCAGGTGCGCGCCAAGCCGCCGCTGCCGGCGCATAGCGGGCTGTTCGGCCGGCCC
>JBBIQA010000151.1:0-11184 GCA_037442565.1 Rhodospirillales bacterium
GGCGACCTGCTGATCGGCGCCGGCGCGCTGATGACCGAGGCGAACGGCCTCGATTTCGACCAGCACGGCCACATGCGCGACGCGATGGTGGAACTGATAAAGATTGTCGAGGGTTTCTATGCCTGCGGCGTGGCGGCCTCGGTCTACGCCGCCGAGGACCCGTCCGGCGCCGTGATGCCCGACACGGTATTCGCCAATGTGGGAAAGCTGCTGCTGGCAACCCAAATCTACGACATGCACCGCCTCGCGCATTACGTCAGCGGCGGCCTGGTGGTCGCACTTCCCGGCCCGGACGAAGACCACAACCCCGCCACCGCCGCCAGCCTGGCCGCGGTGCTGGGCGGGCGTGCGGACATTCCCTACGACAAGCGCATCGAGGTCGCGCGCATGATGGAAGACCTCACCGCATCCAACACGGCCGGCTGGATGAGCATGATCTCCCTGCACGGCGGCGGCAGCCCCGAGGCGATGAAGCGCGAAATCTTCCGCAACTATCCGATCGGCGACAAGGTGGACCTGGTGGAACGCCTGCTCGATCGCGGCGTGCTCGCCGACGCCGACCGCAAGATCACCCGCAACCGCCAACCTGGCCGCTGCTGTGCGACCGGCTGCGCGCCGGACGGTCTGCCCAGCGCCGCCGAGTGAGCCGCGGCCGCGCCGGGGCGCAGGATTCGTTAAATCCCCATAAGGGATGGCGAACTTGTAAGCTGCGATGGCGACCCGGAATCGCTATTCCAGTCCGGTCGAAACTGATCTGCGGGGGAGCCGATGCTAACCAGGATCATCGTTCTCGCCGCGTTCGTGGCGCTGGGCACCGTGGTCGTGCGGGACATCACCATCACATTGACGCACGCGGAGCGTACGGTGGTGTCGGAGGTAGAGGGGACGCAGCCGTCTTTTTTCCCTCAGGCGATTGTGTCGGTCCCTGTCAGGGTCTGACCGAAATTTAGCGATCCGGCGAAAGCCGGTTCAGGTGCCCTGAGCGATAGTCCGCCGGTCCGAATGACCCCGTTCGCAGGAGGTACCACGAGATGAATGCAAACCGTTTGGCGGTGATGCTGATCGTCGCGTCGCCTGTTTTCATCGCCCTGCCCGCATACGCGGCAAGTGCGGTACAGCCGAACCCTGCGCCCAAGATGGCGGCATCTGCCCCCCCCGCCGCCGCCCATGCGCAGTCCGCGCGAATGCCCCATTACGCCAAGCCACGTCTAACGGCGGCGGACAGGTCCGCCGACCATTGGAATCAGGTCAGCCTCGGTCTCGCGAAGCAAAACATCAATCTGGGCGACAAGCCGCTGACCATGTCGCAGGCGAACAGCCCCAGGGCATGACGACGACGGGCATGACGACGACGGGCATGACGGCGACGGGCATGACGGCGACGGGCATGACGGCGACGGGCGTGACGGAAACGGGCGCGCAGGCCCGTATCAGCCGCCCGGCATCGGCATGGCCGGAAACGTGCCGACGCCTTCGGGGATCACCATCCAGTCCAGCTTGCTCCGGCAATAGATGTGCATCGTCGGCTTTGCCGCGGATGGATCATCCAGTGTGCCGACCTCGATCATCGTCACGTCGGGCATCACCGCCGCCTCCAGGCTGATCGGGGAGCCGCAGTTCGGGCAAAACCGCTTCGTTACGTCCTTGCCGCTGTCCCCCTTGCCGACATAGGTCGACATCGTGCCTGTCACGGCAACACCGGGGCTTGGAACTGCCAGCACCACGGAGAATGCCGAACCGGAGCCCTTCTGACAGGTTGTGCAGTGGCAGACGCCGGAAAACACCGGATCGGCGGACACGGTGTAGCGCACCTTGCCGCACAGACAGCCGCCTTGCAGATTGGTCATCGAAACCCCTCCATTGCGTGCGCCGGGAGCCTAATCAATTCAGCTGCCCGGCGCCAGCGAAGGGTTCGTTACATCAAGAAGACGCCTTTGCCGCTCGTCTGCTGGTCGAACAGCCTGTAGGCCTCGTCCGCCTGTTCCAGCTTCCAGCGATTGGTGAACAGCTTGTCCACATCGATCCCCCGATCGACGATGAAGCGGGCACATTCGGCCTGGCCGGAATGGGAGAACGTCCAGGACCCGATGATGGTCAGCTGCTTGCGCAGGATATCGGGGCTGACATCGATCTGCACGTCGCCGCCCTCGCCCACGAAGCACATCGTGCCCCACACCTTGGCGCTGCGGATCGCCTGGATGCGCGCCTCCGGCGAGCTCGACGTGTCCAGCGTCAGGTCCGCGCCCCGCCCGTGCGTCAGCTCCTTGATCGCGCCCACCGGATCGTTGGAGCGGGGATCGATGGTTTTCCAGGCGCCGAACTCGCGCGCGCGGGCCAGCCGCTCCTCGCTGATATCCAACGCGATCACCCGCGCCCCCATCGCCGCGGCCAGTTGCGTCCCGGACAGCCCGACCGGACCCTGGCCAAAGATCGCGATCACGTCATTGCCGGAGAGGTTCATCCGCCGCAGCGCGCCATAGGCGGTTCCCGTGCCGCAGGAAATCGCAGCCCCCGCCTCAAAGGTCAGTTCGTCCGGCAACGGCACCAGCGTGCTGGCCGGCACCTTCAGATACTGCGCATGGCCGCCATGGGCGTTGTTGCCGTACACCTTGATGGGCGTCTCCTGGCACAATTGCGCCCAGCCGGTACGGCAATGACCGCAGGTGGTGCAGCCGATATAGTGATGCACCATCACGCGCTGGCCGATCTTCGCCTGCGCCGGCATCACCGCCGTGCCGATCGCCGCCACCACGCCGCACGGCTCGTGCCCGGCGATCACCGGTTCGCTCGGCGCCGGCAGTCCGCTCGCGCGCATCAGGCCCTTGGCCGGGCGGTAGCTCTTCAGATCGGAGCCGCACATGCCCGACGCCTTCATTTCCAGCACCACCTCGTCCGGGCCCGGGGTAGGGTCGGGGAAGGTCATCAGCTCCAGCTGCCGGTCGCCTTTAAAAACCACACCCTTCATGATCCAGATCCTCCTGATTTTCTGTTGGCCACAGCTTGCAGCGGTGCAGCGGGGATGTCGAGATTGGCGATGCGCGCGTCCTCGTCCATGATGAGATCCAGGGTCCGAAAACCCAGGGACAGGAAACGGAGACCAAATATGCGGCTCGCGGGCAAGATCGCGGTCATCATCGGCGCGGGCCAAAGCCCGGGCGAGACCATCGGCAACGGCCGGGCCACGGTGCTGCGCTTCGCGCAGGAGGGGGCGAAAATCCTCGCCGTGGACCGCAGCCTGGATTCCGCCAAGGAAACCGCCGCGATGGCGGGGCCCGACTGCATACCCTTCCAGGCCGATGTGCGCCGCAGCTCCGAACTCGCAGCCGCCGTGGCCGAAGCGATGCGCCTGTGGGGCCGCATCGACATTCTGCACTACAATGTCGGCATCTCCATCGCCGGCGGCGACGATACGCCGACCGAGATCACCGAGGACGCGTTCGACCTCGTCAGCGCGGTGAACATCCGCGGCGCGGTGATGGCGGCCAAGCACGTGCTGCCGATCATGGTCGCCCAGCAATCGGGCGTCATCCTGATGATTTCCTCGATCTCCGCCATCGAAATGTACCCCTTCGTTGCCTACAAGGCGACGAAGGCGGCGATGATCGCCTATGTGCAGCAGCTCGCCATCACCTATGCCGCCGACGGTATCCGCGCCAACGTCATCCTGCCCGGCCTGATGGACACGCCGATGGGCACCGACACCCGCGTGCGCGTGACCGGCAAGCCACGTTCGGAGATCGAGGCCGAGCGCAATGCCCGCGTGCCGCTGCGCAACCACCAGGGCTCCGCCTGGGACATCGCCAACGCGGCGCTGTTCCTGGCTTCCGACGAGGCCAATTTCATCACCGGCGTCGCGCTTCCGGTCGATGGCGGGGCCTTGGTGCAGGTCGGCAAGCCGCGCCAGAATTGATAGCTAATCCGGAATAATAAAAGGAACCTGTGATGTCGCTGATCCCGCTGAAAAACCGCAAGCTCTACTACGACCTCACCGGCAGTCATGGCCCGGTCGTCTGCATGACCCACTCGCTCGCCTCCGACGGCGGCATGTGGGCCGAGCAGGTGCCGGTGCTGCTGAACGCCGGCTACCGAGTGCTACGCCTGGACATGCGCGGCCACGGCGGCAGCGACCCGGTGCCCGGCCCGTACACCATGAGCGAGCTCGCGGGCGACGTGATCGCCGCGCTGGATCATCTCGGTTTCAACCGGGTGCATTACATCGGCCTGTCCATCGGGGGCATGATCGGCCAGGCGCTGGCGATCGAGCACCAGTCCCGGCTTATCTCGGCGATGCTGTGCGACACCATGCCGGTCTACCCCGAGGCCAGCCTTGCCACCTGGGAAGACCGGAAAAAGCCGGTCCGCCAGGCCAATTCCGTGGAACCGCACGCCGACAGCTCGGTCGCGCGCTGGCTGACCGACGCCTACAAGGCGAAAAACCCCGCCCGCTACAAGCAACTCCGCGACACCATCGCGGCGACCAGCGCGCAGGGCTATCTCGGCTGCGTCGAGGCGATCAGCAAGATCGACTTCATCGCCGACCTGCCCAGCGTGAAGATCCCGGTCATGACCGTCTGCGGCAGCGACGACGCCGGCACCCCGCCTGCCGCCAACAAGCGCATCGCCGCCCTGGTGGCCAATGGCCGCTACGGAGAGATCGCCCACGCGCTGCACTTCCCCAATGTGGAGCATCCCGGCGTGTTCAACGGCATCATGCTCGGCTGGCTCGACGAGCAACGCAAACTGAGCTGAAGGGAACCCAGACAATGCGTATGGCAAAGAAGATCGGCCTGGTCACGGCGGCGGGCTCCGGCATGGGCAGGGCAGGGGCCATCACCTTCGCCCGCGAGGGCGCCGCGGTGGCGGTGGTCGACCTCAACAAGGCAGCCGCCGAAGCGGTCGCTCACGACATCACCAGCGCCGGCGGCAAGGCGATCGCCCTGTCCGGGGATCTGCGCGATGACGCTTTCGCCCGCGACATCGTCAAGCGGACGGTCAGCCATTTCGGCGGCCTCGATTTCGCCTGGAACCATGTCGGCCATCCCGGCCCGTCCATGGTCGAGGGGCTGGATATGAAGGAGTACGAACAGGTGATGGACCTGAACGTCCGCACCGTTTTCGTCACCACCACCGTCGCCCTACCGGAACTGCGCGCGCGTGGCGGCGGCGCGCTGCTGTTCACCGCCTCCACCTCCGGTATCAGTGGGTCTACCTTCAGCCCGCTCTATTCGGCGGCGAAGTTCGGCATCGTCGGCATGGTCCGCTCGATGGCCAAGCGCTACGGGCAGGAAGGCATCCGGATCAACGCGATCTGCCCGGGACCAACCGATACTCCGATGCTGCGGGTGTTCGTCGCCCGCCCGGACAGCCAGTTGCCGGCCGGCGAGACCCCGGAAACGCTGGTCACCAAGCGCGGTGGCCAGAACCCGATGCACCGCGTCGCCCAGCCGCAGGAACTCGCCAATGCGGCGCTGTTCCTGCTGTCGGACGAGGCGTCCTTCGTCAACGGCGTCGCCCTGGCCGTGGACGGCGGGGCAACCGCCTAACGGGGCTCTGCTCTACAAAATATCGGCGATCGCCTCGCGGTAGCGCTCCAGCGCCGTCAGGTGATCGCCGAGCGTCTTGCCGGCGATCCGGTGATGGTGCCGGCGATGGAACGTCGTCGTCAGGCAGATATGCGATGCGCCGGCGGCCTTCCAGAACGCCGCCTCCTTGCGCCAGTCCGCCGCGGTTCCCGCGCCGCAGGATGTCCAGACCTCGATCCCGATCGATTTCGGATCGCGCCCCTCGGCCTCGGTTAACCGGTGTAACTCGCCAAAGATGTTCAGCGCGGTCTGGTCCGGCGGATAGGCGTTCGGCATCCAGCCATCGCCCCATTTGGCAATGCGCGGCAGGGTCTTTTCATGGTGCCCGCCATACCAGACCGGCACCCGGCCGGACGCCGGGCGCGGATTGATGCCGGCATCGTCGATCGTGTGATACTTGCCTTTGAAAATCACGTGATCCTGCTTCCACAGCGCCTGCATCACCTGCACCTGCTCCTCGGACCGGCGGCCGCGGTTGTGGAAATTTTCGTTCAGCCCGATGAACTCCACCTCGTTCCAGCCAACGCCGATGCCCAACCGGAACCGGCCCTTGCACAGCACGTCCAGGCACGCCGCCTGCTTGGCCACCAGCGCCGCCTGGCGCTGCGCCACGATCAGCACGCCGGTGGAGAAGCCGAGTTTCGGCGCCACGCCGGTCAGGTAGCTGAGCAGCACGAACGGATCATGGAACAGATCCTCGGATGTATTGCGCCCTGCCTCCCAGTCCGGCCGCGAGGCCGCATTGGCGCCCAGCACATGGTCGGGAGCCTCCAGAAAGTCGTAGCCCATCGCTTCCATACCCTGTGCGTAGTCCCGCACGGTCTGCGGATCGCCACCGATATCGCCAAACGGCACGAGCGCACCAAGCTGCATGGCCAAAACTCCCTGTTCGCGGCGGGCACCGATATGCCGTGCCGTTCTGTTGCGGTCAGCTTGCCTCTTCCGCCGGATACCGGCAATCCGGCTTGACCCAGGCGCTGGCCTGGCATCCTCTGGCGCCCCAACGGAAGGAGGTTGCATGGCCTGGAGCGTGGCGGCGTTCGATCATCTGGCCGAGCTACCGCCGGAAGCGGAGGCATTGTTCGCGGACCCGTCCGCCGGCAGCCTGTTCGATACAAGCGATTGGTATCGCTGCATTATCGGCACCGCCCTTCCCGAAGCGGCGCGGCCCTGCTTCGTCCTGTGCCAACAGGACGGCCGGCCCCGCGCGCTGTTTCCAATGGAACGCCACTCGGACGGCACGCTGCAAAGCCTCACCACGCCCTATACCTGCCTGCACCAGCCGCTGGTGGCCGCGAACGCCGATGTCGCCGCCCTGTTCCAGATCGGCCGCAGCTTCGCCTGCTTCTGCCGCTCGCACGGCGCCATCCGGATCGAGGCGCTGGACCCGGATTGGCCCGGCCTGCAACCGCTGCTCCAAGGCATGCGCTCAAAGGGTCTTGCTCCCCTGCGTTTCGACCATTTTGGAAACTGGTACGAACCCGTTGCCGGCGGATCCTGGGACACCTACCTGCGCAGCCGCGACGGTGCACTCCGCGAAACGGTCCGGCGCAAGCTCGGCAAAGCCCTGCGCGACAAGACCATTCGTTTCGAACAGATCAGGGGCGGCCCGGAACTGGAAGCGGGCATCGAAGCCTTCGAGGAAGTCTATACCCGCAGCTGGAAGGAACCCGAGCCCTTTCCCAACTTCAACGCCAGTTTCATGCGCGCGGCCGCCGCAATGGGCATCCTGCGCCTCGGTGTGCTGCGCCAGGCCGGAATACCGATCGCCGTGCAATACTGGGTCGTTACCGGCAAGGCCACGACCGGCAAAACCGGCTCAGTGCTGAAACTGGCGCATGACGAAGCCTTCAAGCCGATCTCGCCCGGCACGGTGCTGACCGCGCTGATGATCCGCTCGCTGTTGGAGGACGATGGCGTCACGGAGCTTGATTTCGGCCGCGGCGACGATCCCTATAAGCGTCAATGGGTCGGCCGGCGCCGGCAACGGATCGGCCTGGTCATCGCAAGCCCGTTCCGTCCGTCCGGTCTGCGCCTGATCCTCACGCACCTGGCAGGACGCGCCCGTCAGAAACTCCGCGCAGCCTGAAGCCGCCTACCGCGAACCCTTCAGCATGTCGGTGACGATATTCTCCAGATGCCGGATCGTGTTGCACACCGTCAGGATGTGGCAGTACGGACCATAGCGGAACATGTCCGAATCTCCCGTCCCCCAGGACGATCTGTATTCCGGGTTCAGCCAGATCAGCCGCTTGGCCCGCTCGGACAGCCGCTGCACGATGTCGGTGCGCGGATCGTTATAGTTCCCGCGCGCATCGCCCAGGATGATCACGGTCGTCTTGCTGTCGACGGCGGAAAAGTAGCCTTCCTCGAAATCCAGCAGTGCATTGCCGTAATTGGAGGAGCCGAATCCCACTGTCATCATGATCTCGGAGATCGCCTCCTCGATCGGTTTCCTTTCCAGGATCTCGCTGACCTCGATCAGGTTGCCGGCAAAGGCGAAGCTGCGAATGTTCGATAGCGCCTCGTTCAGCGTGTACAGGAACAGCAGCAGGAACTGCGCCATCGCCGCCACGGATCCCGACACGTCGCACAACACCATCACCTTCGGCTTGTCGATCTTCTTCTGTTTCCAGACGGTGATGAACGGGATCGACTCCCACGCCATGTTGCGCCGGATCGTCTTGCGCGTATCCAGTTGGCCGCGGTTCTTCTTCTTGCGGTTGCGGCCGTATTTCTCCGCCAGCTTCTTGGCGATGGCGCGCACGATCACGCGCATACGGTCCATGTCGCGGCGTTCCATGTTGGTCAGCTTGGACGATTTCAGCAGTTCCTCGCGGAACTTCTCGTTCTCGCCCTTGGCGAACAGCAGCAAATTCCGCTCGACGAAATCGCGCACCCGGTCGCGCAACCGCTCGCGCCCGGTTTCCAGCGCATCCGCGCGGCTGTTGCTGGCATCGTTGTTGGCGCGCCGCAACGCCTCGATCTCGCGCTCCACCGGGCGGATGCCCATCCGCTCCATGATCCGGCGGGTATAGAGATTGGTCTGGGTGAAGAAGCTGATCTTGTTCAGCCCGATCTGCTCGGCTGCCTGTTCCATCGCCTGGGCCAAGCCCGCCCGGTCATCCGCCAGCAGCATCTGCGCCAACCGGTCTGCGGCCGCCTTGCCACCGCCCATCCCTTGGCCGCCGCCCATTCCCTGCGCGCCACCGGTGCCGCCGGGCCCGCCGCCCTGGTTGCCGCCATCCTCGTCGTCTTCGTCGTCCGCCTGCGGCGTCCGCCACCCCGGCTCGTTCGGCTTGGTGAAATCGTTGCGCTGGAAATAGAGCTCGAAGCAGTCCTCGAAGATCTGCTTCTCCTCCACCGACTTCGCCACCAGCAGGGAAAGGCTGTCGCGCAACACGGTCCGGTCGGAAAAGCCCACGACCTCCACCGCCCGCATCGCATCGATGCTCTCGGCCGAGGAAATCCGCACCCCGGCCGACCGCGCCGCGGTCAGGAACCGCCGCAGCGGCTCGCTGATCGTCGGCCCGGTCTGCACCGGCGCAATGCCGTGGACCTGCATGTCAGTCGGCAAACCCTGCCTCCTGGCGCGCCTTGTGGGTCATGCTGTCGAGCTGCTTGCCGGCTGCTTCGATGTCGCTCTCGAACTTCAGCAGCACGTTCAGCGTGTCGCGCACCATGTCCGATTGCAGCATGTTGGCATGCAGCAGCACCAGCACCCGCGCCCAGTCGATCGTCTCGCTTACCGATGGCAGCTTCTTCAGCTCCAGCGCGCGCAACTGTTGCACGAAACTGACCAGCTGCTTGCGCAGTTTCTCGTCGATACCCGGCACCCGCGTATCGATGATGCGGGCTTCCAGCTTGGCGTCGGGGAAGCCGATGTGCAGATGCAGGCAACGCCGCTTCAGCGCATCGCCCAGGTCACGCATGGAGTTGGACGTCAGGAACACGATCGGCGGCGTGATCGCTTCCACCACGCCGATTTCCGGGATCGTGACCTGGTAATCCGACAGGATCTCCAGCAGGAACGCCTCGAACTCCTGGTCCGATTTGTCGATCTCGTCGATCAGCAGCACCGCGCCCTTTTCCTGCTGCAATGCGCGCAGCAGCGGCCGGGGTTCCAGGAAGTGGTGGGAGAAGAACACGTCGGAGAAACCATGCAGCTTCTCCAGCGCCGCCTCGATCGTCTCGGTCAGGCCGAACAACTGGCCCAGCTTGTCCTTCAGGATTTGGGTGTACAGCAGTTGCTTGCCGTATTTCCACTCATACAATGCCTTGGACTCGTCCAGCCCCTCGTAGCACTGCATGCGGATCAGCGGCATGCCGACATAGGCGGCGACCGATTTGGCGAGTTCGGTCTTGCCGACGCCGGCCGGACCCTCCACCAGGATCGGCTTCTGCAGATGGTGCGATAGGTATACCGCGGTGGAGATCTGCCGGTTGGCGATATAGCCGAACTGGCCAAGGCCGTTCTCGATGGCGTCGATAGATCCCAGCAATACGTCGACGTTTCCGGTCATGCGGTTTGTTCTTGCCTCATAAGAGCGATCCCAAGCCTGCTCTGTTTCACCATGCGTGGTCCCCTGGCGATCGCCAGCAGGGTCGAGACGTCCCCGACCACAGCGTCGATAGCATCGTCTGGCGCGGGGGAGAAGTCCGACCGGTAGACCTTAATACGCTCCAGTATGTCTGCGCAGAGCAGTCGGATGCCCGTCAGGCTTGCCGGAGGTGCCCCAGGCCGCCAGGCCCCGGCGTCCAGATCCGCCACCAAAGCCGCCGCCGCATGCCGGGCCACGGCTACCGAGGCGGCGATGCCGCCGAGCGCCGGCGCGGCCTTTTCCGCGCTATCCGGGGCCGTATCGCGCGCCAGAAGCCGCAACAGCCGGCCCAACGCCGCCACCATGCCGGCGCTGCCAACCGCATCTTCGATATCGCGGAACGGCATCGCCATCGCCTCGAACGCGCCACCCTCCGGCCCGAGCACGGCCGCTGCCGCCACGGCACAATCGGTCATGCGCAGGCCGCAATGCTGCGATGGCCGAAGGAATTCGAGGGGCGGCGAGGGGATCTCCTCCAGTCCGGCCGTTCCGCGTGGGATCAGAAATGCGGAAAAGCGCTTCTTCGTCCCGCTCTGTTCGGTGATGGCGAAAACCAGAAAGAAATCCGCGATCGGCCCATTGCTGGCATAGGATTTCACCCCGTTCAGCACGAAGCCACCGCCGGACCGCACGGCCGTGCTGGTCAGGTGCTTCGGATGCGCCCCGGCGCCGGGTTCCGAAATCGACACGCCGATCGTCAACTCCCCCGACGCCAGTCCTGGCAACAGCATGGCCTTTTGCGTGTCCGACCCGAACCCCAGCACCATGAACCGCGCCACCATCTGGTGTACCGCCCAGGCGCCGCCGAAGCCGGGCGCACCGCCGAACTCCACCAGCGCCGCATCCGCCGCCGCGATGTCGGCATAGCCGCCGCCGGCGCCCCCGTGGGTCTCCGGCAGGCCGATCCGGAACAATCCCGCCCTTCCCACCGCGTGCCAAAGATCCAGTGGAAAGGCCTCGGCCCGCCATAGGGCCCGGTTCGCAACATGGCTGCGGGCAAA
>JBBIQA010000152.1:0-11078 GCA_037442565.1 Rhodospirillales bacterium
TAGGTCAGCGCCGCGAAGCCGCGCCAGCCGGCGTCATCGCCGATCGACAGGTCGGGCAGGCGCTCGCGCAGATACGCCGCGCAGGCATCGAGATCGGGCAGCGCCGGGTCGGTGGCGACGAAGCCGCGGATGAACGCCGCGCCAGCCGTGCCGATGTCTGGTCCGATATCGTTCAGCACCGCCCCGGCCAGCAGTCCCGGCCGCGCGGCGGCAAGGCCCATCGCCAGCAGCCCGCCGAAGCTGGTGCCGACCACGATCACATGATGCAGATGCAGCGCGGTGCAGACATCCAGCACGTCGCGCAGGCAGGCCTCCGGTCCGTAGCGGCCGACATCGCGGACCCGGCCGGACTGCCCGCGTCCGGCATAATCGAGGGAAACGACCCGCCGCCCGCCACCGAACTCCCTGGCGAACCCGGCGAAGTCACCGGCGGTCCGCACCAAGCCGGGCAGGCACAGCAACGCTGGCAGGCCGTCGCCGTCGTTCCATTCCGTCACCGCGACCGGCAGGCCGTCCCAGGCGGAGAGTATCCGGCCTATTTCGTCCATTCGGCGACCAAGGTCGGCGTGGTCTCGCCGCGCTTGGCCCGGTAGACGGCGACGTTCTCCAGCACCCGCTGGACGTAATTGCGGGTCTCGCCGAACGGGATCAGCTCGATCCAGTCGATCATGTCGATCCCCGGTCCCGTGCCCTGGCTCGTCACACGCGGGTCGCCGTTCTCCGCCAGCCAGCTATCCACCCGGTTCGGCCCCGCATTGTAGCCGGCGGCCGCGAACGGCAGGGCGCCGCCGAAGCGGTCCATCAGCCCGGCGAAATAGGCCGTGCCCAGGCGCATGTTCTGGTCGGGATCACGCGTCAGCGCGGCCGGCGAGGTGCCCTCGCCAAGCTGACGGGCGACGACCTGCGCGGTTGCCGGCATCAGCTGCATCAGCCCGCGCGCGCCGGCGGGACTGACCACTCCCACATCGAAGCTGCTCTCCTGGCGCATCAGCCCGAGCGCCACCGCCGGGTCCACCTGGGCCGGGGCCGTGGGCGGGTCCACCGGCATCGGCCAGCCGGCTTCCGGCAGCGCGACGCCGTCGCGCCCCATGCGCCGGGCGATGAATACGGCCATTTCCGGCATGCCGAGCCCCAGGGCATAGCGCGCCGTGAGCGCGCGGTCGGACGGATCGGGCGACAGCTCGTCCAGCCGCAGCAGGAAGGCGTGCGCGCGGTGCGGCTCGCTCCAGCCGGCGAGCAGGGCCGCGGCGCGCGCCAGTTCCCGTCCGGCGAAATAGCCGACCTGCTTTTGGCTGAAGCCGGGGTCCTTCACGGCATTGATCCGCCGCGACAGCGTCTCGGCATCCTCGCCCAGCGCCACGGAGGCCAGTTGGCCATAGAAGCTGGTCGGGTAGTCCGCGGCCTTCAGGTAGAAGGGCTTGGGATCGCGCCCGGCGGCGGCTGCGGCGCGGCCCAGCCAGTACCACGCCCGCCCCTGGGTGATGACGGCGTGGGAAGCGTCGGCCAGGGCCTGGAAGTGTTTCGCTGCTGCATCGGGCTGGTTCAGCCGGCGGAGCGCGATGTAGCCGGCCAGGAACTCCGCATCCACCACTTGTCCCGCCTGGGTCTGGCCGTGCGCGCTTACCAGCGCGTAGGCGCCCTTGTCGTCGCCGTCGCGCAGCAGCCGCCGCGCCAGTATCTGGCGCTCGTTCCAATAGGCCGGCAGGCGGGAAGCCGGTGCTTCGGCCTGGGCGTTCGGGCCCTGCTGCAGCCACAGCGCCAGCGCATCTTCATCCTGGCCCGCCAGGCGCATCGCGCGCGCCTGTTCCAGCATCGGCGCCGGGGCGGCCCCGGCGCGCGCGGCGTCGGCCCTGGCCGAGAACTGCGTCGCATCGTCGTGCCGTCCGCCCGCTTCCAGCGCATCGGCGCAGCGCAGCAGGGCAGGGGCACCGGCCAGAGGCGCGTTGGGCAGGTTGCGGTCGCACTCGGCGCGCACCAGGGCGTCGTCGGTCTCGTTCGCCAGTGCCTCCTCGCGCCGCTTCTCGAGGAGTCCCTGGGCCGGCCAGTCCGGGTTGGCGGCCATGAAGGCGGTGATCTCGTCCACCCGCGCCGCATTCGGCGTCAGCAGCCGGTAATAGGTGACCAGCTTGGCGGCCAGCGGATCGGGGTTGCTCGCGGCGATCGCCTGGGCATCCGACCAGCGCTCCGCGTGCACCGCCTGGATGGGATCCTGCGCCGCGGCCGGCAACGCCGAGAGCAGGAGAAGCAGCAGGGGGATGATGCGAACCATACGCCACTATAGCGCGGATCGGAGTCGCGTGGCAGCATCTTGCGGTGCATCCCGCGCACGCCTAGCTTCCGCGTTTGCAATCACGAAGCCGCGCCGCGATGGCCAGACGCCATGCGGCGAGCAGTCGGCACCGCCAGGACGGAGACAGTCATGTTCAAGGGATCGCTCGTCGCTCTGATCACGCCCATGCGGCCGGACGGCTCTCTGGACGAAAAAGCCTATGCCGACTTCGTCGAGTGGCAGATCGCCGAGGGCACGCATGGCATCGTGCCGGTCGGCACCACCGGCGAGTCGCCGACGCTGAGCCATGACGAACACAAGCGCGTGGTGGAGATCGCCGTCGAGGTGGCGCGCAAGCGCGTGCCGGTGATCGCCGGCGCCGGTTCCAACAGCACCGCCGAGGCGATCGGCCTGGCAAAGCATGCCAGGCAGGCCGGCGCGGACGGCATCCTGGTGGTCACGCCGTACTACAACAAGCCGACCCAGGAAGGCATGTTCCTGCATTTCTCCGCCATCGCCGACGCCGCGGACATTCCCATGATCATCTACAACATCCCCCCGCGCAGCGTGGTGGACATGAGCGTGGAGACGATGGCGCGCCTGGCCAAGCACCGGAACATCGTCGGCGTGAAGGACGCCACCGCCAATCTGGTGCGCCCGCTGCACACGCGCCGCGCCTGCGGCGAAGATTTCTGCCAGCTTTCCGGTGAGGACCACACCGCCCTGTCGTTCAACGCCGCCGGCGGCGTCGGCTGCATCAGCGTCACCGCCAACGTGGCGCCGCGCCTGTGCTCGGAGATGCAGACCGCCTGGATGCAGGGCCGCTTCGCCGACGCCATGGCGATCCAGAACCGCCTGGTGCCGCTGCACGACGCGCTGTTCGCCGAAACCAGCCCTGGCCCGGTGAAGTTCGCCGCCAGCCTGCTCGGCAAGACCTCGGAAAAATGCCGCTTGCCGCTCGCCCCGCTGATGGAGCCGACGCGCGCGCGCGTGCGGGCCGCCATGATCGAGGTCGGGCTGCTGAACTGATGGACTGATGGCGGAGACGAAGACCAAGTCCAAATCCGGCCTGATTTCGCACGGCATCGCCTCGCAAAACCGCAAGGCCCGCTTCGACTACACGATCAAGGAGACGGTCGAAGCCGGACTGGTGCTGAAGGGGCCGGAGGTGAAAAGCCTGCGGCACGGCCGAGCGACGCTGTCTGAGGCATGGGCCGGCGAGCGCAATGGTGAGGTGTGGCTGTTCAACGCCTATATCCCGGAATACCAGGGCGGGGTGCTGTCGCGGTTCGAGCCGCGCGCCCCGCGCAAGCTGCTGCTCAAGCACAAGCAGGTCGACCAGCTGCTGGGTCAGGTCGCGCGGGACGGCGTGACCCTGGTGCCGTTGCAGATCCATTTTAACGACCGAGGGGTCGCCAAGGTGCTGATCGGCATCGGCGAGGGCCGTAAGAAGGCCGATAAGCGCCATGCGATCGCCGCCCGTGACTGGCAGCGCGACAAGGCCCGGCTGCTGCGGAACAAATAGCCCCTGGCGATCGCCCGCCGGCTGCGCCATCTAAGGCTGGACGAACGCAGAGGGCCGCAATGACCAGTTCCGACGACGACGATATCCAGATCACCGGCAAGCGCCGCGACAAGCTGATCGAGACCAAGCAGGAATGGGCCCGCGACGGGCGCCTGCTGACCGGACAGACCGCCGACCCCGCCCGTGACCGGCTGCCGCCTGGTCAGACCCTGGTGAAGGACTGGCCGGTGCTGGATCTCGGCCAGCAGCCGGACGTGCCGGAGATGAAGTTCCGCCTCGACCTTGACGGCGCGGTGGAGAACCGGCTGTCGCTGAACTTTTCCGAGTACATGGCCCTGCCGATGGAGCAGAGCGTCTCGGACATGCATTGCGTCACCCAATGGTCGCGCTACGACAACCGCTGGAAGGGCGTCGCCGCCCGCACGCTGGTGGAGATGGTGAAACCCGATCCCTTGGCGAAGCATATCGTGTTCCATTCCTACGACGGGTACACGACCAATGTCCGCCTCGACCAGTTCGACCAGCCCGACGTATTCCTGGTCCATGAATGGGAAGGCAAGCCGATTACCCGCCAGCATGGCGGCCCGGTGCGGGTGCTGATCCCACGGCTGTATCTTTGGAAATCGGCCAAATGGATCCGCCGGATCGAGTTCGTGATCCGCGACCGGCCGGGCTTCTGGGAAGTGCGCGGCTACCACAATAACGCCGACCCCTGGGCGGAGGAGCGATATGGTTAGGCTGACGCGAAGGGTTTTCCTGACCGCAATGGGAGCGACGGCAATGACAGCGGGCGCATCGGCCGGCGAAAAGCGGGCCTGGGATTTCAGCTTCCCCTCGATCGAGGATGGCACGCTCGACCTGGCTGCCTTCAAGGGCCGGGTCCTGCTGGTCACCAACACCGCCTCGTTCTGCGGCTATACCTATCAATACAAGGCGCTGGAGGCGGTGCACCGGGAGTTGTCGCCGAAGGGCCTGACGGTGATCGGCGTGCCAAGCCGGGATTTCGACCAGGAGAGTGCCAGCAACGGCGAGGTGAAGACCTTCTGCGACACCCGCTTCGGCATCGATTTTCCGCTGGCGGCGATCTCCCACGTGAAGGGCGCCGAGGCGGCGCCGTTCTATGGCTGGGTGCGCACGGAACGGAAATGGGAGCCCGGCTGGAATTTCAACAAGGTGCTGATCGGGCGGGATGGGCGGATCGCGGCAACGTTCGGCTCCGCCGATGAACCGGATGGCGCGGCGATCCAGGCGGCGGTGGCCGCAGAGCTGGCCAGGCCCGTTCCTGCTTAGACGGCTGCGTCAACCACCGGATAGACCTCGACCTCGAACGTGGTGATCTCTCCCAGGAAGGCGCGGGCATGGGCCATCAGGGCTTCCCCGGCCGGGGTGTGCAGGGTATCACGCAATTCCTCCGTGCTGCGAAACCACAGCTCCGAGATGCCGTCGATCGGCAACTCTGCGTAGGGCAGATTGACCGATGGGTCCGGCCCGCGGTGGATCACCCGGTTTTGCGTGTAGCCGACGATCCCGGCGATGTTGCTCATGATCTCCGCATGGCGGCCGATCCATTCGTCGCGAAACATGGCGGCGCTGATGTCGGATCGGCGCTTCAGCAGGGAGATGCGCTTGCGCAGCCTGCCGGCGCTCGGTGGGATGGCAATCGCGGGGTTCGGTGCGCAGACCAGCAGCTTGAAATCGCCGATGAAGTTGGGGATGTCGGCGGCGTTGGCGGCATAGGCGGGGGCGGCGAGGGCGCGGCGCATGGCATCATCGTCGTCGAACCAGATTTGCGAGAAGCCGTCCGCGTGCCAGGGGCCGAGCGGAATATCCAGGCGCAGTTGCTGGGCGCTGGTGACCAGGTTCTGATGATAGCGCCGTACCCCGGGGATGGCCCCTGCCAGCGGGCCATGCACGTCGCGCCAATAGCTGCGGAACGCCTCAACCGTCATGTCGGGCCGGCGGCCGACGATGCCGAATCGCACGAGCATGGCGGTTTCCCTGTGTTGCCGTCGCCATCCTATCCTGACAGCAACGCAAGGGTCGATCGGTCAGGGGGAGTGGAGCCCCCGGGGGCTACGAGGACCCGAGTTCCCGGACGATATCCTCCACCACGGTCCCGAACATCTCAGCAGTCAGCCGGCCGGTGTTCGTGTTGTAGCGGGACACGTGGTAGCTGTTCGCCAGTTTCAGGCCGTCCGGCAGGCTGTGCATTTTGCCGTGCTGGAAACGGATCCGGGAGGGCGGTATGCCGCAGGCCTTCAGCACCGCGGCATGGGCCAGGACCCCTAGCGCCAGGACCACGCGCAAATTCGCCATGCCCTGCAACTCCGCGGTCAGGAAGCGGTTGCAGGCGGTAACCTCCACCGGCACCGGCAGATTGGCCGGCGGCACGCAGCGCACTGCATTGGCGATCCGGCAATCATGCAGGGTCAGCCCGTCATCGGGGTCGGCCAGATAGACGCCCTGGGCGAATCCGAATTTCAGCAGGGTGGTGTAGAGCAGCAGCCCGGCATGGTCGCCGGTAAACGGCCGTCCGGTTCGATTTGCCCCGCGCACGCCGGGCGCCATGCCGACAACGAGGAACCGCGCCGCGGGATCGCCGAAACTTGGCACCGGGCCGTTGAACCAGTCTGGGTTGGCGGTCCGGTTTGCCTCCCGGTAGGCAACCAGCCGGGGACAGAGCCCACAATCATGGCCAGGAGCGTCGATCATTGCGTGCATCCGGGCATTGCGTCCATCCGGGAAAAGGCATCCTGACATCCGGCATAGCCGCCAAGCGTCTACCGCGAATTAATGCGATCGGCGGATCAGCAAGCCGTTCGCGCGCTAGTCAGGGTCGTGCGGGTCGTGGAACGGCTCCGCCGGGGTCATGCGGATCGGCGGGGCCGGGCGCGGCCGCTGTTCGGTCTGCCGGCGGGTGAACTCCTGGGCGATGTCGGCCAGTTCCAGGAAATGATCGGCCTGGCGGCGCAATTCATCGGCCACCATCGGCGGGCTGGTGCGGATGGAGGAGACGACGGATACCCGAACCCCCTTGCGCTGCACCGCCTCGACCAACCGGCGGAAATCCGAATCGCCGCTGAACAGGACAGCGTGGTCGATCCGGGGCGCCAGTTCCAGCATGTCCACCGCAACCTCGATGTCCATGTTGCCTTTCACGCGGCGGCGGCCGGCAGCATCGGTGAACTCCTTGGCCGGCTTCGTGACAAGGGCGTAACCGTTATAGGCCAGCCAATCCGTCAGCGGCTTCAGAGGCGAGTATTCCTCGGTTTCCAGCACGGCAGAGTAGTAATATGCACGAATGACGTTTGCCTGCTTGCGGAAATACTCCAGCAGGTTGCGATAGTCGACATCGAAGCCGAGGTTGCGCGAAGCCGAATAGAGATTGGCGCCGTCGATGAACAACGCAACCCGCTCGTTGGGGAGGAAATGCACGATGGGAAGCCTTTCAGGTTTAGATGCTATGAGGAATTCGGGATATAGAGCTAGCCGGCCTAATCACGACGCCGGTGCTTAACGTCATCTAATTATCACATCTACCATATCAAAAGTGAAGAGGGATCGCGATTGGCCACGGACGTCTTGATTGCGATTGGCGCAAACCTGCCATCGTTGTCCGGCCTGCCTCCGATCCAGACAGCCCGGGACGCGGTGGTTGCCCTCGACAGTTTGTCGGGTTTTCGGCTGGTTGGCCTGTCACGATGGTATCTGAGCGCTCCGGTTCCTCCGTCCGGCCAACCGGACTATATCAATGGTGTCGCACATCTGCGCGGCGAGACCGATCCGGCTGAATTATTGGCGATTCTCCAGAAAATCGAACGCGATGCCGGCCGCAGCCGAGGCGTCGTCAACGCGGCGCGTACGCTGGACCTCGACATCGTGGCGATGGGCGGCCTGGTGCGGACGGCGCCCGACCCGGTCCTGCCGCACCCGCGTGCTCATCTGCGCGCCTTCGTGCTACGGCCGCTGGCCGATGTGGCGCCGCACTGGGTGCATCCGGTGTCTGGCCGCAGTGTGCGCGATTTGATTGCCGACCTGCCGGTGCAGGCCATCCGTGTGCTTTGACCGTCGTCCCGCGATGGCCGCAGGTGCCATTTCCCCGGGCCAGGTGCGCCACATGGCGGCGGGGAGCCTGGATTGAGACTACCGTGTCCCTTGCTTTCTGGTGGGGGTTCGCTTAAATCGAAGGTTCACCCGTTTTGATTACCGGAGGCTGAACGCATGGCGCGTGTCACCGTCGAAGATTGCGTCCAAAAGATACCGAACCGCTTCGAGCTTGTGCTGCTCGCCGCCCAGCGCGCGCGCAACCTCAGCCGTGGCGAGGAACTGACCGTGGACCGCGACAACGACAAAAACCCCGTCGTCGCGCTGCGCGAGATCGCCGAGGAAACCATCCCGCTGGACGGGCTGGAAATGGATCTCATCAAGTCGCTCTCTCGCGCGCCCGAGCCGGAACCCGCGGACGAGGAAGTGCTCGACCTCATTCCGACCGACCAGAACATCTTCGGCCTGCAGGACATCTCGGCCGAGGAAGAGGCCGCCGGCCTCTCGGCGGATACCGATGCGATGTCGCCCGAGGATCTGGAAGCGGCGATCGAGGCGGAACTCGGCGGCCGGCGCCGCTGAAGCAGATCATGGGCAAATAGGGGAACATGCGCGCGGGACGATCCGGACGACAGTTCCCGGCGCCCGCGGCAGCGTCGCGCGCCCTTTCGCCGGATGGCGTCAGTGCCGGCAATGTTTCCTCCGCCAATCCTGCTCCGCCGGCTCAAACTGACCGGTCCGCGATCCTGCCTGCTGCCCTGGTTGATGGGCCCGCGAATGACCGGCCTTCGGCGGATTCTCCCCCGTCCGGCGGCCGCGACCGGCCGAGGATCATTCGTCAGTTCGAACTGACGGAAAAGGTCCACGCCTACGATCCCAAGGCCGACACGGCGCTGATCGACGCCGCCTACGTCATGGCCATGAAGGCGCACGGCGCCCAGAAGCGCGACAACGGCGACCCCTACATCACCCACCCCGTCGCGGTCGCCGACATCCTGGCCAGCTACCGGCTGGATACCGCCAGCATCGTCACCGGCCTGCTGCACGACGTGATCGAGGATACGCCGGTCAAGCTGGCGGAGATCGAGACGCGCTTCGGCCGCGAGATCGCCGGCCTGGTGGACGGCGTCACCAAGTTGACCCGCCTGGAACTGCAATCGGACCGCACCAAGCAGGCGGAGAACTTCCGCAAGCTCGTGCTGGCGATGAGCCGCGACATCCGCGTGCTGCTGGTCAAGCTCGCCGACCGCCTGCACAACATGCGCACGCTGCATTTCGTGACCAACGAGGATCGCCGCAAGCGCATCGCGCGCGAGACGATGGAGATCTACGCCCCGCTGGCCGAACGCATCGGCATGGACGCGGTGAAGACCGAATTGCAGACCCTCGCCTTCGCGCAGCTGGAGCCGGAGGCCTTCGACACCATCCAGGCCCGGCTCAACTTCCTGCGCGGGCAGGGCGCGGATGTGATCGAGGAGGTTCGGCAGGAACTGGTGCATGTCTGCCAGGAAGCCGGCATCGGGCAGGTGGAGGTCTCCGGACGGGAGAAATCCCCGTACTCCATCTGGGAGAAGATGCAGCGGCGCAACGTGGCCTTCGAGCAGCTGTCCGACATCATGGCCTTCCGCGTCGTCGTGCCGACCAAGGAAGCCTGCTACGCCGCCCTCGGCGCGGTCCATTCGGCCTACTCGGTGATCTCCGGCCGGTTCAAGGACTACATGTCCACGCCGAAATCGAACGGCTACCAGAGCCTGCATACCGGCGTGACGCTGCGCGAGCCGCGCAACCAGAAGATCGAGGTGCAGATCCGCACCCCGGAAATGCACGACGTGGCGGAAAACGGCGTTGCCGCGCATTGGCTGTACAAGCAGAACGACGCCGCCGCCAACGACCTCAAGCGCTTCCGCTGGGTGCAGGACCTGCTGGAAATCCTGGAGGACTCCACCGCCCCGGACGAATTCCTGGAGAACACCAAGCTCGAACTCTACGGCGACCAGGTGTTCTGCTTCACTCCGAAGGGCACGCTGATCCAGCTTCCGCGCGGCGCCACGCCGGTGGATTTCGCCTACGCCGTGCACAGCCAGGTCGGCGATACCTGCGTCGGCGCCAAGGTGAACGGGCGGCTGCTGCCGCTGCGCCACGAACTGCAGAACGGCGACCAGGTCGAGATCATGACCTCCCGCGGCGGCACGCCCTCGCCGCAATGGGAACGCTTCGTCGTCACCGGCAAGGCGCGCGCGCGCATCCGCCGCTACGTGCACGCCCAGCAGCGCGAGCAGAACGTCGATCAGGGCCGCGTAGCGCTCGCCAAGGCGTTCCGCCAGGAAGGCCTGGACGGCTCGGAAAAGACGCTGGAGCCGACGCTCAAGCACTTCAAGTTCGCCGGGCTGGACGATCTGTACGTCGCCGTCGGCACCAACAATCTCGGCCCCAAGGACGTGGTGCACGCCGCCTACCCGGAACTGCGCCAGACCCCGCGCACCCCGCGCATGGTGCCCCCGCTGCCGGCCCGCCCGGACGGGCGCGCGGGCGGGCAGCGCATGGGCGACGGCGCCATGCCGATCCGCGGCCTGGTGTCGGGCATGGCCGTGCACTACGCCGGCTGCTGCCATCCGCTGCCGGGAGACCGGATCGTTGGCATCGTTACCACCGGCAAGGGCGTGACGATCCACACGAATGACTGCCAGACACTGGAAAGCTTCGCCGCCACGCCGGAACGCTTCATCGATGTCGAGTGGGATTATACCGTCACACCCGCCCGCGACGCCTCCGGCAAGCCGGCCACCCATACCGGACGCATCAGCGTGATCGCGGCCAACACCTCCAACGCGCTGGCCAACCTGACCAACGCCATCGTCAAGCATGACGGATCGCTGATGAATTTGAAGATCGTCAATCGCCAGCAGGATTTTTTCGAGGTGCTGGTGGACGTGGACGTGCGCGACATCCGCCACCTCTCCACCGTCATCGCCGGACTGCGCGGCGCCCCCGGCATAACCCAGGTGGAACGGGCCCGCAGCTGATGCCCCCAGCCTCGGGCGCAGAGCGGCGGGAAGGCAAGGGCGGGGCTCCGCCCCGGACCCCGGCAGGGCTCTGCCCTGCACCCGTAAGGGGACTCGTCCCCTTAACCCCATGGACTGGTTTGTTGGGAAAGGGGGCATGCCGAAGCCTGTCAACGGCTACGTCGCTAATGCCCCCTTTCCCAGCAAACCAATTTATAAGGGTCCAGGGAACGAGTTC
>JBBIQA010000153.1:0-10940 GCA_037442565.1 Rhodospirillales bacterium
CGGCCAGATCATAGCGCGAATGCCGCTCCACATGGGCGAAGGCCAGCAGCCGCTTGCCGTTGGCGATCGCGGTCAGGATGTCGGTCTTTTGCGCCGCGTTGCCCATGGACCGGACCAGGCCGCCGCCCAGGATCACGGTGGCGAAATATGGCTCAAGCACCAGCCCGCGGCCGAACGCCTCCATCACCAGCATCGTCTCGACCGGCCCGCCGCCATAGCCGCCGTATTCCTCGCCAAACGGCAGCCCGAGCAGGCCCAATTCGGCCAGCTGCGCCCAGATCGCCCGGCTCCACCCGTCGGGCTCGGCGCTGTAGATCTTGCGGGTCTCAAAGCCGTACTTGTCCGCCACCAGCCGGTCCACGCTGTCTTTCAGCAGGCGCTGGTCGTCGCTCAGATCGAAGTCCATTTTCTTAAGTCCTACTTTTCACAGGCCCAAAATGGCCTTGGCGACGATGTTGCGCTGGATCTCGTTAGACCCGCCGTAGATCGAAACCTTGCGGTTATTGAAATACTCCGGCGCCGCTGTCGCCGCGGCATCCGGGCCGATCATCGGCTCGTTCGATCCGTCCTCGTGCCATTGGAACGGCAGCACGTACGGCCCCACCACGTCCATCACCAGCTCGGTCAGCGCCTGCTGGATCACGGAACCCTGGAGCTTCAGGATCGAGGACGCGGGATTTGGTTTGCCCTTCTGCTGGCGCCGCTCGTCCGCCACCACGCGCAGCTGGGTCATCTCCAGCGCCTTCAGCTGCACCTCGATTTCCGCGATCCGCTCCTGGAAGCGCAGGTCCTCGCTCAGCGGCGCGCCGCCGGCGAATTCCAGCTTGGCGATTTCCTTGATCCGCGCCACCTGCGCCTTCGATTGACCCACCCGGGCAATGCCGGTGCGCTCGTTGCCGAGCAGGAACTTGGCGTAGTCCCACCCCTTGTTCTCCTCGCCCACCAGGTTCTCGGCCGGCACCTCGACATCGTCGAAGAACACCTCGTTCACCTCGTAGCCGCCGTCGATCGTCTGGATCGGGCGGACGCTGATCCCCTTGGTCGTCATGTCGATCAGCAGGAAGGAAATTCCCTCCTGCTTCTTGGCCGCCGGATCGGTGCGAACCAGGCAGAAGATCCAGTCCGCGTGCTGGCCGAGCGTGGTCCAGGTCTTCTGGCCATTGACGATATACTTTTCTCCAACGCGCTCGGCTTTCGTACGCAGGCTGGCGAGGTCGGAGCCCGAACCGGGTTCCGAGAAGCCCTGGCACCACCAGATGTCCAGGTTGGCCGTCTTGGCCAGGAAGCGCTGCTTGGTCGCCTCCGACCCGAACTGCGCGATCACCGGCCCGACCATGGAGGCATTGAACGCCAGCGGGCCGGGAACGCAGGCCTGCTGCATCTCGTCCTGGTAGAGGTACAGTTCCACCGGAGACCAGTTCTGCCCGCCATGTTCTACCGGCCAGTTCGGCACCGCCCAGCCGCGCGCGTTCAGGATGCGGTGCTGGGTGACGATGTCTTCCTTGCTCAGCTCGACGCCGTCACGCACCTTCTGCCGGATCGCCTCGGGGATTTCCGAGCGGAAGAACCGGCGCGCTTCCTCACGGAAGGCGAGCTCGGCCGGCGTGAAACTCAGATCCATGGTGCGTCTCTCCCCAAAGCGATGCGTCAAGTTGCACCGGGCGTCCGGCC
This sequence comes from Rhodospirillales bacterium, assembly GCA_037442565.1. GTDB lineage: Bacteria > Pseudomonadota > Alphaproteobacteria > Acetobacterales > Acetobacteraceae > PALSA-911. The sequence goes on from JBBIQA010000153.1 coordinate 1,672, forward strand.
CGGCGCAAGCGGCCCTATTCGGCGGCTTCCTTCTTCAGGCGCGAGGCGAAGGTCTTGCGGAATTTCGCCACCTTGGGGCCGACGACCGCCTGGCAATAGCCGGTGAAGGGGTTGCGGGCAAAGTAGTCGTGATGCTCGGGCTCGGCCGGATAGAACACCGTCAGCGGCTCCACCTGCGTCACCAGCTTGCCCGGCCACACCTTCTGGTCGGTCACTTCCTGGACGATCGCCTTCGCGGCGGCCGCCTGGGCGTCCGAATGGGTCAGGATGATCGAGCGGTACTGGGTGCCGACATCGTGGCCCTGGCGGTCCTTGGTGGTGGGATCGTGGATGGAGAAGAACACCCGCAGCAGATCCTCGTAGGACACTTCCGATGGGTCGAAATCGATCTGCACCACCTCGGCGTGGCCGGTGGCGCCGGAGCAGACCTGTTTATAGCTGGGGTTGGCCGTATGGCCGGCGGCGTAGCCCGACATCACCGCGCGGACGCCACGCAGATCCTTGTAGACCGCCTCCAGGCACCAGAAGCAGCCGCCACCCAAAGTTGCTTTTTCGGACATAAGCGCCATCTCCTCACTGTGTTTGGCCCTATGATATGGGCGGACCGGGCCAGGAGGCCAGACTTGCCATGGACATGAACCAGCAGCGCGCCACCGACACGGATCTGGACATCGGCGGGATGACCTGCGCGTCCTGCGTCAGCCGCGTGGAGCGGGCGCTGAAGCGCGTGCCGGGCGTCGAGGACGCGACGGTGAACCTGACGACCGAGCGCGCCCGCATCCACGGCTCCGCCACGGCCGAGGCCCTGATCACGGCGGTGCAAAAGGCCGGCTACGAGGCCGCCCCAGCCACCGTGCGCACCGAACCGAAAGCCGCGGACCCCAGGGAACGCTGGCACGCATTGCTGGCCGCCGCCCTGTCCGCGCCGCTGGTGCTGGGCATGCTGGCCTCCATGGCCGGCGCGCATCTGCCGATGGCCTGGGGCTGGGTGCAGTTCGCCCTGGCGACGCCGATCCAGTTCTGGCTCGGCGCGCGGTTCTATATCTCCGGCTGGAAGGCGGTTCGCGCCGGCGCGGGCAACATGGACCTGCTGGTGGCGCTGGGCACATCGGCGGCCTGGGGGCTGTCCATGTGGTCCCTGCTGATGGGGCCCATGCCGGAAGCATCGGGGCACGAAGGGCTGTATTTCGAATCCTCGGCGCTGATCGTCACGTTCGTGCTGTTGGGAAAATTCCTCGAAGGCCGCGCCAAGGGGCAAACCGGGGCGGCCATTCGGGCGCTGATGCGGCTGCGGCCGGACACCGCACGGGTTCGTCGCGATGGCGCGGAGAGCGAAATCCCGATTGCGCAGGTGCGCGTCGGTGACATCGTGCTGGTCCGCCCCGGCGAGCGCATTCCCGTCGATGGCCGCATCATTGAGGGCATCGCCGCCATCGACGCCTCCATGATCACCGGCGAGAGCCTGCCGGTGGAGGCGGCCCCCGGCGGACGAGTCGCGGCGGGGGCGATCGACACCGACGGATTGCTGGCGATCGAGACAACCGCGGTGGGCGCCGAGACGATGCTGGCGCGCATCGTGCGCATGGTGGAGGACGCCCAGGCGACCAAGGCGCCGATCCAATTGCTGGTGGACCGCGTCAGCGCCGTGTTCGTGCCGGTGGTGCTGGGCCTGGCCGCGCTGACCTTCCTGGCCTGGTGGGGTCTTGCAGGAGACGCCCGCGCGGGATTGCTGCATGCGGTCTCCGTGCTGGTGATCGCCTGCCCCTGCGCGCTCGGTCTTGCCACGCCCACCGCCATCATGGTGGGCACCGGCGCGGCCGCGCGGGCGGGCATCCTGATCAAGGACGCGGTGGCGCTGGAGCGGGCGCATGACGTGACGCTGGTCGCGTTCGACAAAACCGGCACGCTGACCGAGGGCAAGCCGGCACTGACGGACATCCTGCCGGCCGCCGGCGAAGCCGCTGGGTTGTTGCGCCTGGCCGCCAGCCTGCAGGCGGGCAGCGAGCATCCATTGGCAGCGGCGGTGCGCACGCGCGCCGGCGCGGATGATATCGTGGTTCCGACCGCCGAAGCGTTCCGGGCGCTGGCCGGGCGGGGCGTTACCGGCGACGTGGAAGGCGCCGCGATCGCGCTGGGCAATCAAAGGCTGATGGACGAGAGCAGCATCGACACCGCGCCGTTGCGCGAGCGCGCCGCGGCGCTGGAGGCCTCCGGCCACACGATCTCCTGGCTGGGCCGCTTGCAGCCGCCGGCGTTGCTGGGGCTGCTGGCCTTCAGCGACACCGCCAAGCCCGGCGCCGCCCGCGCGGTCGCGCGGCTGCACGATCTCGGCGTGAAGACCGCCATGCTGAGCGGCGACAGCGAGGGCGCGGCGCGGGCGGTGGCCGGGGCGCTCGGCATCGACACGGTGCTGGCCGGCCTGCTGCCCGGCGACAAGGCCGCCGAAATCGCCCGGCTGCATCGCGGCGACGACATCGTCGCCATGGTCGGCGACGGCATCAACGACGCCCCTGCCCTCGCCGCCGCCGATATCGGCATCGCCATGGGCAACGGCACCGATGTGGCGATGGAGAGCGCCGGCATCACGCTGATGCGCGGCGATCCGGTGCTGGTGGCGGATGCCATCGACATTTCCCGGCGCACGGCGGCGAAGATCCGCCAGGGGCTGTTCTGGGCGTTCGCCTACAACGCGCTCGGCATCCCGCTCGCGGCGGCCGGCTACCTCAGCCCGGTGATCGCCGGGGCGGCGATGGCGCTGAGCAGCGTCAGCGTGGTGAGCAATGCGCTGCTGCTGCGGGGCTGGAAGCCCGGGCGCTAGGCGGCGTTCTTCCCGCCATACCGGCGCACCCGCAAGTCCGCCTGTTCCTTGTGGCCGGCGAAGTTCTCGATCGCGCAGAGCCGGGAGCAATATTCTCCGATCATCGCCGAGGCTTCGTCGGTGACTTCCTGGTAGGTCACGGTTTTCAGGAACTTGCCCACCCACAGGCCGCCGGTATAGCGCGCCGCCTTCTTGGTCGGCAGCGTGTGGTTGGTGCCGATCACCTTGTCGCCGTAGGCTACGTTGGTCTGCTTGCCCAGAAACAGGGCGCCATAATTGGTCATCCGCTCCAGGAACCAGCGTGGGTTCCTTGTCAGCACCTGCACATGCTCGGACGCGATGCGGTCCGCTTCCGACAGCAATTCCTCGTCCGTGTCGCACAGGATCACCTCGCCGCAATCGCGCCAGGCCACGCCGGCCACGTCCGCGGTCGGCAGCACGCGCAACTGTCGCTGGATCTCCGCCTCGATCCCCTCGGCGATCTTCGCGCTCGTGGTCAGCAGCACCGCAGGCGAGGTCGGGCCGTGCTCGGCCTGGCCGAGCAGGTCGGTGGCGCACATCTCCACGTCGGACGTTTCATCGGCAATGATCAGCGTTTCCGTGGGGCCGGCGAACAGGTCGATGCCGACGCGGCCGTAAAGCTGCCGCTTGGCCTCCGCGACATAGGCGTTGCCGGGGCCGACCAGCATGTCCACCGGGGCGATGGTTTCGGTGCCCAGCGCCATCGCCGCGACCGCCTGAACGCCGCCGAGCAGGTAGATTTCGTCGGCGCCGCCAAGCGCCATCGCCGCGACGGTCGCCGCCGGCGGCACGCCGTTCAGCGGCGGGGTGCAGGCGATCACCCGCTTCACGCCGGCGACCTTGGCGGTGACCACGCTCATATGCGCGGACGCCACCATCGGATAGCGCCCGCCCGGCACGTAGCAGCCCACCGAGGAAACCGGGATGTGCTTGTGGCCGAGCGTGATGCCGGGCAGCGTCTCGACCTCGATCTCCGTCATGCTGTCGCGCTGCGCCTGGGCGAAGCGGCGCACCTGGGCCTGGGCGAATTTTATGTCCTCGATCACCTGCGCCGGCAGCGTGTCGATCAGCGCCTGGATTTCCGCCGCTGACAGGCGGAAGGACGCCGGCGACCATTTGTCGAATTTTTCCGAGATTTCCCGAACTGCCGCATCCCCGCGCGCGATCACGTCGGCAAGGATGCCCTCGACGGTCTGGCGCACCGCGCGATCCGCTTCAGCGGTCTGTTCGACGCTGCGCCCGCTCTTCAGAAAACGTATCATGTAGGAAGATCCTCTATTCGGCGGTCCAGCCGCCATCCACCAGTACCGACGTGCCGGTAATCAGCGCCGCCGCATCGGAAGCCAGGAAAACCACCGAGCCCATCAGATCCTCCACCTGCCCCAGGCGGCCGAGCTTGATGCGGCGCAAAGTGTCTTCCTTGAACGCGTTGTTCTCGAAGAAGGGTCTGGTCAGGGGGGTTTCGAAGAAGGTCGGTCCGATCGTGTTCACGCGGATCTGGTGCGGCGCCAGATCGATCGCCATCGCCTTGGTCAACCCCTCTATCGCGTGCTTGGACGCGCAGTACACCGTCCGCCGCGCGCCGCCGACATGGCCCATCTGCGAGGAGATGTGGATGATCGAGCCATGCCGCTCGCCCTCCACCATCCGCCGCGCCACCGCCTGCGCCACGAAGAACGCCGCGCGCAGATTGAGGTCGACGATGGCGTCGTAATCCTCCTCGGTCACGTCGAGGAAGCTGGCCGGACGGTTGGTGCCGGCATTGTTCACCAGCACGTCGTACGGCTCGGCCGCGGCGATCGCCGCGGCGCATCCCGCGCGATCCATCACGTCCAGCACCAGCGTGTCGGCCGAACCGCCATCCGCGCGGATCGCGGCCGCGGCTTCCTCGATCTCCGCCGGCGTGCGGGAGATCAGCGTCACATGCGCGCCGGCCTGACCAAGGGCCGCCGCCGCCGCGAGGCCCAGGCCGCGTCCCGCACCGGTCACCAGCGCCCGCTTGCCGTCCAGCCGCAACGACGGCGTACGAGGCAGCTTCATGCTTTCGTCCTTTGGGTTGCAAGCTGGGTGTCGGGAACGTCCATTTCCAGCAAGCTGGAACTCAGGCTCTTGCCGTGGATGTCGAGCGCCAGGGACCGCGTGACGCCGCCGCCCAGCGTGTCGTGCAGCACGAAATTCAGCGCGCCAATCCCCGGCATCTCGTACCGCTCCACCGCGCCCTTCACTGTCCCGGCGAAAAACGCGCGCACTTTTTCGGCTGTCACATGCTCGGCCAGGAAGGCGAAATCGCCTGGGTCGTAGGCAATCACGGAGATGTTGGAGGAATTGCCCTTGTCGCCGGTGCGGGCATGGGCGAGTTCACGCAGTTTCATCACGCCGCCTCGTAGCTGATCTGGGTGTGAACAAGCTCGCGCGGGATCAAGGTGGAAACCACCGCCAGCACCTGGCGCGCGTTCTTCCACGCTCCGCCGCCGCCGGCGGGCCCGTTGGTGAACAGCGTCTCCACCTCGTTGCCGATCCGCACCGCCTCCGCCATCGTGTCGGTGCGGCCGGTGACGCGAATGCGCACATCCATGGGTTCCGGCTGGTTGCCCACCGGCCCCCGGTAAAGCGCATCCACGCCGATGATGTCGAAGCGCAGTTCCGTGGTCTTCACCCCGGTCAGTTGCAACCGCTCGCGCACGATGTCCAACCCCAGCCTCGCCCGCGCCAGGGCGCCGGAACCGGCATAGGAGATCTGTCCTTCGCCGATGAAACTATCTAGATAGCCCACCGAAACCTTCAGCGTATCGGGCCGCCTTGTGCCGGATCCGCCGGAGATCGCCACCCGGTCATGCCCCGCCGGCTCCAGCCGAACCGACGAAAAATCCGCCACCACGTCCGGCTGCAAATACCGGCGGGGATCCTGCAACTCGTACAGCAACTGCTCCTTGCAACTCGCCAGGCTGACCTCACCGCCCGAACCCGGCGGCTTGGTTATGACCGCGCTTCCATCCTCGAACACCTCGGCCAACGGAAACCCCAGACGGGCCAGGTCGGACACGTCCTTGTAGCCAGGATCGGCGAAATACCCGCCGGTGATCTGCCCGGCGCATTCCAGCAGATGGCCGACCACGGTGCCGCGCCCCAGCGTCTCGAAATCGTCGAGCGACCAGCCAAATTCATAAACCAGCGGCGCCAGGAACAGGGCCGGATCGGCCACGCGCCCGGTAATCACGATATCGGCGCCGGCGCGGAGCGCGGCCACGATCGGCTCCACGCCCAGATAGGCATTGGCGGAAATCTCCCGCCCTTCCAGGTCGGCGATCGTGCCCGGGCGCTCCAGCAGAGGAAAATTCCCCGCCCGCACCGCCGCCAGCACGTCGTCACCCGTCACGGCCGCGATTTTGAGCCCGGAAATGCCCAGTTCGCGCGCGATCCGCGCCACCTCGGCCGCGGCCCCCACGGGATTGGCCGCGCCCATGTTGGAGATGATCTTGATGCCCCGCGCGGCACAGCCGGCCAGCACCGCCTCGAACCGCGCCCGCAGCAGCGGGTCGTAGCCGCCCTCGGGATTGGCGAGGCGCGCCTGCTGGGCCAGGGCGATGGTGCGCTCAGCGAGGCATTCGAAGCCGAGGTATTGGATATTTCCCTTCTCGACCAGTTCCACCGCCGGCTCGATGCGGTCGCCGGAATAGCCGGCGCCGGATCCGATCCTGATACTCCGCATTCGCCGCATCCTCCCCAAAATCCCACCGTCCGAAGACGAGGCTGGTTTATCCTGCACAACCCGGGCCGCCACAAGCCAAGCCGGAGGTATCCGCCCACCGGTTCTTGCGGCAAACTTCGATCAGGGGGAGTCATAATCATGCCAGACACTGGAATGGACGGCGCGGCGCTGATGGCGGCGCGCTACGGAATACCAGCCAATACACCAGCCAATACCGGGGACCTGCCGCCAGCGCTGGCCGCCCTGCTCGATCGGCGAGTCACAAGGCGCTACAAGCCGGACGCGGTGCCCGAGCCCTTGCTGGAAACGCTGCTGGCCGCGGCGCAATCGGCACCGGCGAAGTCCGACCTGCAGCAATATTCCGTCGTTGTGATGCGCGATCCGGCGCGGATCAAGCGCATCGCCGACTGGATCGGCACCATGGACTGGATCTGCCAGGCGCCGGTGTTCCTGGTCTGGTGCGGCGACATGCGGCGCGGCCGGCGTATGTGCGACATGCACGCCATGCCGCACGCCAACAACAATCTGGACACGTTCCTGAACACCGCCGTCGATTGCTCCCTGGCCATGGCCCAGTTCATGGCTGCCGCGGATGCCGCGGGTCTCGGCACCTGCCCGATCAGCTATGTCCGCAGCCATATCGAGCGGGTAACCCCCCTGCTGGGCCTGCCGGAAGGCGTCTATCCGGTCGCCGGGCTGACGCTCGGCTGGCCGGAAGCTCGGCGGCACACCTCCATGCGGCTGCCGCAAAGCATTGTGGTTCACCAGGAACGCTACGACGACAGCAACCTGCCCACCGAACTCGCCGCCTACGACGACCGCCGCCGGGCGCGCGAACCGCTGCATCCGAACGGCCTGAAGAACCACGACATCTACGGCCCGAAGGAAAACGCCGGCTGGAGCGAGAATTGCGCCCGCCAGCTTTCCGTGCCTGAACGCTTCGGCTTTGCCGCCTATCTCAAGACACGAGGATTCGATCTTGCCTGATCCCGATGAGGAATTGCCCGCCACCCCGGAAGAGGAAGCCGCCGCCGTCAAGCCGCGCCACGCCGCCAGCCTGATCGTGCTGCGCCAGCCGAGCTCCGGCCCGCAGATGCTGATGGGCATGCGCGGCAACCGGCACAAGTTCATGCCCAACCGCCTGGTGTTCCCCGGCGGCGCGGTGGACCCCGAGGACCCCTTCACCGAGGTCGCCAACAAGCTGCGCCATGACACCCGCCGGCATCTGGAAAAAGCCGCCGACGCCGCCCTGGCTCACGGCCTGGGCGTGGCCGCGGCGCGCGAGTTGGAGGAGGAGACCAACCTTTCCATCGGCTCGCCGGCCGCTTTGGACGGGCTGCACTTCCTCTGCCGCATGGTCACGCCGCCGGACAACGCCTTCCGCTTCAACGCGCGCTTCCTGGTGATCGACGCCGATCTGGTCACCGGCACGCTGGCCGGTTCCGGCGAACTGGAGGAACTGCGCTTCTTCGACATGGAAGAGGCCCTGGCGCTGGATCTGGCCGCCCCGACGCGCCAGGTTCTGCAGCGCCTGAAGCTGTGGCTGGCGATGAGCCCGCAGGAACGCGCCGACCGCCAGCGGACGCCGGTGTATCAGCACCGCGTTTGGGGCCTGGAATAGACACCGAAGGAAATGACCGAATGACCGCCTACAGAAGCTTCCTGTTCACCCCCGGCAACCATCCGCGCCGGGTGGAGAAGGTTTTCACCAGCGGCGCCGATGCCGCGATCCTTGATCTGGAAGACGCGGTCGCGGTCGCGGAGAAGGAGGCCGCGCGGTCGGCCGTGGTAGCCGCCCTGCGGCGCCCCCGCAATTGCGGGGGCTATGTGCGGGTGAACGCGATGGACACGCCGTTCGCCTATGGCGACCTGGCCGCCGTGATCGGGCCGGGCGTCGATGGCATCATCCTGCCAAAGGTGAGCGCCGGCTGGCAGATGAAGGCCGCGGACTGGCTGATGAGCGAACTGGAACGCAAGGCCGGGCTGCCGGTCGGCAAGATCGACCTGATCCCGATCATCGAAACCGGCGAGGGCATGGCAAACCTTCAGCGCATCGCCCGTTCACGCACGCGGATGCGCCGCATGGCGTTCGGCGCCGGCGACTTCACGCTGGATGTCGGCATGGCCTGGACCACCGACGAGGCGGAACTCGACCCCTACCGCGCCCAGATGGTGGTGCAATCGCGCGCCGCCGGGCTGGAAGCGCCGCTGGACACGGTTTGGGTGGAGTTGAACAACGCGGACGGCCTGGATGCCTCCGCCCGGCGCGCCGCCCGGTTCGGCTTTCAGGGCAAGATGTGCATCCACCCGAACCAGATCGAAACCGTGAACCGCTGCTTCACGCCATCGGATGCCGAGATCGTCCGGGCGGAGAAGATCATGGCGGCGTTCGACAAGGCCGAGGCGGAGGGTTCCGCCTCCATCCAGGTGGACGGGGCGTTCGTGGACTATCCGATCGTGGCGAAAGCGCGCCGCGTGCTGGATCTGGTACGGCAGATCCGCGGCGCAGGCTGATACTGGCGCCGGGCCGCCGGCTTCAGGTGAAGGCGATCTTCGCGTCCAGCAGGGTGTCGATCTGCTCGGTGGTCAGGCCGGCCTCGGCCAGGATTTCCCGCGTATTCTCGCCCAGGCGCGGGGCGAAGCGGCCGGAGGGTGGCGGCGTTTGGGACCAGGTGCTGGGTTCGCGCATGGTGCGCAAGCGGCCTTCGCTGGGGTGATCCT
>JBBIQA010000154.1:0-10684 GCA_037442565.1 Rhodospirillales bacterium
GATCGGGGCGTAGAAAGATCGGGGCGGAATCGAACGGGGGGCTCCGGCTGGAGCCCCCCGCTTTCGTATCAGCCGGCCCCGGTGGAGGCCGCGCCTGCTCAGATGTCGGGCTGCTCGCCGTTCGGATCGAACAGTTCGAGCGGCTCGGCGGCGTCTTCCTCGGCGGCCAGGCCGACCGCTTCGCCACGGACCTGCTTTTCGGCTTCCTCGGGGCTGCGGGCGACGTTGACGGTCACCGGGATGGACACTTCCGGATGCAGCACGACGCGCACCTCGGTCAGGCCCAGGGTCTTGATCGGCGCCGGCAGGATGACCTGCTGGCGGGAAACGCTCAGGCCGGCCTCGGTGCACATGTCGGAGATGTCGCGCGGGGTGACCGAGCCATACAGGCTGCCCGATTCGCCGGCCTGGCGAATGATCACGACCGAAAGGCCGCCCACGCGCTCGGCGATGCGCTCGGCTTCCTCGCGGCGCTTGATGTTCTGCGCTTCCAGCTGGGCGCGCTGCTCGGCGAACTGCGCGACGTTGCTCTTGCTGGCGCGGATCGCCTTCTTCTGGGGAAGCAGGAAGTTGCGGGCATAGCCCGGCTTCACCTTCACCACATCGCCCATCTGGCCGAGCTTGTCGACGCGCTGGAGCAGGATCAGTTCAACGGCTGCCATGGTGCGTGCTCCCTAGGCCAGGATGTAGGGCAGAAGGGCCAGGAAGCGGGCGCGCTTGATGGCGTTGGCCAGCTCGCGCTGCTTCTTGCCGGAGACCGCGGTGATGCGGCTCGGCACGATCTTGCCGCGCTCGGACAGGAAGCGCGACAGCAGGCGCACATCCTTGTAGTCGATCTTCGGCGCGTTCGGGCCGGAGAACGGGCAGGACTTGCGACGGCGATAGAACGGACGGCGGGCGCCGGCAGCGGCGCCAGCGCCGCCAGAGGCTCCACCGGGACCACCACTGGGGCCACCACTGGGGCCGCGACCGCGGGACTCGGTTGATTCGGACATGGGTTCTTACTCCTCGATCGCCGCGCGGAACTCGTCGCGCTGGGCGCCACGGAAATCGTCACGGCCGCCACGGGGGAATTCCTCGCCGCGGTTGTCGTCACGGGCGCGATATTCTTCACGGCCTTCGCCGCCGTCGCGCTTGCGTCCGCTCTCGAAGCGGCCCGGCGGCTTGGGACCGCGGAAACCGCGCTCCCGGTCGTCGGGCTTGCGCGACAGGATGGCGGACGGCTCTTCGGCGTTGATGGCTTCGACGCGGATGGTCATGAAGCGCAGGATGTCTTCATTCAGCCGCAGCTGGCGCTCCATCTCGGTGATGAAGGCGGGCTTGGCGTCCAGGCCGAGCAGCATGTAGTGGCCCTTCCGGTTCTTCTTGATCCGGTAGGCCAGGCCGCGCAGGCCCCAGTACTCGCGCTTCTGGACGGTGCCGCCATCGGTCTCGAGATTGGCGGCGATCTGGTCGGCAATCGCGTCGACCTGCGCTTGCGTGACATCGTTGCGTGCGATCAGCACGCATTCGTATAACGGCATCCGGTACTCCCTCTGGCTTGTCTCCGCCCGCGATCCGGTCTTCGGTTAGGAAGGTTAGGGACCACACCCCCCAATGGGGTGGTGGGCATAGCCGGGGAAGGTGCCTGTCCCCCGGCAGGGAAGGCGGGGCGTAAAGCACGGTTTTCCGGATTATGCAACTGGATTATGCGATTGGGGGCGTTGGAACGGCGCGGTCCGCGTGCGGGGTTCGAGGCCACTCGACGGGACGAACGGCGGGAGAGTGTGGCGGCTTTGTGGCCGGCGCATTGACACGGCGTAACCTTAGAAGCTACGCCGCCGCGCCACGCCTTCGAACGCCACGTCACCCCGCGATCCGCGTTTGACGGCTTTCGTGCTTCCGACTCCCGACAAGTACAACAGCCGCTTTTGGCCCTTCATGGGACACCCATCGATGCCAGTGCATGCGTTCATTTTTCCCGGCCAGGGCAGCCAGTCCGTCGGCATGGGCCGTGACCTCGCCGCCGCCTTCAGCTCCGCGCGGGAGGTGTTCCAGGAGGTCGACGAGGTTTTGCAGCAGAAGCTGTCCAAGCTGATGTTCGAGGGGCCGGCGGAAGAGCTGACCCTGACCGAAAACACCCAGCCGGCGCTGATGGCGATGTCGCTGGCGGTGCTGCGGGTGCTGGAGGCCGAGGGCGGCTTCAAGCTGGCGCAGAAGGCGGTGCTGGTGGCCGGCCATTCGCTGGGCGAATACAGCGCCCTGGCGGCCGCGGGCAGTTTCTCCATCGCCGACACGGCGCGGCTGCTGCGCCTGCGCGGCCAGGCGATGCAGAAGGCGGTTCCGGCCGGTGAGGGCGCGATGGCGGCGTTGCTGGGCGTGGAGATGGATCAGGCCATCGCGATCTGCGAGGAAGCGGCGCTGGTGCCCGACAGCATCACCGCGGAACGCCCCAACGGCGTGCGCCAGGTGGTGGAGCCGGCCAATGACAATGGCGGCGGACAGGTGGTGATCTCCGGCCATCGCACGGCGGTGGAGCGGGCGATCGAGGTGGCCAAGGCGCGCGGCGTGCGCCGGGCGATGCTGCTGCCGGTGTCGGCGCCGTTCCATTGCGCGCTGATGGCGCCCGCGGCGGACGCGATGGCCGAGGCGTTCGATAAAACCCCGCCGGGCGCGCCGCTGGTGCCGCTGATCGCCAATGTCTCGGCCGCCAAGGCGACCGATCCGGCCACGATCCGGGACGGGCTGATCCGGCAGGTGACCGCCACCGTGCGCTGGCGCGAGAGCGTGCAGGCGATGACGGCGATGGGCGTGGACAGCTTCCTGGAGCTCGGCGCCGGCAAGGTGCTGGCCGGGCTGGTCAAGCGGATCGCGCCGGACGCCGCCGGGCTTTCCGCCGGAACGCCCGGCGAGATCGAGGCGATGCTGAAGGCGCTCTGACAAGGGATCATGGCATAAGCACTGGCGGAAACGCTGACCCGTCTTGCCCGGGCTTGTCCCGGGTATCCACGCCTTTCACGCGGCCATCAAAGTCGTGGATGGCCGGCACAAGGCCGGCCATGACGGTCCCTCAAGGGTCCGTTATCGCGCCGGTTGGGTTGGTATAAGGCGCTGAAGCGCCGGGCTTCATCAGGACAGGAAACGACAAAATGTTCCGTTTGGACGGCAAGGCGGCCCTGATCACCGGCGCATCGGGCGGCATCGGCGCCGGCATCGCGCGGGCCATGCATGCGCAGGGCGCGATCGTCGCGCTGTCCGGCACGCGGGTGGACGCGCTGGAGACGCTGGCCAGGGAACTGGGCGAGCGGGCGCATGTCTGCCCTGCGGACCTGAAGGACCCGGCGGCGGCGGATGCGCTGGTGGCGGCGGCCGAGGCGGCGGCGGGGCCGCTGCATGTCCTGGTCAACAATGCCGGCTTCACCCGCGACATGCTGGCGCTGCGCATGAAGGACGAGGACTGGCAGGCGGTGCTGGACGTGGACCTGACCGCGCCGTTCCGCCTGGCCCGCGCCGCGCTGCGCGGCATGCTGCGCCGGCGCGCCGGGCGGATCATCGGCATTTCCTCGATCGTCGGCGCCACCGGCAATGCCGGGCAGGCCAACTATGCGGCGGCCAAGGCCGGGCTGGTGGGCATGACCAAGGCATTGGCGCAGGAGGCCGGCTCGCGCGGGGTGACGGTGAACGTGGTGGCGCCCGGCTTCATCGAGACGCCGATGACCGACGCCCTGTCGGACGCACAGCGGGCCAGGCTCGGCGAGCAGATCCCGCTCGGCCGGCTCGGCCAGCCCGCCGATGTGGCCGCCGCGGTGGTGTATCTGGCGTCCGACGAGGCCGGCTGGGTGACCGGGGCCACGCTGCATGTGAACGGCGGGATGGCGATGCTCTGAGGCGCGCGGCGAGCGCGGGTGTTGCTCCGCTGCCGCTTGGCGAGAGCAACCGTTTCCGGGCGGTTGGCGCAGATGACAGAACCATGCTAATCGCGCCAAGCTTCATCCGGCGTGGAGTCTCCCGATCGACGGGTCGCACGGAAAAAGCCTAACCCCCTAACGGGGATACCTTGCATGGCATCCTGGCTGGAGCCGGCGGGGGCGAACCGGGTGGATATCATGGTCCGAGCACACAGGACCGCTTTGCAGGAGTTGCAGTTTCAATGAGCGAGATCGCCGATAAGGTTAAGAAGATCGTGGTGGAGCATCTGGGCGTCGAGGAGTCCAAGGTGACCGCCGAGGCATCCTTCATCGACGATCTGGGCGCCGACAGCCTGGATACGGTCGAGCTGGTGATGGCTTTCGAGGAAGCGTTCAGCGTGGAAATCCCCGAGGACGCCGCCGAGAAGATCGCCACCGTGAAGGACGCGATCGACTACATCGAGAAGCAGAAAGCCGCCTGAGCGGTTCGGCATAGCAAGGTCGGAAGCGATGCAGCGCTCGCGCGACAGGCGCGTCGTGGTGACTGGCATGGGCATTGCCAGTCCACTCGGCATTGGGGTGGAGCACGTCTGGAAGCGCTTGATCAACAGCGAGTCCGGCATTTCCTCGATCCAGTCCTTTGATACCAAGGATCTCGCCTGCACGATCGCCGGTCAGGTGCCGGCCGGCAGCCGGGCGGAGGGCAAGCTGGACCTCGCCGAGTGGATCCCGGTGAAGGACCAGAAGAAGATGGACCGCTTCATCCATCTGGCGATGGTCGCCGCCACGGAGGCGGTGGAGGATTCAGGCTGGACCCCCGAGAGCGAGGAAGATCGTTGCGCCACCGGCGTGATGATCGGCTCCGGCATCGGCGGGCTGCAGACGATCTCCGACGCGGCGCTGATGGTGCACCAGGGCAAGGCGAAACGGCTGTCGCCGTTCTTCATCCCGGCGGCGCTGATCAATCTGGCATCCGGCCACGTGTCGATCAAATACGGCTTCAAGGGCCCGAACCACTCCGTGGTGACCGCCTGCGCGACCGGGGTGCACGCCATCGGCGACGCGGCCCGGCTGATTATGTGGGGCGACGCGGACGTGATGGTCGCGGGCGGCGCGGAAGCAGCCGTGTGCGAGGTGGGCATCGCCGGATTCGCCGCGGCGCGCGCGCTGTCGACCGGGTTCAACGACCGCCCGACCGAGGGATCCCGCCCCTGGGACAAGGACCGCGATGGCTTTGTCATGGGCGAGGGCGCCGGGGTTGTCGTGCTCGAGGAATACGAGCACGCGAAGAAGCGCGGCGCGAAGATCTATGCCGAGGTGGCCGGCTACGGCATGACCGGCGACGCCTTCCACATCACCGCGCCCGCCGAGGGCCATGAAGGCGCGTTCCGCGCCATGACGGCGGCGATGCGCAACGGCGGCGTCGGCACCGGCGACATCCAGTACGTGAACGCACACGGCACCTCCACCCCGCTCGGCGACGACCTGGAGCTGGAAGCGGTGGAGCGGCTGTTCGGCGACGACGCCAAGGGCCTGGCGATGTCTTCCACCAAATCGGCGACCGGGCATCTGCTGGGCGCGGCCGGGGCGGCGGAGGCGGTGTTCTCGATCCTGGCGGTGCGCGACAACGTGGCGCCGCCGACGCTCAACCTGAACGAGCCGAGCCGGGCCAGCGTGATCGACCGGGTGGCCCGCGTGGCGCAGCAGCGGCCGATCAAGGTGGCGCTGTCGAACAGCTTCGGCTTCGGCGGCACCAACGCCAGCATCCTGTTCAGCGCCGTCTGACTTGCCGCCCGACGCGGAAACGGCGGGCTCCGGCCCGCCGGAACCCGTGACGGACGAGACGCCGCCAGACCCGCCCGTTCCGTCGCCTGCTCCGTCGCCGGCCGGGGAACCCGGCCGCGCCGGGAAGGGCCTTTTGCCGATGCTGGCGCGGGTGGCGCGCTGGGGGGTGTTTGCCGTGGTCGTGCTCGGCGTCGGCCTCGGCGCCCTGGCGCTGTATGCCGAGCGTACCCTGAACATGCCCGGCCCGCTGGATGCCGTGCGCAACGTGGTGGTGCCGCGCGGCGGGCTCGGCCCGATCGCCGACCGGCTGCTGGCCGAGGACGTAATCGCCGGGCGGCGCAACTTCCAGATCGCCGCCCTGCTGACCCGCAAGGAAGGCCCCGTGCGGGCGGGGGAGTTCGGCTTTCCCGCCCATGCCTCGCTGCGCGACGTGCTGACGGTGCTGCGCACCGCCCGCCCGGTGCAGCACAGCCTGACCATTCCCGAAGGCCTGACCGGCAAGCAGATCCTGGCGATTGTGGCGCAGGATGACGCCCTGTCGGGAACCGCCGGGGCCATCGACGAAGGCAGCGTGCTGCCGCAGACCTACCAGTTCGAGCTGGGCGCGACGCGCGCCGCCGTGCTGGCGCGCGCGCGCGGCGCGATGGCGCGGACGCTGGAGCAGGAATGGGAAAAGCGCTCGCCCGACGTGAACCTCGCCTCCCCGCGCGACGCGCTGATCCTGGCCAGCATCGTGGAGCGGGAGACCGCCGTCGCCGACGAACGCCCGCATGTGGCGGCGGTGTTCCTGAACCGGCTGAAGGCCGGCATGAAGCTGCAATCGGACCCGACGGTGGTGTTCGCCGCCTCCGCCGGCGCGGGCACGCTGGATCATCCGCTGACCCGCGCCGAACTCGAGCGCGACGATCCGTACAACACCTATCGCCACCGCGGCCTGCCGCCCGGGCCGATCTGCGCGCCGGGCCTCGCCAGCCTGCACGCCGTGCTGCATCCGGCGGCGAGCGAGGATCTGTATTTCGTCGCCGACGGCACCGGCCGGCATGTGTTCTCGCGCACGCTGGAGGAGCACAATCGCAATGTCGCGCACTGGCGGGCCCAGGCCGCGCCGGCGGCGGCACCCACGGGGGCCCCAGGGGGAGCATCGGCGCCGCGCTGAACGCCGGGCTGGCTTGACGCCTTGGGGTTCGCAGAAGCCGGGGGCACTGTTAGAACGCCCGGAACTCGGGAGACGCCTGCGCATGACCCTTGCTTCCATGACCGGATTCGCCCGCAGCGAAGGTGCCGAGAACGGCCTGACCTGGGCGTGGGAGCTGCGCAGCGTCAATGGCCGCGGGCTGGAGCTGCGCTTCCGGCTGCCGCCGGGCCTGGACACGCTGGAGCCGGCACTGCGCGAACTGGCCGGCAAGCAGCTGAAGCGCGGCAACGTGACCGCCAACCTGACCGTGCGGCGCGAGGACGCGCTGCTGCTGATGCCGGACATGGCGGCGCTGGAGCGCATGCTGGGCCTGGCGCTGGACCTGCACGCGCGGATCCCGGGCAGCGCCGCGCCCAGTGCCGAGGGGCTGCTCGCCCTGCCCGGCGTGCTTCGCCAGACCACGCCGGAACAGGCCAGTCCGGAGCAGACCGAAGCGCTGGCCGCCGCCACCGCGGCCGCCGTGCGGGCGGGGTTCGCCGCCGCGCTGGACCAGCTGCTGACCGCCCGGCGCGGCGAGGGCGCGCGGCTGGAAGCCACGCTGAACGTGCAACTGGCGGAGATCGCCGCACTATGCTCCCGCGCCGCCATGGAGGCCGCCGACCAGCCGGCCATGCAGCAGGCCCGCATGCTCTCGAATCTGCGCGCCCTGCTGGCCGACCAGCCGGGCCTGCCGGAGGACCGCATCGCCCAGGAGGTGGCGCTGCTGGCCTCCAAATCGGACGTGCGCGAGGAACTGGACCGGCTGGACGCGCATCTGCACGCCGCGCATGCGCTGCTGGCTGAGGGCGAGAATATCGGCCGGCGGCTGGATTTCCTGGTGCAGGAGTTCAACCGCGAGGCCAATACCCTGTGCAGCAAATCGGCCAGCGTGGCGCTGACCGCGACCGGGCTGAAGCTGAAGGCCACGATCGAGCAGCTGCGCGAGCAGGTGCAGAACATCGAATGAAGCCCATCCGCTCATGAACGCCATCCAGCGCAGGGGCGTGTGCCTGGTGATCGCCGCGCCGTCCGGCGGCGGCAAGGGGGCGATCACGCAGGCGCTGCTGAAGGCGGAGGCCGGGCTGTCGCTGTCGGTCAGCGCCACCACGCGGGCGCCGCGCGGAGACGAGCAGGACGGCGTGCATTACCATTTCGTCGACCAGGCGCGCTTCGACGCGATGGCCGGCGCCGGCGAGTTCCTGGAATACGCGCGGGTGTTCGGGCGCAACAACTACGGCACGCCGCGCGCCCCGGTGCAGGCCGCGCTGGCGGCCGGGCGGGACGTGATCTTCGATGTCGACTGGCAGGGCTATCGCCAGCTGCGCGCCGCCCTGCCCGGCGATGTGGTGGGGGTGTTCCTGCTGCCCCCGTCGATGGCGGAGCTGGAGCGGCGGCTGCGCGGACGCGGCACCGACACGCAGGCGGAAATCGCCCAGCGCATGGCCACCGCGCATAGCGAAATCTCGCACTGGATCGAGTTCGACCACGTGGTGCTGAACGACGATTTCGCCGCCACCCTGGCCGCCGTGCGGGCGATCCTGCTGGCCGCCAGGCTGCGCACCGAGCGGCAGACCGGCCTCGCCGATTTCGTCGCTCGCCTCGGCGCCTAGGGCATGATCGGCTCGGGCAGAATCGCCGCTCCTGCTCTACTCATTGTTTTGGCGAGCATTTTCATCGGGTCATGTGAAGAACACGATCCGATGATGCTCTAGGCGCGCCGATGGCCGCACCTGCCCAGGAAGGCCGGTCCATGCGGCTGACGGCGCGCGCGCTGCTGGCGCTGTTTCCGGCGCAGGGGATGATGTCGCTGACCGCGCTCACGCTGCCGGTGCTGGCGACGATCTTCGCCGCCGATACCGGCCTGCCGGCCAGCTGGATCGGCTATTACAGCTCCGTCGGCACCGTGGCCTCGATGATCGCCGCGCTGTGCGCCACGCCGCTGCTGCTGCAACTCGGGCCGATCCGGGCGACGCAGATCATGGTGCTGCTGGCCGGCGCCGGCGCGCTGATGCTGGTCGCGGCGCACACGCCCGGCCTGACCCTGGCGGCCTGCGTGCTCAGCGCCGTCCTGATCGGCTGCGCCAACGGACCCGCCAACATGGCGGGATCGGACCTGCTGAACCGGGTCACGCCGCTGCGGCTGCGGTATTTCGTGTTCTCGTTCAAGCAGGCCTCGGTGCCGCTCGGCGGCGCCATCGCCGGGGCGCTGCTGCCGCTGCTTTCCGGTGTTTCCGGCTGGCCGGCCGCCTGCTACGCGGTCGCCGGCGCCTGCTGCGCGCTGGCGCTGGCGATGCAGCCGTTGCGCAAGGTGCTGGACGTGGACCGCCGCGCCGGCGGGCGCGGCGGGGTGATCGGCGCCATCCGCGACCTGGCGGCCCCCATGCGGCTGATCTTCGCCGACCCGCACATGCGCTGGCTGATGCTGACCGCGGCCACGCTGTCCATGGCGCAGTTCGTGTTCACCAGCTTCTTCGTGACCTTCCTGGTGACCGGCGTGGGGCTGGGCGTTCACCTCGCCGCCAGCCTGTTCTCGATCGCGCTCGCGGTCGGCATCTTCACGCGGCTGGGCTGGGGCTGGGTGGCGGACCGCACGTCAGCGGTGAGCGTGATGGGCGTTATGGCGATCGCCACCGCGCTGCTGTGCGTGGCGGTCACCACCGTGTCGCTCGCCTGGCCGGTGGCGCTGATCGGGGGGATCGGCATTGCCTTCGCCACCATGTCGGCGTCCTGGAACGGGGTATATCTGGCCGAGGTGGCGCGGCAGGCGCCGGACGGGCAGGTCGCGCCGGTGACCGCCTGCGGCATGATCTGCCTGTGGTGCGGGTCGCTGCTCGGCCCTTCCCTGTTCAGCGCCCTGATCGCGCTGACCGGCGGGACCAGCGCCGGCTATCTGGTGGTGGCGGCCTGCACGGCGGCGTCCGGCGCCAACCTGCTGGTCAGGCGGTGGTTTCGGCCAGCAGCAGCCTAGCCAGGCGGTCGAACTCGGCGACCGACAGGGTCTCCGCCCGGCGCTCGGGCGCGATGCCCGCGCGTTCCAGCAGCGCCGTTCCGCCGAGCGGCTTGAGCGAGCCGCGCAGCATCTTCCGCCGCTGGCCGAACGCCGCCGCGGTCAGCCGCTCCATCGCGGCGAACAGCGCCGGCGCCGGCTGCTCCGCGCGCGGCACCAGGCCGACGACCGCGGAATACACCTTCGGCGGCGGCACGAAGGCCTCCGGCGGAATGCGCAAGGCCAGATCGGTGGCGCAAACCCACTGCGCCAGCACCGACAGCCGGCCGTAGGCCGGCGTGTCCGGGGCGGCGCAGATCCGCTCGGCGACTTCCAGCTGGAACATCAGGGTCATGCGCTCGAAGGCGGCGGCCTGGCGCAGCCAGCCGACCAGCAGCGGGGTGGCGACGTTGTAGGGCAGATTGGCGATGATCTGCCGCGGCGCCGGCACCAGGACCGCCAGATCGAGCGACAAGGCGTCGGCCTCGATCACCCGCAGCCGCCCGCCGGATGACGCCGCCAGTTCCTCGATCGCGCCGACCGCGCGCGGATCCAGCTCGATCGCCGTGATCCCCGCCGCACCGCTTTCCAGCAGCACCCGGGTCAGCCCGCCGGGGCCCGGCCCCACCTCGATCACCTGCCGGCCGTCCAGCGATCCGGCGGAACGGACGATCCGGCCGATCAGATTGGCATCCAGCAGGAAATGCTGCCCAAGCTTGCGCCTGGCGTCCAACCCATGCCTCGCAATGACGTCGCGCAGCGGCGGCAGCGTCATGGGTGGGGGCTGGGGTGGGAGAAGGAAGCAAGGCCAGGGGGCTTTGCCCCCTGGACCCCCACCAGAGGCAGGGCCTC
>JBBIQA010000155.1:0-10580 GCA_037442565.1 Rhodospirillales bacterium
GCGACATTTCTTCCAGGTTCTCGCGCATTACAACGGTGGATTTCACCAGCAGGCCGGACATGCCGATGGCATGCGCGCGGTGCTCGTGCGCGGCCGCGATCATGTCCGCCAGCGGCACCTTGATGCCCAGATTGACCACGCGGTAGCCGTTGTTGGTCAGGATGATGTCGACCAGGTTCTTGCCGATGTCGTGCACGTCGCCCTTCACGGTAGCGAGCACGATGGTGCCTTTCTCCTGGCCTTCCACCCGCTGCATGTGCGGTTCCAGATGCGCCACGGCGGCCTTCATGGTCTCGGCGCTTTGCAGCACGAACGGCAGCTGCATCTTGCCGGCGCCGAACAGCTCACCCACGACCTTCATGCCATCGAGCAGGAAGTTGTTGATGATATCCAGCGGCTCGTTGGTCAGCAGCGCCTCGTCAAGCTCGTCGCCCAGGCCCTTGCGGTCGCCGTCGACGATGCGGTCCTTCAGGCGTCCCTCGACGGTATCGGCGCGCTTCTTCACCGTGGCATCGGCGGCCTTGCGGTCGGCGAACACCTCCAACAGTTTGTGCAGCGGATCGTAGCCTTCGGCGCGCCGGTCGAAGATCAGATCTTCGGCGATCTTCACTTCCTCCGGCGCGATCAGATGCAGCGGGCGGATTTTCGATACATGCACGATGGCGCCGGTCATGCCGGCACGCACGGCGTGATCCAGGAACACCGAGTTCAGCACCGCCCGCGCGGCGGGGTTCAGGCCGAAGCTGATGTTGGACAGCCCGAGGATGATCTGAATGTCGGGGAACGCGTCACGGATCATCCGGATCCCCTCCAGCGTCCAGAGGCCGAGCTTGCGGTCGTCTTCGTTGCCGGTGGCAATCGTGAAGGTCAGCGGATCGATCAGCAGGTCGGACTGGCGCAGGCCGTGCTTGTTGCAGGCGAAATCGACCAGGCGCGTGGCGATGCGCAGCTTGTCCTCGGCGGTTTTCGCCATGCCGACCTCGTCGATCGTCAGCGCGATCACGGCGGCGCCGAATTTCTTCGCCAGGATCAGCCGGTCGGTGGCGTGGCCCTCGCCATCCTCGAAATTGATCGAGTTGATGATGGGCTTGCCGCCATGCAGCTTTAACGCCGCCTCGATCACCGGGGTTTCCGTGCTGTCGATCACCAGCGGCGAGTTCACCGAGCTTGTGAAGCGGCGGATCACCTCGTTCATCTCCGCCACCTCGTCGCGGCCGACGAAGGCGGTGCAGATGTCGAGGCTGTTGGAGCCCTCGGCGATCTGCTCACGGCCCATCGAGACGCAGCCATCCCAATCGGCCTTTTCCTGCAGCTCGCGCCATTTCTTCGAGCCGTTGGCGTTGCAGCGCTCGCCGATGGCGAAGAAGGCGTTTTCCTGGCGCAGCGAAACCTGCTGATAGAGCGAGGCGACCGAAGGCATCCAGATCGGCTTGCGCAGGACGGGGGCAGGGCGGAAACCACCCCGTTTGCGCAACATCGCGTCCAGCGCCTGGATGTGCGGGATCGAGGTGCCGCAGCAGCCGCCGATCAGGTTCATGCCGTCCTCGGCGACGAAGCGTTCCACCCAGCTGGCCATTTCCTCCGCGCCCAGCGGATAGCGCGTGTGCCCGTCCACCAGTTCCGGCAACCCGGCATTGGGCTGAACCGACAGCAGACCGGGCCAGTTGGCGGCGAGCCAGCGGACATGCTCCGCCATTTCCTGCGGCCCGGTGGCACAGTTCAGGCCCATCAGCGGCACGTCGAGAGACTCGATCACGGTGGCGGCGGCGGCGATGTCGGGGCCGACCAGCAGCGTGCCGGTGGTTTCCACCGTGACCTGCACGAAGATCGGGGTGTTCACGCCCGCCGCCTTGCGGGCGATCTTGGCGCCGTTGACGGCGGCCTTGATCTGCAGCGTGTCCTGGCAGGTCTCGATCAGGATCGCGTCCACCCCGCCGGCGATCAGGCCCCGGCATTGCTCGGCAAGGCCGGCTTCCAGCGGATCGTACTCGATGTTGCCGAGTGAGGGCAGCTTGGTGCCCGGTCCGACGCTGCCGATCACGTAGCGATGGCGGCCATCGGAAAAAGTCTCGGCCGCCTCGCGCGCCAGTTCGGCGGAAACCTTGTTGATCTCGAAGGCGCGGTCCGACAGGCCGAATTCGCCGAGCGTGACCGGGGAGGCGCCGAAGGTGTTGGTTTCCACCATGTCCGCGCCGGCCTCGAAATAGCCGCGATGGATTTCCCGCACCAGATCGGGGCGCGAGAGGCTGAGGACGTCGGTGCAGTTCTCCTGCCCCCAGTAATCCTTTTCGATATCGAGCGTCAGCGCCTGCACGCGCGACCCCATGCCTCCGTCGCAGAGCAGAACACGGTCGCGCAGGGCATCGAGCAGGGAAGGGCGGGTCATGAAATCTCGTTTTTCAGGAAGGTTCGGGCTTCAGGCAGAGGCTTGGGCAAGTTGGGAAGCGGCGGCTTGCGCCATAAGGGGCCGGTGGGCCGGCCAGATGGTCATTTGCATGGAGCCGGGCACGGTGACGCGTTCGCCGGGGGAGAGGCCAGCGCCGGTCAGCAGATCGCGCATCGTGTCATCGGAAAAGCCGGGCCAACGATGCGCCAGCCGTTCGATGAGTTCGGCGCGGTCATGCGGGGCGAGATCGACCACGAGCAGCGTGCCGCCCGGGCGCAGCACGCGCACCGCCTCGGCCAGCACGCTTTCGGGGGTTTCGGCGTAGTGCAGCACCATGTGCAGCAGCGCGACATCGTAGCCGGCATCGAACAGCGGCAGTCGGTACATATCGGCCAGCCGCACCGCGCAATGGGCCAGATCGGCCCGCGACAGGCGGGAACGCGCCAAGGCGAGCATCTGCTTGGACGCATCGACACCCAGGCCCTGAGAAATCCGCGGCGCCAGCAATTCCAGCAACCGGCCGGTGCCGGTGCCGATGTCGATCAGCCGGCCGGCGTTCTCCGGCACCAGGGCCAGCAATGCCGCTTCGACCGCGGAGGCGGGCAGGTCCAGCGCGCGCATCTCGTCCCAGTCCGCGCCCTGGCGGCGGAAGCTTTCCGAGGCAACCCGGGCGCGCTCGGCCAGCACCCGGGCAGCCTGGCGGCGGTCGGCGGCGAGGATCTGGTCGTCCTCCGGCAGTCGGGCCAGCAGGTCGCGCACCAGCGCGCCGGCTTCCCCGGCCGGCAGGGTGAACCAGACCTGGGCGCCCTCGCGCAGCCGTTCCAGCAGCCCGGCATCGCCAAGCAGCTTCAGGTGGCGCGACAGGCGGGGCTGGGACTGGCCGAGGATTTCGGTGAATTCCATGACGCAGAATGCGCCGCGCGCCGCCAGCGCCAGCAGGCGAAGGCGGGTCGGCTCGGCGGTGGCGCGAAGCGCGATTAGCAGACGGTCCATCGGCTTGCAAATGACATAAATATATCCTTATGTCCAGCGTATGGCGTTATTCATGGATGCAAGGGTACAGCTGCGCATCGGGACCGCCGACATGGCGGGGCCGGATGACGCGCTGTTGATCGAAGGCGACGGTGCCGTGCCGTACGGCAGCGTGCATGGCCGCTTCGTGGTGCCGGAGACGGGCGCCCATGCGGCTGGTTGCGCCTGCTGCCCGCCGCGCGGCCCGGTGGCGGAGGCATTGACCCGGCTGTTCCTGCAGCGTGTGCGCGGAGATGTTTCGTTTTTTTCTGGGGTTGTGGCGGTTCCGTGTAGCGTCGCTGGCGAGGCGGCCATCCGAGCGGCTTTGCAGGAGGATCCGATGGTTAGGGGCCGATTTCGCCTGACCGGTGGATAACTGACGGTTGAGTGAACGATTCCAACATCCTCGGTTGTGTTCTTCAAGTGCACATCGCAGTGGACGGCGCTTGGTATTTTCCGGCATACCTCCGTCAACCCGACCTGGTCGGTAGAACTATGGATCACATCACGCTTTGGAGAGACACATGCGGCGGTTCCTTATCGGTCTGACGGCGGTTGGAAGCCTGTTAGGCAATTCCGCGATGGCGGCCCAGCAATGCCCGAATGCCACGGACCAACAGGCATTCGAACTGACGGCACTGAAGACGGCGCTGATGGTGGTGGCCACCACCTGCGGCGATCGCGACCAGTACAACAGCTTCATCCGCCGCTATCAGCCGAAGCTGGTCGAGACCGATCACTCGCTGAACAGCTATTTCAAGTCCCATTACGGCAGCCGCGGCCAGTATGAGCAGGATCGCTATGCGACGGACCTGGCCAACTCGCAGTCGCGCTTCGGCCTGGCGCAGGGCACCGATTTCTGCGCCCGCAACGCGATGTTGTTCACCGAGGTAATGGCGCTCCCCAGCCCCACGGACCTGCCGACCTATGCCGCGGGCAAGGACCTCATTCCCGCTTCGATCGGTGCCTGCCCCGGCATTACGGTCGCCAGCGCCACGACGCATGCTTCCGGTCATGTGAACGCGAAGAAGAAGCACTGATCCGGCACCAAGCCGACCTCGGGGGCGGGACGGATCCGGCCCCCGAGGGATCGAGTGTGTCCGTCCTGGCTATTTCGTAACGCTGACGTCTACCTGCACCAGGGCATCGCCCGGAACGAGCTTGACGGTGAAACGGTCGCCGCCGGCGAACCCGCGGTCCGGCGTGTAGTCGATGCGGGTGTCGTCGCCGACGGTGTGCACGTAGACCTTGCCGGATTTCGGCCTCACGGTGATCAGGCCCGCCGAATACGGCCGGCCGGATTGCGATGCCAGCACGCCGCACCAGCCGCCGTCATTGGCCATCTTCATCGTCACGTTGTTCGGCGCGCCGTTCTTGGGCTCCACCCGCGGGGCCGAGCAGGTTTTGGCGCCGCCGGTCATATCGACCGCGTAGAGCCGGGTCGCGGACGCGTGCGGCTGGGGCTGGTCGCAGCCTTGCACCAGCATCGCCGTCAACGCCAGGGCGCCCCAGATCCTGGCCCCGTTCGCAGTCGGCCTGGCCATCTGCCCGAACTTCATCGCGGTCATCTCCATATCTGCTCCGATGGGGAGTGATAACCACATCCCGACGTGATCTGGAAACACCCATCGTGCGTCTCTGCCTTGATGATGGACCAACGGTAATTTGATACACGTTATAGTTGTGGGCATACTCGGTACCCATGAAGCACGAGATGCGGGCATGGTGGTCGGGTACGGGGCCCGAGCTGACTGAAGCTGACCCCGAACACCTCGTTGGGGTGCTGTCGCAGCGGCTCGTCCAGGCACATTCGGTCAATCATGCAACCCAGCTCCTTGCCTGGCGGCGGCAGATCACACTGCTGCGAGATGCCCTGCGCGATCTGCCTGGCACGTGGCGCTTGCTTCTGGAGTACCCGCTTTTGCGCCTTGGGCGGCGGATCGATGCCGTGCTGGTCGGCGAGGCCTGCGTCCTGGTGCTGGAGTTCAAGGTCGGCATCGCGCCGTTCACGGCGCTCGACCGGCGCCAGGCCGAGGATTACGCGCTCGACCTGTTCGATTTCCATGCCGAAAGCCGGGCACATCCCGTGGTGCCGATCCTGGTCGCCACCGGCGCCGAAGCGGGAGGCACGGACTGGCCGTTGATTTGGCACGGCGTGACGCCGGTGCTGGATGCCAGCGCCGCAACATTGCGCGGCCTGCTCCTGGGAATCGCCGCACGCATTCCGCCGCCGCGTCAAAAGCTTGATGCCCTTGCCTGGGAGGCCGCGCCCTATCGCCCGGTCCCGACGATCGTGGAAGCCGCGACGATGCTCTATCAGCGCCACGGCGTGGCGGAAATCGCCGAGGCGCGCGCGGATGTCGGCAATCTCACCCGCACCACGGACGCGATCCGCGCGGCGGTAGCCGAGGCCCGCGAGCGGAGGCTGCATCTGATCCTGTTCGTGACCGGAATACCCGGCGCGGGAAAAACGTTGTGCGGCCTCAACGCGGTGTTCGGCGCCAATGACGGCGCGGCGTTCCTGACGGGCAACCTGCCCCTGGTGCATGTGATGCGCGAGGCCCTGGCGCGCAATGCGCGGGATCAGGGCCGCAGCATCCGTGCGGCGCGCCAGGAGACCGAAAGCGCCATCCAACCGCTGATGGGCTTCCTGCGCGACAATCTGGCCCGCGACCTGCCGCCGCACGAGCATGTCATCGTGTTCGACGAAGCCCAGCGGGCCTGGGACGCCGAGTATGGCCGACGGAAATTCGACCTTCCGGAGAGCGAGGCGGCGCTGTTCCTCGACATCATGCGGCGGCACCGCGACTGGTCGGCGATCATCGCCCTGGTCGGCAACGGCCAGGAAATCAACACCGGCGAAGCGGGTCTGGCCGCCTGGGGGGAGGCACTGTCGGCGCGGCCGCACTGGCAGGTATGCGCGCCGCCGGCGGTGCTGACCGCGGCCGATCCGCGCCAGCGCCTGTTCGACGTCGCGCCGCCCGGGTTGCGGGTGGATCCCGTGCTGCATCTGAACGTTCCGGTGCGCTCGATCCGTTCCGCCGCCGGGTCGCCATGGGTAGACGCCGTGCTGAGGGGGGATGCATCGCTCGCCGCCTCGATCGCGGCCGAAGCGGGGGGCGTGCCGTTCCTGCTGACACGGTCGTTGACGCAGATGCGCGCGGCGCTGCGGTCGCTGGCTCGCGGCACAAGGCGAGCCGGGCTGGTGTGCAGCGCCGGGGCCAGGCGGCTACGCGCCGACGGGGTTTCGCCGAACTTCCCGCACCTCGATGCCAATGCGGTCGCCAATTGGTTCCTGGACCGCTGGCCGGATGTGCGGGCGTCGGACGCGCTGGAACTGCCGGCCACCGAGTTTGCCTGCCAGGGGCTGGAACTGGACCTCGTGGGGCTGTGCTGGGGCAATGACCTGATCCGCCGGGCCGGACAGGCAAACTGGCTGGTCCGCTCGTTCGTCGGCACGCGCTGGCAGGAGCCGCGAGGCGAGCAGAACATCGCCTTCCAGATCAACACCTACCGGGTGCTGCTGACCCGGGCCCGCTACGAGACGGTGATCTGGATCCCGGCGGGCGATACGGGGGACATCACCCGCAAGCCGGCGGAATTCGACGCGATCACCGAATTCCTGGTGCGTTGCGGCGCCCGGATGCTCGAAACGGATTTGCCGGACCGGGCCTCGGCGTCACTGCCCGAGCCCGATCGTCATCCGATGCTGCTGTAGGCCGACAGTGCAGCGATCAGGCGGACGGCCAGGGCTTTGGCGCCGGAACGGGGGCGGGACCTTTCGCGACGTCGATGGTCGGGAAGTCGGCCGGACCGACGACCTCCAGGTATTCCATGTCTGGCGA
The DNA here is from genome assembly GCA_037442565.1 of Rhodospirillales bacterium. Lineage (GTDB taxonomy): Bacteria > Pseudomonadota > Alphaproteobacteria > Acetobacterales > Acetobacteraceae > PALSA-911. Next base: position 7,243 of record JBBIQA010000155.1, read on the forward strand.
GTAGTCGAACAGGTAGTGCACGATGCCTGGGCGCTGGTGGACGCAGTCGCCGGCGGCGACGAGGGTTTCCTTGTCCTCGTACATGAATTTCGCCCAGCCCTTCAGCATCATCACGATGTGGAAATTCGCTTCATGGTAGTGCCAGCCGGTGCCGATGGTCGGCGCGCTGTTGGCGGTGACCAGATGGGCGATCACCCGCCCCCCGGTCGCCTCGGCGATGCCGAGATCGCGGTAGAGGAAGAAATCGCGCAGGCCGTCGCCGGCGAACTTCAGATCCTCCGGTTTCATGTGCGAGAATTTGTTGACGATGGGTTTGTCGAGCATTCCAGGGATCTCCGAGGTTTGGACGGGTCCGATCAGCAGGGCCGCCCAGCACCGGCTGGCCGCGGCCCGATAGCCACGCACGGCGGCGGCAACGGCAAATGCCCCGTCCTGCTTCCCTGGTTGTCCGTCCCTCGGAATAGACTTGTGGCTTCCCGCCTTGGATTGGCGGCATGAAGACGTCGTTCGGCGGTCTCCTGCTGAAAACATCTAGCCATTTCCGGCCTGGCGAGACAAGAAAATTACCCCATTCACCGCACAAATTCTGAGCAATTATGATCCATCCTGGCAAAATCCGCCTTCTGATCGCACTCTTTTTGTCGGTTCTGCCGCAAATCGCGTCATCTTCCGCCCAGGCGGAGACACTCAAGCTCACGACCTGGAACCTGGAATGGCTGACCGACAAACCGGCCGGAGACCCCGCGCTGCCCCGGGACGTGGCGCCCAAGCGGCCCGAGGACATCGCTTTGCTGGCCGGCTACGCAGACCGGTTGGCGGCCGATGTGATTGCGATCCAGGAAGTCGACGGTCCAGGGATCGCGGCCAGGATCTTCCCGCCGGACCGCTACGTCATCCACATGACGGGGGACCGCGTCGTGCAGCGCGTCGGGCTGGTGGTTCGCCGCGGCATCGAATTCGTGGCGAACCCGGACGTCGTCGCCCTGGTGCCGGCGCCAGGGGCGCGCCATCCGCTGCGCAGCGGCGCCGATATCACGCTGCATATGCCGGGCGGCTTCCTGCGCATCCTGGCGGTGCACCTGAAGACCGGCTGCCGTGAGGAACCACTCAGCCGCTCCAACCGTCCGTCCTGCGAGACATTGCGCCGGCAGGTGCCGGCCCTGGAGGGGTGGATCGCCCAACGCCGGGAGGAGGGCGTGCCGTTCGTCATCCTGGGGGATTTCAACCGTTGGATGGATGGGCGCGACCAGATGCTGGCCGCGTTGCGCCGGTCTGCCCCGCTGGCACGGGCCACCGAAGGCCTGTCGAGCCCCTGCTGGGGCGGTGGCGCGTTCATCGATCACATCCTGGCCGGCGGTGCCGCGGCGGCCTGGATGCAGCCGGCGACGCTGCGGGTTACCCTGTACCGGGAGCGGGGCCGGGAATGGAAAGAACGCCTGTCGGACCATTGCCCGGTTTCGGTGACGTTCGAAATCCCGGATTGATGCGTCGTCCGACCGTGGCACCATCCTGTGGATCGGATCGAGACGGCTTCCCGCCGTCCGTCATTGGAGCATGATCGGGGCGGATGGAATCGCTGCTGAAGAACATGATCCGATGACGTTCTAGGAGACCAGCATGGGCAGATTGGGAAAATCGGTGCATGAACCCCTGTGGACCGAGGCGATCTCACCTGGGGGAGCGCACGAATTACTCTCCCGCTACCGGGTCGAGGACGGGCGGAAATTCCGGCTTCGCGATTACGACCCCGGCGACACTGCGGGCCATCTGGTCCACAAGGAGGACGCCCACACATTGCTGGCGCATGGCGTGCAGCGCTTATCCGATCAGCAGGAAAAGCTCTACGCGCAGGACCAGTGGGCGATGCTCTGCGTCTTTCAGGCCATGGACGCCGCGGGCAAGGATGGCACCATCAAGCACGTCATGTCCGGCGTGAACCCGCAGGGCGTGCAGATCACCTCGTTCAAGGCGCCAGGGTCCGAGGAATTGGGCCATGACTTCATGTGGCGGGCCAACAAGGCGCTGCCCGCGCGCGGCATGATCGGGATCTTCAACCGCAGCTACTACGAGGAAGTGCTCGTCGTGCGCATCCACCCTGAGCTGTTGCAGGCCCAGCGTCTGCCCAGCGCGGTGCAGACCCGGCATTTCTGGCGCCAGCGCCTGGAGGCGATCGCCGCGCACGAACGCTATCTGGCGCTGGAGGGCACGGTGATCCTGAAATTCTTCCTGAACCTGTCCAAGGAGGAACAGAAACGCCGGTTCCTGGACCGGATCGACGGGGTGGAGAAGAACTGGAAGTTCAACTCCGGCGACCTGATCGAGCGCGGCTACTGGGACGAGTACCAGCGCTGCTACGAGAAGGCGATCCGCGCCACCGCCAGCCCGCAGGCCCCCTGGTACGTGGTCCCTGCGGACAATAAATGGTTCACGCGGCTGATCGTCGTCGCGGCGATGAACGAGGCGCTGAGCCGGCTCGACCTGAAATTCCCCGAGATCAGCCCCCGGGAGCACCGGTATTTCGCCAAGGCCCGCGCGGAACTGGCGGCCGAGAAGTAAAAAAAATGAGCGGCGGTGTTCGGCGCGTCGGTATCAGGCGGCCTGCAATGCCGCCCGTTCGCGGATCTTGCGCGCCATGGCGGCGATGCCATTGCCGCGATTGGTCGACAGGGCCTCCAGCAAACCGAGTTCCCTCAGGAATACCGGGTCGGTGGCGATGATCTCCGCCGGGCTGCGGCCGGAATAGACCCGCAGCAGCAGCGCCACCAGGCCGGAAACGATCGCGGCGTCGGACGCGCCGGCGAAGAACATTCGCCCGTCCCGCAGTTCGGCCTCCATCCACACCCGGCTCTGGCACCCTGGCACGCGGTGGTCGTCGTTCGCCCATGCCTCGGGAAACGGCGGCAGCTTGCGGCCGAGTTCGATGATGAACTGGTAGCGGTCCATCCAGTCGTCGAACACGCCAAGTTCATCGGCGATGGCGGCGATGGCCTCGGCGGCGGTGGGTTCTTCTGGCAGCAGGAAGGGATCGGGCATTGGGGGGATGTGCGGTTGGCGAGGTGTTACGTCAACCCGCGGGTCCCGCCACACGCGGCACCCCGCGGACGGCGGTGCCGATGCCGGTCAGCAGCAACCGGGCCATGGCGGGCCGCATGATATGCCCTGCCGGGCGATGGCGCGTCCGCCCGGCAGGGCTATCACGGAAACAGATACCGAAGGCCCTACAGGATGAACCGGCTCAGGTCGCCCTTCTTCGCCAGCGGCGCGACCCGTTCGGCGACGTAAGCGGCATCCACGGTCACTGTCTCCCCGGACCGGTCGGTGGCGGAGAAGCTGATGTC
>JBBIQA010000156.1:0-7830 GCA_037442565.1 Rhodospirillales bacterium
CCGAACCGACGTAGCCGCTGAGAGGCTACGTCATGGCCCTCTTCCCAAGGAACCCATTAGACTGGGTCAAGGGAACGCGTTCCCTTGCGGGGTGGAGGGGCGGAGCCCTCCTGGGGTTTGGGGCAAAGCCCCATGCTTGCTCCCGCGCAATTTTCGGCCTTCGCCCCTAATCGGCAACGCAAAGGATTGGCATGACATTCAAACTGGCGGTGCACGGCGGCGCGGGAACGCTGCGGCCCGAGGCGATGACCGGGGAGATGCTGGCGGCGACGCATGCCGGCCTGCGGGCGGCGCTGCTGGCGGGGCATGCGGTGCTGGCGGATGGCGGGTCGGCGCTGGATGCGGTCACGCGGGCGGTGACGGCGCTGGAGGACGAGCCGTTGTTCAATGCCGGGCATGGCGCGGTGCTGACCACCGATGCGGTGCCGGAGATGGATGCGGCGGTGATGGAGGGCGCGGCGCGGCGGGCCGGCGCGGTGGCCGGCATCCTGGGCCCGCGCAATCCTGTGCTGGCGGCGCGGCTGGTGATGGAGCGGTCCGAGCATGTGCTGCTGATCGGCGAGGGGGCCATGCGGTTCCTGCGCGACCAGGGCATGGCGATGGAGGAGGCGGGGTATTTCATCACCGAACGGCGCCTGGCGGTGCTGCGGGCGGAGCTCGCCCGGCGGGCGGCGGGACATGCGGATGTGCGCGACGATGCGGCGAAGCATGGCACCGTGGGCGCGGTGGCGTGCGACCGGGACGGCAATGTGGCGGCGGCGACCTCCACCGGGGGAATGACGGCGAAGCTGCCGGGGCGCGTCGGCGACAGCCCGCTGATCGGTGCCGGGACGTTCGCCGACAACGCCACCTGCGCGGTGTCGGGCACCGGGCATGGGGAATTCTTCATCCGCTGGGCGGCGGCGCATGATGTGTCCGCCCGGATGAAGTACCTGGGCGAGACGGTGGGCCGGGCGGCGCAGAACGTGGTGGCCGGACTGGCGGAAGTGGGCGGGTCCGGCGGGTTGATCGCGGTGGACGGCGCGGGGAATTTGGCGTTGCCGTTCAACAGCCAGGGGATGTATCGCGGCACGATCGGGGTGGATGGCGAGGCGAAGACGGCGATCTGGCGGGAGGTGTTGCGGGTTGTTTCCTGAGCGACGCAGCCTTGCGGGGCCTTGGAAACGCTTGCGGCGGGGCTGAGCGGGCGCTAACCGTGCGATCCCCGCGGCGATGTGCCGGCGGAACGGAAAAAAGCGGAGAATGACGATGGGCTACAGGGTCGCGGTTGTCGGCGCCACAGGGGCGGTCGGACGCGAGATCATCAAAACCCTGGTCGAGCGGAACTTCCCGGCGACGGAAGTGGTGGCACTCGCCTCCGGCCGGTCGACGGGATCGGAAATCTCGTTCGGCGACAAAAAGGTATTGACGGTCAAGAACCTGGAGACGTTCGATTTCACCGGCTGGGACATCGGGCTGTTCAGCCCGGGCGCGTCGGTTTCCGCGATCTATGCGCCCAAGGCGGCCGCCGCCGGCTGCGTGGTGATCGACAACACCAGCCAGTTCCGCATGGACCCGGATGTTCCCCTCGTGGTGCCGGAGGTGAACCCGCAGGCACTGGCGAAATTCGCCAAGCGGCGCATCATCGCCAACCCGAACTGCTCGACCATCCAGATGGTGGTGGCGCTGAAGCCGCTGCATGACCGCTACAGGATCAAGCGGGTGGTGGTTTCGACCTACCAGTCGGTTTCCGGCGCCGGCAAGGAAGGCATGGACGAGCTGTTCGCGCACACGAAGTCCTCCTTCGTGCACGAGAGCAGCGCGCCGCAGCAGTTCACCAAGGAGATCGCCTTCAACTGCATCCCGCATATCGACAAGTTCATGGATGACGGCGCCACCAAGGAAGAGTGGAAGATGGTGGTGGAGACGCGGAAGATCCTCGACCCCGACATCTCCGTGATCGCCACCTGCGTGCGGGTGCCGGTGTTCATCGGCCACGGCGAGGCGGTGCATGTGGAGTTCGAGAAGCCCGTGACGGCCTCGGAAGCGCGCGACGTGCTGCGCTCCGCCCCGGGCGTGGTGGTGATGGACACCCGCGAGGACGGCGGCTACGCGACGCAGCTCGATTGCGTGGGCGAGGACGCGGTGTTCGTCAGCCGGCTGCGCAAGGACCCGACGGTGCCGCACGGCCTGGCGTTCTGGTGCGTGTCGGACAATCTGCGCAAGGGCGCTGCGCTGAACGCGGTGCAGATCGCCGAGACGATGATCGCGCAGGGCCTGCTGGCGAAGAAGATCGCGGCGGAATAGCCGGCGCGGTCCCGCCCGCCGAGCCGGTCCGACAAAGGTCTCAGGCGGCCCCTCAGAACAGGCTCAGCACCAGCGGCATTACCAGCCCATAGGCGATCGCCGACAGCCCCATGCCGACCGAGGCGAAGGCCCCGGCGGTGGAGCCGAGTTCAAAGGCCCGCGCGGTGCCCAGCGCGTGGGATGCGCAGCCGAGCGCCACCCCGCTGTCCGGCCGGTCGCCGTGCGCGCCGAACCGGGCCAGCAGGAACGGGCCGGCCGTCATGCCGACCAGGGCCGACATCATCGTCGCCACCACCACCGGGTCCAGGCGCAGGCCAAGCTCGCCGGCGACCGCCAGCCCCACCGGCGCGGTCACCGACCGCACCGCCATGGCGCAGGCCAGGTCCGCCCCCAGCCAGCCGCGCAACGCCATCGCGGTGCCGGCCGACAGCAGCAGCGAGGCCCCGACCGATCCGGCCAGCGCCCGCCAGTTGGCCAGGATCAGGCCGCGCTTCTGCCAGATCGGCACCGCCATCGCCACGACCGCCGGGCCCAGCAGCCAGACCATCGGCTGCGTCTCGCTGCGGAATGCCGCGCGTGGGTAGCCGCTCGCCAGGATCAACCCGACCATCGTCGCCGTCGCCCAGATCACCGGATGCAGCACCGCCAGGCGCAGGCGCAGATAGAGCCCCCGGAAGGTGAAGAACGCCGCCACCGAGGCCAGGATCCATCCCGCCGCCAGCAGCGCCTCGCGCCCGTCCGGCGCCGCCAGCATGCCCGCGCTCACGGCCGTGCTCATGACCGCACCAGCAGGCCGGCGATCCGCCCGGTCACGAACAGCGTCACCACGGCCCCCACCAGCGCCGCCGGCAGCAGCGTCCAGCCATAGCGCAGCCAGAATTCCGGGTCCGAGATCGGCGCCGCATACAGTGGAATGAACAGCGCCGGCAGCACGAACAGCATCGCCGCCGCGGCGCGGCGCACCAGTTCCTCCGGCACGATGCCGGCGGCCAGCAGCCCCAGCAGCAGGCACAGGCCGGCCACGCTGCCGGGGATCGGCAGGCCCAGCAGCGGCTGCACCAGCCCCCCGGCCTTCAGGCAGCCGATCAGCACCCCCATCCCCGCCGCATCGCGGCCCAGGCTCCGCGCCGCCTGGCACAGCCTGGGCCAGACCCGATGCGCCCGCCATGCGCCAGCCATCGCCGGGCCACAGTTCACGCCGCTCCGTCCGATCATCGGGGCGGCTCCCGCGCCACGGTTGTGGGGCCGGCATCGGCCGAGATTTCCGGGGCGCGGGCGGCATCGGCCACGCTGTCCGACGGCTGGTAGGGCATCATGGCGGCGACGATCAGCGCGCTCATGGCAACGATGAACAACGCCGAGGCCACCAGGGCGCGGATCATCTCCCGCCGCTGAATGGCCGGATCCAGCCGGTAAAGATCCCGTTTGAAGATGGAGCGCCCCAGCGAGGAATACTCCGCCGCGTCCGCCGTCCATCCGTTGCCGTTGTCCTGTCCCGAGCTGCTCATCGTCCTGCATCCCGCCCGTGTGTTGCGCCATGCGCGTTGCACCGTGTCGATGCGGGCAGGATGGGCGGCGGGCGGCGCGAAGTCCTGAAGCGCCTCCGAATTAGTTCGGAAAATACAACAGATCCGCCGTGATCACGTTTTCGCGTTCACCCACGATAAATCCCTGGCCTGTGAGCCCGCTTACATCGCCCTTCCCCGACTGCGCGCAGTCTGCCGGCGGGCACGAACCGGGCGCCGGGAAAGGGCAAGCAAATGAACGCCGAACAGGGAACGAAGATCGATTATGCCGCCTTGCCGCCTGCGCTCGGGACGCCGGCCAGGTCCGCCCTGCCGGCGCGGGCCAGCGCCCCGGCCGTGGGGGATCTCGCCCTCGGCCCGTTCCTGCTGGACGCCGCCGCGCGCATCCTGCTGCACGACGGCGCGCCCCTGACGCTCGGCGAGCGTGCCGTCTCGGTGCTGATGTGCCTGGCCCGCCAGGCCGGCCGGCTGGTCACCAAGGACGAGCTGCTCACCTCCGTCTGGCAAGGCCTGGCGGTGGAGGAGAGCAACCTGACGGTGCAGATCGCCGCGCTCCGGCGCGTGCTGGCAGGCACGCCGGGCGGGGAGGGCTGGATCGAGACCCTGCCGCGCCGCGGCTACCGCTATGTCGGCCCGCTCGCCCAGCCGCTGCCGGCCACGCTGCCCGCCCCCCGGCCGGCCATGGCGGCCGCCGATCCGCATCCGGCCGTCATTCCCACCGTGGCGGTGCTGCCCTTCCGCGCCATCGATGTCGACCCGGTGCCGGGTTATTTCGCCAACGGCCTGGTGGAGGAGATCGTCAGCATGCTCGCCGGGCTTCGCGAGCTCACGGTGCTTTCGCGTGGCTCCACGCTGAAATTCCGCGACCGTGAGATTGACCCGGGCGAGGCCGGCCGCGAGCTCGGCGCGCGCTACATCGTCTCGGGCGCCGTCCGGCGCAGCGCTGGACAGATGCGGGTGATCGCCGAGCTCACCGAAGTCGAAACCGGCGCGGTGCTCTGGTCGCGCTCCTACAACGCCGCCGAGAGCCTGCTGTTCGACGCGCAGGACCATATCGTCGCCCGGATCGTCGACACCGCCGCGCCACGGGTGCGCGAAGCCGAGCTGCGGCGCGTCCGCAGCCGCCGGCCGGACGACATGGACGCCTACCATCTCGTGCTGCGGGCGCGGGAGCTGCTGTACCGGCTGGAACGAAACAGCTTCGAGACGGCCGGCGCCCTGCTGCTGCGCGCCATCGCGCTCGACCCAGACTACCCCTCGGCCCATGTGCTGGCGGCGGAATGGCACACGCTGCGGATCGGCCAGGGATGGTCGCCCGACCCCGCCGCCGACGTTCGCGCCGCCGACAGCTATGCCATCGCCGCCATCCTACGCGACGGCGCCAATGCCCGCGCCCTGGCGCTGCACGGCCACAGCAGATCCTTCCTGCTGCGTGACTACGACACCGCCCTGCTGCTGTTCGACCAGGCGCTGGAGGCGGCGCCGAACGACGCGGTCGCCTGGGGCTGGAGCAGCCCGACCCACAGTTTCATCGGCGACGGCGCGGCGGCGATTGCGCGGGCGGAAAAGGCGCTGAAATTGTCTCCCTCCGATCCGCTTGGTTTCCGCTACCAGCATTTCCTCTGCCTCGGCCACTACGCCGCCGGCAATCTGGAGGAAGCCGTGCACTGGGGCACCCGCGCCGCGCGCGCGCAGCCGCGCTACACCGCCAACCTGCGCTACACCGCAGCCGCCCTGGCCGGCCTCGGCCGCGTCGCGCAAGCGCGCGAGATCGGCCGCCGCGTGCTGGCGGAGGAGCCGGACTTCCGCGTCGGCCCGCTCATCGCCCGCCACCCGTTCCGCGATCCCGCACGCCGCGCCCGGATCGGCGAGCAATTGCTCGCCGCCGGACTGCCGGCCTAGACTGTCGGCCTAGCCTGGAGGGCGCAAACGGCTGGCCCGCGCGGGTTTCATTTCGCATAAAAAGGGAGGCAGGCGATGGCGACCGAGGCATTCGGTACGGCTGATACCGGCGACACAGGTGACACCGGAGATACCGGCGATACCGGTGCCCAGGCCGCACCCGGGCCGTCGAATGTCAGCGGCACCACCCGCGTGCCCATCGGCGTGGTGCCGCACCCGCACAAGCCGATGGAACCGATCACGTTCTTCTTCCCGCCGATCAACCGCCCCGGCTTCCCCCGCCGGGCGTGGGATCCCGATCTCCATGCCCAGGCCGTCCTGGCCGAATTTGCCGCCACCGGCTGGCGGACCAAGGTGCAGTCCCTGATCGATGCCGCGAAGCTCGCCAGCACGCCCGATCAACTGAAGACGGAGATCCCCGCCCTCTACCTCCAGTCGGCGGACCGCAATGACCGGATGGCGGAGATCCTGACCCAGGCCGGGGACGTCACCCGCTACTGGTCGGACATGCTGATGATCACCGCCGCCTCCTATCCCGCCACCTGGGAACTGATGGCAGTCGGCACCGCCATCGGCCACATGGTGGGGATGTCCTGCAAGCTTGCCATCAACCGCCCGCGCCCGGCGCAGATCTACCCGGCGCTGATGCCGCCGATCCTCACGCCGGGACATCCATCCTGCCCGAACAACCACGCCTTCCAGTCCTACCTGGTGGCGAAATTCCTCGCCATGGCCGCTCCCGCGCTCGCCGCTCCACTGCCGGATCCGCCCCCGCCGGCACCCCCCCGCCCGGAATGGAACCCGGAAAACCCGGGCGGTGGGCCGGCCAACCCGCTGGACCATCTGGCTTGGCGCATCGGCCACAACCGGCAGATCGCCGGGGTGCATTACCCGAGCGACGCGGTGGTGAGCTGGCACCTCGCCGCCATCATCGCGCCGCTGGTGGCGGAGGGATCCCTGTTCAAGAAGGTCCTGCAGGAAGCCCGGGAGGAATGGGCCGGCGTGGCACCGCTCGACGTGCCTCCCCACCAGCCCTGATCCGCCTGGGCCTGGTTCATCCGGCCACTTGAGGCGCCGCACCGATCGCCGCACCATCGGTGGCCGGCACGGCGATCACGCCGATCGAGGCGGCCGGCCAAACCAGGGGAAGGAACGGACATGGCGGGAACCAGGCTGGCTGGCAAGGTGGCGATCCTGTCGGGTGGGGCATCGGGCATCGGCGCGGAAACCGGGCGGCAATTCGCCACCCAGGGCGCCGCCGTAGTGCTGTGCGACGTGCAGGACGAACTGGGACAGGCGGTGGCGCGGGAGATCGCCGAGGCCGGCGGGGTGGCGGAATACCGCCCGCTCGATGTGTGCGACGAGGCGCAGTGGATCGAGCTGGTCGCGCACACGGAACGGACCTACGGCAAGGTGAACATCCTCGGCAACATCGCCGGGATCTCCGGCCGGCCGGCGGGCATGACGGTGCAGGTGGGCAACATCGCCGGCACCGCGCTGGTCGATCAGAGCCTGGCGGACTGGAACCGCATCATGGAGGTGAACGCCACCGGCGTGTTCCTCGGCACCCGCAGCGTGATCCCGGCGATGCAGCGCGCCGGGGGCGGGTCCATCATCAACATCTCCTCGATTTGCGGCATCATCGGGTCGTTCGCCAATGCCGCCTATCATGCCTCCAAGGGAGCGGTGCGCATCTTCTCCAAGTCCGCGGCCATCCAGTACGCCAAGGACCAGATCCGGGTGAATTCGGTGCATCCCGGCTTCGTCGACACGCCGATGGCCCGCCCCGGCCTGCGCGGCAACGAAAGCGGCAAGGCCCGGATGGACGCCACGCCGCTCGGGCGCTTCGGCAAGCCGGTGGATATTGCCATGGGCTGCCTGTACCTGGCGTCCGACGAGTCTTCCTGGGTGACCGGCACCGAACTGATCATCGATGGCGGGCTGACCGCGAACTGAGGGGGGCGGCGCGGCCGGGAACTGGACGCTGGATGGCCGGCGCCGCAAACTCGGGCATCGGGATTTCTGGGTTGAGGGGAAGCGCCATGCGTATCGGCATTGCCGGCATCACCGGGCGGATGGGACGGCTGCTGGCCGAGGAGGTGGCGGCGGCCGGGGC
>JBBIQA010000156.1:7930-10575 GCA_037442565.1 Rhodospirillales bacterium
CGCGCGGTGGCGAAGGGGCGCGGGCAGGTGCTGGCCGATGTCATGGAAAGCGGCCGGCACGGGCATACCGGGGCGCGCAAGCCAGGTGCGATCGGCTTCGCCGCCCTGCGCGGCGGGCAGGTGGTGGGCGAGCACAGCCTGATCTTCGCCGCCGGGGCCGAGCACATCGTGCTGACCCATCGCGCCTTCGACCGCCGGGCCTTCGCCGCCGGCGCAGTGCGGGCGGCGCTGTGGGTGCAGGGTCGCCCGGCCGGGCTCTATTCGATGATGGACGTGCTGGGAATGTCCGCGTGAGGCCAGGTCCGCCTTGACCCATCCGAGCGTTTCCGCCACACACCGCCGGCCCGGCGGGTGGCCGGGCTACGCGGTGCAAGGATCGAACGATGCGCGATAAGGGCGAATTCCTGTTCACCTCCGAGTCGGTCTCGGAAGGTCATCCCGACAAGGTCGCGGACCGGATCAGCGACACGGTGGTGGACGCGTATCTGGCCGCCGATCCCTATGCACGCGTGGCCTGCGAGACGCTGGTGACCACCAACCGCGTGGTGCTGGCCGGTGAGGTCCGCGGACCCGAAACGGTCACCGCCGAGTATCTGGCGCATCTGGCGCGGCTGGCCATCCACGACATCGGCTATGACCAGGAAGGCTTCTCCTGGAAGCATGCGGATATCGCGGTGCATCTGCACGCGCAGTCCTCCGACATCGCCCAGGGCGTGGACGCCGAGGGCAACAAGGACGAGGGCGCCGGCGACCAGGGCCTGATGTTCGGCTATGCCTGCCGCGAGACCGACGTGCTGATGCCGGCGCCGCTGTACTACGCGCATCTGATCCTGCGCCGGATCAGCGAGCTGCGCCGCAACCACGACCTGTCGGTGGCCGGCCTGCTGCCCGACGCGAAAAGCCAGGTGACGCTGCGCTATCTCGACGGCAAGCCGGTCGGCGCGACCTCGGTGGTCGTGTCCACCCAGCATGTCGAGGGCATGGAGCAGAGCAAGATCAAGCAGCTGCTGTGGCCGCTGGTGGAAAGCAGCCTGCCGAAGGGCTGGATGCCGGCCGAGCAGGAATTCTACGTCAACCCGACCGGACAGTTCATCATCGGCGGCCCGGACGGCGATTGCGGCCTGACCGGGCGCAAGATCATCGTGGACACCTATGGCGGCGCGGCCCCGCATGGCGGCGGCGCGTTCAGCGGCAAGGACCCGACCAAGGTGGACCGCTCGGCCGCCTATGTCTGCCGCTATCTGGCCAAGAACGTGGTGGCCGCGGAACTGGCGGAGCGTTGCACCATCCAGATCAGCTACGCCATCGGCGTGTCGCATCCGCTGTCGGTCTATGTGGACCTGCACGGCACCGGCAAGGACATCGACGAGGCGCGGCTGGAAACGACGCTGCGCGACATGGTCAATCTGTCGCCGCGCGGCATCCGCGAGCATCTGCAGCTGAACCGGCCGATCTATGTGCCGACCTCGGCCTATGGCCATTTCGGCCGCGAGCCGGACCTGGAGAAGGGCACCTTCACCTGGGAAAAGACCGATCTGGTCGCCGGTCTGAAGTCCGCCTTCGGCCGCTGAGCGTGACGCGGGGGACGGAACGGCCCTCCGCCCGAGCTGAATGAGCCTCAAGCCACCACCGGATCGCCTGTACGGCCGGGCCCGCGGCCATGCCCTGCGGCCGCGCCAGGCGTTGCTGCTGGAACGGGCGCTGCCGCGGCTGGCGTTCGATCCGGCCCAGGCCGCCACGCCCGCGGCGGCGTTTCCAGGGCTGGCTCGGCTATGGCTGGAGATCGGCTTCGGCGGCGGGGAACACGCGGTGGCCCAGGCCGGCGCGCATCCGGAGGCCGGGCTGATCGCCTGCGAGGTGTTCGAGAACGGCATCTGCTCCCTGCTGTCGCGGCTGGTGCCGGACGGCGACCCGGCCACCGTGTCGCTGCCGGACAATCTGCGCCTGTGGACCGAGGATGCACGGATCCTGCTGCGGATGCTGCCGGACGCCTGCCTGGACCGGCTGTTCCTGCTGTTCCCCGACCCCTGGCCGAAGGCGCGCCACGCCAAGCGCCGCTTTGTCCATCCCGAGCAGATCGGCGAACTGGCGCGGGTGCTGAAGCCCGGCGCGGAGTGGCGGGTGGCGAGCGATGATCCGACCTATCAGGCCTGGGTGACGGAGGTGATGGCGCGCCAGGACCGGTTCGAGGTGGGCGCGCCCGCAGACGCGCGTCCGGCCGACTGGCCGCCGACCCGCTACGAGGCGAAGGCCCTGCGTGCCGGCCGGAGGCCGCTGTACTGGCGGTTCATCCGCAAGGCCTGAGCGGCCGGCTCAGTGATGCCAGCCGCCGTAGCCACCGCGCCAGCCACCATAGTAGCCGCGGTGCCATCCCCCACCCCAGCCGCCGCCCCAGCCGCCGCCGATCACGACGCTGGGGCCATAGACGATGGGCGGCGGATAGTAGCCGCCGTAAACGGGATAGCCACCGTAGACGGGGTAGCCGCCATAGACCGGATAGCCCCCGCCATAGGCCACGGGCGGTGCCGACTGCACCGTGTTGCCCTTGGAATACATGCACTGGGTGTAGCTCGCGTCGTATTGCTGCTGCTGCCCGTAGGCCGAGGCCTGCGCGTTGCCGGCGCCGGCGGCGCCGCCGACCAGCA
>JBBIQA010000157.1:0-10544 GCA_037442565.1 Rhodospirillales bacterium
TTTGGAATCCATTTATTTATTTGGGCGTGCAAAGGGGGGCCTGCTCGGTCCGTGCAAGACCTCGGTCGGCCCCCCTTTGCACGCCCAAACCAAGTAGCGGGTTCTAAGGGCTTGCCCTTAGCGGGGGTCGAGGGGGCGGAGCCCTTCGCCTTGCTTGCTATGGCTCTCACTCGAACCGCTCCCAGCGCTCGCCCAGCAGGCCGCGCGGCCGGAGCAGCAGCATCAGGGCCATGAACAGATACATCACCGCGCCGGAGGCCGCGGGGAAGAACTGGATGGTCAGCGCGATCACCACGCCGACCAGCAGGCCGGCGATGACCGCGCCCGGAAACGACCCGAGGCCGCCGATCGCCACCACGACGAAGGCGGGCATGATGGCGTTGGTCGCCATGGCCGGCGTCACCGTCCACAGCGGCGCCGCCAGCACGCCGGCGATGCCGGAAATGGCGCAGCCGAGGCCGAACACCCAGGTCAGCACCTTCGGCAGATTGATGCCGAGCAGCCCGACCATTTCCGGATCGCGCGACCCGGCCCGCAGGATGCGCCCGAACGGCGTGTAGGTCAGGAACGCCCACAGCCCGACCAGCACGGCGGCGGTGGTCGCCAGCACCGCGACGCGATAGTTGGTGATCAGCACCGGCCCCCAGATCTGGAAACCGGCGAGGAATTTCGGCGGGCTGAACGGCTGCCCGACGCCACCCCAGATCAGCCGCACCGATGCCTCGATCATCAGCGCCAGCGCGAAGGTGGTGATCAGGCTGAGCAGCGGCTCCTTGTCGTACAGCCGCCGGATCAGCACGCGCTCCACCGCCATCCCCACGGCGCCGACGGCGATCGGCGCGAGGATCACCGCCGGCCAGCCGAAGGTCTGGAACAGCGTCAGGGCGAAATAGGCGCCCAGGGTGAAGAAACTGCCATGCGCGAAGTTCACGATGCCGAGCAGGCCGAAGATGATCGACAGCCCTATGGCGATCAGCACATAGAGGCCGCCGAGCACCAGGCCGCTGACGACCTGGGAAAGCAGGATATCGAGCATGGCGTTTTCCCAGGCCGCGCGTGCGGGAACGTCAGGTCATCTTGCAGCCGACTTCCTCCGGCGTGCCGAAGGTCTTGTCCAGATCTTCCACCTTCTCCGGCAGCACCGCCTTGACGTCGAAATAATCCCACGGATCGGTGATCTTGTCCTTCACCGACACCGCGAGGTTGCGCACCAGCATCTGGTGATCGAACTTGCGGTAGGCATAGGACGCGGGGCCAGCCTGGAACTTCCACGCCTCCAGCGCCTCGACGATGGGCATCGCCTCGGTGGATTTCGCCGCCTCGATCGATTCGAACAGCGAGCGGGCGGTGATCCAGCCCATCCACGCCTTGTCCGCGGCCGGCTTGCCGTGCTTCTTCATGTAGGCCTCGGCAAAGGCCTTCTCCGCCGGCGGGTTGGCGGGATTGTTGTAGTACCACATCTTGGTGAAGGTGCCGGTGGCCGCCTCCGGCCCGACCGCCCAGATGTCGGTGTCGCCGATGGCGATCTCGACGAACGGGATCTTGCCCTTCATGCCGAGTTCGTTCCACTGCTTCAGGAAGGTGGAGAGATCGCCCGCCGACAGGCCGCCGACCACCACGTCCGGCTTGGCGGCGCGGATCTTCAGGATGAAGGAGCTGAAATCGGGGGTGTTCAGCGGCACCTCGTCCGACCCTACCTCGGTGCCGCCGGCCGCCTTCAGCAGTTCGCGCGAGGAGCGCAGGATGTCCTGGCCGAAGGCATAGGAAGCGGTGATATGATACCATTTCTTGCCGTAATGCAGCGCATACGGCGCCAGCATGCGCGACTGCACCTGCACCGGGGTATTGAGCCGGAAGGTGAAGCGGTTGCAGTTCTTGCCGGTGATTTCCGTCGCCGCCGCGTTATCCACGATGAACGGGATCTTCAGCTGCTCGGCGGTGGCTTCCTCGGCCAGCGCGTTGGACGACAGGGCGCCGCCGAGGATGGCGCAGACCTTGTTCTCCTGCACCAGCTTTTGCATGTTCTGCGTGCCGGCCTGCGGGGTCGGCTCGTCCAGCCAGACCAATTCGGCCGGCCGGCCCATGATCTTGTTGCCGCGTTCCTCCAGCGCCAGATACGTGCCGTTGGCGAGATATTCCGTCTGCGCCGCGATCTGCCCGGTCTTGGCCAGCAGCAGGCCGATCTTGATCGGCTCGGCGGCGCGGGCGATGTGCGGCATGGCCAGGGTCGAGCCGGCGGCGAGCGAGGCCGCGCCGAGCAGGGCCGTGCGGCGGGTGATGATGACGCCGCTTCCCGCGGACCCGGGTTTCCTGATGGTCATGGTTCCTCCCCACGGCGGTGTTCGCCCGCCTGCTTACTGAATAGTCGGTAGTATTGATAAAACTGACCCGCCATCCCGATAAAAGCAAGTCCCCGTCGCGCCCGTCCACCCACGCCGGCTTGATACCCCAGCTTGACGCCCCCGCTTGACGCCATCCGGGCTGCGGGCCGCACAATCGGCGCCGCAAGGGGCCGCTCCCGGCCCCGCCCGGCGGACAGGAAGCAGGACATGAACACACGACCCGGCAACAATTCGCGCACCGGCGCGACCGGCTTCAGGGAAACCGCCGCGTGAGCACACGTTTCGGGGGCCGCACGGCGGTGGTGACCGGGGCGGCCGGCGGCATCGGCCGGGCAACGGCGTTGCGACTCGCGCGCGATGGGGCGGCGGTGCTCGCGGTCGACATCAGCGAGGAAGGGCTGGAAGAAACCGCCTCGCTCGCCCGCGCGCAGGAAACCACGCTTGGCACGCTGCTCGCGGACGTGACGCTGGCCGGCGCCGCCGAGGAAGTGATCTCCCAGGCCGAGGCAGCGTTCGGGCCGCTGCGCATGCTGGTGAACAATGCCGGGATCGGCGGCGCGCACCGGGCGGAGGAAACCGACGATGCCGAGTTCGCCCGCTTCCTGGAAACCAATCTGGCCGCCGTGTTCCGCTTTTCGCGCGCCGGCGTGCGGCGCATGCGCGCGGCCATCGCGGCCGGGGGCGGCGGCGGCGCGATCGTCAACATCGCCTCGATCTTCGGCATGGCCGGGTTTCCCGGCGGCGTGTCCTATGCCGCCGCGAAGGCCGGGGTGATCGGCCTGACCCGGCAGATGGCCGCCGATTACGGCCGCGCCGGCATCCGGGTGAACGCCATCTCGCCCGGGCTGATCGAAACCGACATGACCCGCCGGCGGCTGGAAACCAGCCCCTGGTTCCGCGGCCTGATGAGCGAAATGACGCCCATCGACCGCTACGGCCGCCCGGAGGACATCGCCGGCGCGGCGGCGTTCCTGTGCTCCGAGGACGCCGGCTTCATCAGCGGCCAGACGCTGGTGGTGGATGGCGGCTGGCTGGCGACGCGCTATCGTGAAGGCCTGGATAACCTGCCGCCCGACGCGCCGCTTCCATAAGTCCTCTTAGCCAGGAGCCGCCTGCATGTCCGATCTGTTCGTCTGCCTGACCTTCGACCACGACAACGCGTCGTCCTCGATCTCGCGCAACATGGTGACCCCGACGGCGATCTCGCGCGGGGATTTCGGCATCCCCGCCACGGAGCGGATCCTGAAGCTGCTGGACGCCGAGAAGATCCCTACCACCTGGTTCATCCCCGGGCACACGATCGAAAGCTATCCGTCCTGCGTGAAGCGGGTGTTCGAGGCCGGGCACGAGATCGGCAACCATGGCTGGACCCATCGCGTGCCGGCCTCGCTGGGGCGGGAGGGCGAGGAGGAGGAACTGGTCCGCGGCAACCAGGCGATCGAGGCGCTGACCGGCAGGAAGCCCAGCGGCTACCGCTCCCCGGCCTGGGATCTGTCGCCGCACAGCATCGACCTGCTGCTGAAGCATGGTTTCATCTATGACAGCTCGATGATGGGGCACGACTACCTGCCCTATCAGGCACGCAACGGCGACCGGGTGCCGCTGCTGGAGAAGATGGTCTTCGGGCCGGACACGAAGCTGGTGGAGATGCCGATCTCGTGGTCGCTGGACGACCATCCGCATTTCGAGTTCTTCCGCACCGAGCACTACGTGGTGCCCGGCCTGCAGAACGCGCGGGCGGTGTTTCAGAACTGGGTGGACGAGTTCACGTATTTCAGCAGGCACAACGACTGGGGCATCCTGACCTACACGTTTCACCCGCACGTGGTCGGACGCGGCTACCGGATGCTGGCGCTGGAGGACCTGATCGGCCAGTTGCGCGCGGGCGGGGCGAAATTCGTGACGATGGAAACCGCCGTGGCGGAATACCGGCGGAAATTCCCGAACGGGCTCAGCCTGCGCGGAGGGTAACAGGGATCGGGGACGAGGCCCCGATCCCTCGCGCGCGTCCGCGATACGGGGCCGCCGCTACTCGGCGGCCTGGGCGAGCTTTGCCGGCGCCAGGGCCGGGGCCTGGGCGGTCTTCCAGGTCTTCAGCACCGGCAGCACTTCCTTGCCGAACAGCCGCATCGAGGCCTCGGCCGTTTCGATCGGGATGCCGCCGAAGCGGAACGAGGTGGCCAGTTCGAAATCGCCGATCGTCTCGCGCCGTTCCTCGAGCTGGCGCAGGATGCGGTCGGGCGAGCCCCAGACCGCGGCCTTCATGAAACCATCGGTCATGCCGGACAGGCCGGTCTGGCGCGCGATCTCGGATTTCTGCGCGTAGGCGTTGTAGCCCCTGGTGGTGGAGAAATGCTCGCTCATCAGCTCGTAGTGCTCGATGTTGCTCTGCACGAACGAGCTCATGTGCCTGCGGGCGGTTGCTTCCAGTTCCGGGGTTTCCGGCGCGCAAAGGCAGAAATCGGCGATCAGCATCGGCAGCGCGGCCGCCTGGTGATACTTCTGGAACAGGTCGCGGTAGCGCTGGATGGCGGGCATGCGCAGCGGCCAGGGCCGGTCGGCGAACATCACCATGCGGGCGCCGATCCGTGCGGCGGATTCGAGCGAGTCATCGCTCGACGCCACGGCGTAGATCCGGCCGTCGAAGCTGTATTTCGGCCGTGGACGCAGTTCGACTCGCTGTTGCTTGTAGTATTTGCCGTCGCCCTCGATCCAGCCGGTGCGCAGCGCCTGCAGGATCATCGCCGAGGCCTCGTCGAAGCGTTCGCGAGACTCGTCCATCGTCTGGTTGAAGGCGGCGAATTCGCGCCTTGCCAGGCCGCGGCCGATGCCGAAGCGCAGGCGGCCCTTGCTCAGCATATCCAGCACGATCGCCTTTTCGGCGACGCGCAGCGGGTTGTTCCACGGCAGGATCACCGCCGCGGTACCCAGGTCGATGTTCGGGCAGACCGAAGCCAGATAGGCCATCAGTTGCAGGTTGTCGGGGCAGAACGAATAGTCGTTGAAGTGATGCTCGACCGCCCAGAGCGCGGAGAAGCCGAGCTCCTCGGCGACGCGGCAGAGGCGGATTTCGTCTTCCCAAACCTGCTCGTCCGAGATGTCCGTCCAGCCATAGCTGGCGAAGACCATTTGCACGCCGACGTCCATTTCGTCCTCCTGATTTTTACCGGATGCTTTCACGGCGACGGGTGAATGACAAGGATACGGGCGCCCCTATCCTGGTGCGAGCCGGCCGGCTGAACTAGCATCGGCTGCTTCAACAAACACCAAGGGGAAATGCCATGCGGCTGGACGGGATCACCGAGCACATGGCGATCACCCCGCGCCACAAGACCTTCTATCTGGCCGCGGGGCCGATGGATGGTCCGCTGGTGGTGCTGGTGCATGGCTGGCCCGAATTGTCGATCAGTTGGCGCCACCAGCTGCCGGTGCTGGCCGGGCTGGGATTTCGCGCCATTGCGCCGGACATGCGCGGCTATGGCCGCTCGAGCGTTCACGATACCCATGCCGCCTATGCGCAGGAAGAGATCGTGGCCGACATGCTGGAACTGCTCGCGGCACTCGGCCGGGAGCGGGCGGTCTGGGTCGGGCACGATTGGGGCAGCCCGGTGGTGTGGAACCTGGCCAGCCACCATCCGGAGCGCTGCCAGGCGGTCGCGAGCCTGTGCGTGCCCTACCGCACGGTGGAATTCGGCGTGGACGCGATGCTCGGGCTGGTGGATCGCGAGGTGTATCCCGAAGCGCAATACCCGGCCGGACAATGGGAGTACATGCGTTTCTACGAGGAGAATTTCGCCACCGCGCGCCGGGCCTTCGAGGCGGACACGACGCGGACGGTGAAGGCGCTGTTTCGCCGCGGCAATCCGGCCGGCTACCGCAAGCCGGTGCGCAATTCGCTGGTCCGCCAGGACGGCGGCTGGTTCGGCGGCACCGGGATCGCGCCGGAAACCGACCTGGATACGGCGGTGCTGAACGAGGCGGAGCTATGCGCCTATGCTTCCGCGTTGGCGCGCAACGGATTTTTCGGGCCGGATTCCTGGTACATGAACCACCCGGCCAACGCGGCATACGCCGCCCGCGCGGTCAATGGCGGTTATCTGGACATGCCGGTGCTGTTCCTGGCCGGACGCCATGATTTCACCTGCGAGACCATCACCTCCCGGCTGGCCGAGCCGATGCGGGCCTATTGCCGCGATCTCAGCGAGACCGTGGTGGAGAGCGGCCATTGGATGGCGCAGGAAAAGCCCATCGCGGTAAACGCGGCGCTGATCCGCTGGCTGGCCACCAAGCCCCAGGGCGTCTGGCCGTCCTGATCGCGGGTTTGGGCGCGCGGGTTTGGGCGCGCGGCGCCCAGCGGGTCCAGGGCAGAGCCCTGGCCTTCCTTCTTCCCTATGCCGCCAACCTGCCGGCTTCCCCCGGCGGCAGATGGACCCACTCGCCATAACCCCGCACCAGCGCCTCGGTGACCCGGCCGGGCGTGTAGCCATGCCCGGCGATTTCCCGCACCGGGGTGATCTCGGCGGCCGTGCCGGCCAGAAACGCCTCGGAGAAGCCGGAGAGTTCATCCGGCAGGATCGGCCGCTCGGTCACGTTCATGCCGAGCCGGCGCGCGAGGCTCATGGCGGTCCGCCGCGTGATGCCGTCCAGGAAGCCTTCGACCAGCGGCGTGTGGATCGCGCCGTCGCGGACGAACAGGATGTTGGCCCCGGTGGCTTCCGCCACGCGGCCGCGCCAGTCCAGCATCAGGGCGTCGTCGTAGCCCTCGGCCTCCGCCTTGTGCTTGGCGAGCGTGCCGATCATGTAAAGGCCGGAGGCCTTGGAGGCGGTGGGGGCGGTTTTCGGGCTCGGGCGCTGCCAATCGGCCATGGCAAGGCGGATGCCGCGCATGCGGTCGGCGGCGAAATAGCTGGGCCACGGCCAGACGGCGATCGAGAGATGGATTTTGGTCCGCTGGGCGGAGACCGCCAGCTGCTCCGAGCCGCGCCAGGCGACCGGACGGACATAGGCGTCGGTGAGGCCGCTGGCGGCGAGGGTTTGCCGGCAGGCCGCGTCGATCTGCTCGGCGGTGTAGGGGATCTCGAAGCCGAGAATGCGGCCGGACTGGAGCAGGCGCTCGGTATGATCGCGCAGACGGAAGATATGGCCGCTATAAGCACGCTCGCCTTCGAACACGGCGCTGGCATAATGCAGACCATGCGAGAGAACGTGCAGCCTGGCATCGCGCCAGGGAACCAGGACACCGTCCAACCAGATCAGGCCGTCGCGGTCATCGAAAGGAACAGGCGTCATGGCGGCTTTCCTTGTAAGATTGTTGCTTAGCGCATGGCCTAAGTAAAATAAGACGCTATATGAGTCAATAAGACTGTCCTAATTGGAGAGAATGTCAGCTATGTCAGATCAGAAGGGCGACGCGGACACGATGGCGCCGCGCGCACCGGGCAGCAGCCCCCGGAAGGCCAATGCTCAGGTACCTGGCCCACCCATCGGACCAGGGCCGGGGGGACCCGTACTGGGGGGAGCGGGGTTCGGCGGGTCGGGCCCGGCCGCCGCGGGGGCGAATTTGCTGTTCCTGCGCGAGGAGGAGATCCGGCTGGCGCAGGACCTGATGTTTTTCGCCTACCGCGACTTCACCAACGCCGCTGACGAAGTGCTGGAGGGGCTGGAGCTCGGCCGGGCGCATCACCGGGCGCTGCATTACATCGGCCGCAACCCGGGGATCACGGTGTCGGACCTGCTGTCGATCCTGCGCATCACCAAACAGAGCCTGGCGCGCGTGCTGAGCGTGCTGGTGGAGCAGGGCTATGTGGCGCAGGCGCCCGGGCCGGTGGACCGGCGCCAGCGGCTGCTGACGCTGACACCGCAGGGCCAGGCGCTGGAGCGGCAGTTGTTCGAGCGCCAGCGCAACCGGCTGGCGGCTGCCTATCGCGAGGCCGGCGGCGCGGCGGTAGAGGGGTTCCGCCGGGTGATGCGCGGGATCATGAACGAGTCCGCGCGCGTCTATATCGACAATAGCGGGGCCGAGGGGCCGGCGGCGCGGCTGCGCGGCACCTCCCGCCCGGCCGCGGGACAGCCCGAGAAGGAATAGGGGCCTGGAAGGAACAGATGTCCGACGACGCGCTGATCCTGGTCGTTGACGACGATGCCCGGCTGCGGGCGCTGCTGCAGCGGTATCTGGCCGAGCACGGGTTTCGCGTGACCACGGCGGAGAGCGCCGCCGATGCGCGCGGCAAGCTGCGGTTTCTCAGTCCCGACCTGATGGTGCTGGACGTCATGATGCCGGGCGAGAGCGGGCTGGAGCTGGTGCAGTCGCTGCGCACCGGCAACGCGGATCTGCCGCCGGTGCTGCTGCTGACCGCGCGCGGCGCGCCGGAAGACCGCATCGCCGGGTTCGAGGCCGGCGCGGATGACTACCTGGGCAAGCCGTTCGAGCCGCTGGAACTGGTGCTGCGCATCCGCGCGATGCTGCGCCGGGCGACGCCGGTACAAGCGGCGGTTCCGACGACGGGTGTCACCGGCCCGCTGCCGCTTGGCGATGCCGCGTTCGATGTCGAACGCGGTGAGCTGAGCCGGGCGGGGAACGTCATCCACCTGACCGGCGGCGAGGCGGCGCTGCTGACGGCGCTGGCGCGCAAGCCGAACGAGGTGCTGTCGCGCGAGGACATCGCCGAGACGCTGGGCATGGACGAGGCCGGCGAGCGCGCCATCGACGTGCAGGTGACGCGGCTGCGGCGGAAGATCGAGCTCGACCCGCGCGAGCCGCGGTTCCTGCACACGGTGCGCGGGCGCGGCTACGTGCTGAAGCCGGGGATGTAGGGGATGGCCGGCCAGAGGGATGGAGGCCAGAGCGACAGCTGGATCGGCAAGCGGTTCGCCCGGATCGTCAAATCCGTGCTGCCGCGCTCGCTGCTGGGGCGCAGCCTGCTGATGATCCTGGTGCCGCTGGTGCTGCTCGATCTCGTTGCGCTGCAGGTGTTCTATGGCAGCCATATCAGCGTGGTCTCGCGCCGCCTGTCGAGCTCGGTGGCCGGCGAGATCGCGGTGACGATCGACCTGCTGCGCCGCTATCCGAAGCCGGAGGACCGGGCCTGGCTGCTGGCGCGGGTGCACCAGAAATTCGTCCTGGCGATGGACCTGGAGCCGGGCGCCATCCTGCCCAACACCAAATGGGAAAACGTGCTGGGGCCGATGGACGACGACCTGGCCGCGGCCCTGGCGGAAGATCTCAATCTGCCGATGATCTTCGACTGGACGTCCGATCCGCGCTCGGTGCTGATACGCGTGCAGCTGCCCGAGGGAGTGCTGAACATCGAGGCGCCGCGCAAGCGGCTGTACACCGCGACCTACTACCTGTTCATCCTCTGGCTGGTCGGCACCGCCGTGGCGGTGTTCTTCGTGGCGGCGCTGTTCATGCGCAACCAGGTCCGTGCCATCCGCCGCCTGGCCGCCGCCGCGGAGGCGTTCGGAATGGGGCGCGACCACGATGTGATCAAGCCCGAGGGGGCGGTCGAGGTCCGCCAGGCCGCGACCGCGTTCAACCGGATGCAGGGGCGTATCGTCCGCTTCCTCAGCCAACGCACCGAAATGCTGGCCGGCGTGTCGCACGACCTGCGCACCCCCCTCACCCGGCTGCGGCTGGCGTTGGCGATGCTGCCGACCGAGGGGTCCGGCGGCGCCTCCCTGAGGCAGGACGTGGAGGAGATGACGGCGGACGTGGAGGAGATGGAGCGGATGATCAGCGGCTACCTCGCCTTCGCCCGCGGCGAGGGGGCGGAGCAGGCCGAGCCCGCCGACCTTTCCGCCATGCTGCACGACGTCGCGGCCGGGGCGCGGCGGGCCGGGGCGACCGTGGAGGTGACGGCGCCGCCCGGGCTGACGCTGAAGCTGCGGGCGGACGCGATGCGCCGGGCGATCACCAATCTGGTGGACAATGCCCGCCGGCACGCCAGCCGGATATTGCTATCCGCCAGTTCGTCCGACGCACGCTCGGTGATCGTCATGGTGGACGACAATGGTCCGGGGATCGCGCCGTCGCGCCGGGAGAGCGTGTTTCGCCCGTTCGAAAGCGGCGCCGCCGGCGGCACCGGCCTTGGCCTGACCATCGCGCGCGACATCGTGCGCGCGCATGGCGGCGACATCACGCTGGAGAACAGCCCGATCGGCGGTTTGCGCGCGCGCATCCGGCTGCCGGTTTAGAGTGCTATC
>JBBIQA010000158.1:0-10394 GCA_037442565.1 Rhodospirillales bacterium
TGGGGTTAAGGGGACGAGTCCCCTTACGGGTGCAGGGCAGAGCCCTGCCGGGGTCTGGGGCGGAGCCCCAGCCTTGCGTCCCGACCGCCCCAAGCCCGCAGCCATTGGCATCAGAGGCTGAACTTTTCGCCGAGGTACACGCGGCGGACCTCGGCGTTGGCGACCACTTCGTCCGGCCGACCCTCCATCAGCACCTGGCCATCGTGCAGGATGTAGGCGCGATCGATGATCTCCAGCGTCTCGCGCACGTTGTGGTCGGTGATCAGCACGCCGATGCCACGGTCCTTCAGGTGCGAGACCAGATCGCGGATTTCCCCGACGGCGATCGGGTCGATGCCGGCCAGCGGTTCGTCGAGCAGGATGTAGCCGGGTTGCGTGGCCAGGGCGCGGGCGATTTCGACGCGCCGGCGTTCGCCGCCCGACAGGGCCAGCGCGGGGGTGCGGCGCAGATGCGCGATGCCGAACTCGGCCAGCAATTCGTCCAGCATCAGGTCGCGCCGGTCGGGATCCGCCTCGATCACCTCCAGCGCGGCCATGATGTTCTGTTCGACGTTCAGGCCGCGGAAGACGCTGGCTTCCTGCGGCAGGTAGCCGATGCCGAGCTGGGCCCGGCGGTACATCGGCAGGCCGGTGATATCGGTGCCGTCCAGGCTGATCGAGCCGGTATCGGGGCGAACCAGGCCAACGATCATGTAGAAGGTCGTGGTCTTGCCGGCGCCGTTCGGGCCGAGCAGGCCCACCGCTTCCCCGCGGCGCACATTCAGCGTCACGTTCCGTACCACCGGACGCTTGCGGTAGGTCTTGCCGACGCTGGAGGCCACCAGGCCGCCGCCGCCCGCCAGGACGCGCAGATCGCCGGGGGCTCTGGTGTCGGCAACCACCTTGCCGTGGCTCACCGCTTGCCATCCTTCGCCGGGCCGGGCGCCGGGCCGGGCGCGGCCTTCTGGCCGGCAGCGGCTTGCCCGGTCGCGTCGTTCGGCATCACCAGCCCGCGTACCTGGTCGTTGCTGCCCGATATCAGTCGCGACAGGCCGGTCTTCATATCCACCTCGGCCTCCGCGCCGTTCAGCTGGTTGTCGCCGCGTGTGATCCGCACATTGCCGCCCAGCCGGGCGATGCCGGTTTCGGGCACGTACACGCCCCGGTCGCCGGTGACGGTATCGGTCTGGGTGCGCACGGAGACGTGGCCGAAGGCCTCGACCCGCTCGATCTTGCCGGCCGCGCCGAGCGGGTCCGCCGTTTTGTCCGGGGGCGCCTGGTCCGGCTTCGTTTGTCCCGGTGTCGCCTCGTTGGCCGGCGGCGTCGTGTAGGCGACCAACGTATCGCCGGCCAGCCGCCGCCCGTCGGATGTGACCACCACGGCGTTGCCGCGCGCGACCGCGCGATGCAACTGCGACCAGTATTCCAGCGAGTCGCGCGCGGTGATGATTTCCGCCGGGCGGGTCAGCTTCAGATTGCGCCCGGTCAGCAGCAGCACCGCCTGGTCCATGTCGTAGGTGGCGTGATCGCCGGTGGCCACGTCCGTAGGCGTGAAGATGCGGACATTGCCGTCGGCTTCCAGGCGATAGATCTCGTTGCCGCCGCCCTCGCCGTCGAGCGGCGACGGCGCCGTCCCGTCCGGTCTGGCGGCCGGCGGTGTGCCCTGTGCGGGTTTGCCCTGTGCGGGTTTGCCCTGTGCGGGTGTGCCGGGAGGAGGTGCCTTGGGCCGGTAATGCGCGATCAGCCGGTCGGCGGTGACGGTGACATTGTCGCGCACCGCGCGCGCGTCACCGCGGGCGATCACCACTTTCTCCGCCTGCTGCCAGTCGATGCCGTCGCGCGAGGTGATCGTCACCGGCCCGCCCTTGGACAGGTCCAGCGGCTGCGCCCGCGCAGCCTGCGACATCAGCGGCCCGGCGGCCAGCAGGCCCAGCAGCACCATCGCATAACGAAAATGTCTCATTGGGTCGTGCCGTTCAGCACCAGCCGCGCCGGGCCGGTGAATTGGATCGCGGCGCCGCTGTCCGTCAGCATGAAGCCCTGCGCATCCAGGGTGCCGAACGGCCCTTCCGCGTGCACGGGTTCGGAGCCGGCGGCCGCACCGCTTTTGAGATCGATGGCGGCGCTTTCGGTGGTCAGCGTCGTGCCGTCGTCGCGATAGAGGATCACGTCGTGCGACAGATCGAGGCTGCCGGAATGCTGCAGATAGACGCCGTCCTTGGACTGCGCCTGCAGCCAGCTGCCGTCCTTCAGGGTCAGATCGCCGACCGGCGTGGTCAGGTTCACCCGGTCCGGCGTCACCTGTTTCGCGGTCTTGGCGGTGATCGTGTAGGGCCGCCCCTGTTCGTCCACGCCGCGATAGCGCGCGTCGGTCAGCTTCGCGCCATCCACCTCGGCGGAGAACTGCGAGAAGGTCAGCCGGCCGTGATCCGGCCCCCGGTCGATCTCGGGCCAGACCGCGATCAGCGCGAGCAGCCCAAGGGCCGCCAGCGGCAGCAGGAACTTGGACAACCGGACCAGCAGCCGCCGGCGGGCGATGCCGCTGGGCGACGGTGGACGGCGCAGCGGAATGCCGTCGGCAAGATGGCGTTCCCGCATGGCCTTCGCGGGCCGGCGGGCCGGCATCGGGGCCACGCTCACAATGCGACCCTCATGCGAGGCCCGCCCGCAGCAGATCGTGCAAATGCAGAATACCGACGGGGCGGCCCGCCGGTTCCACCACGAACAGGCTGGTGATCTTGCGGTCCCGCCCGGTCATCGCATGCAGCGCCTCGGCGGCCAGCGCCTCCGGGCCGATGGTGCGCGGCGCCAGCGTCATCACGTCGCCGGCCCGGCGCGACAGCAGGTCCGGCCCCATGGAGCGGCGCAGGTCGCCGTCGGTGACAATGCCCACCAGCCGCCCATCGGCGTCCGTCACGCCGAGGCAGCCGAACTGTTTTTCGGTGATCAGCAGCAGGGCGCGATGCATCGGCACGTCCGCCGTCGCCAGCGGCATCGCCTCGCCCGCGTGCATCAGGTCGCGCACCCGCTTCAGCCGGGCGCCCAGCTTGCCGCCGGGATGGAACTGGCGGAAATCGGCCTCCGAGAAGCCGCGCCGGGTCAGCAGCGCCACCGCCAGCGCATCGCCCAGCGCCATCTGCATCGTGGTGCTGGTGGTGGGCGCCAGGCCCATCGGGCAGGCTTCCGGCGCATCGGGCAGCAGCAGGGCGACATCCGCGGCCTGCGCCAGGGCCGAGCCGGCGCGCGCGGTAATTCCCACCAGCGGCAGAGCGAAGCGGCGGGTATGCGCGACCAGATCCGCCAGTTCCGCCGTCTCGCCGGAATTGGACAGCGCCAGCACCGCGTCGCCCGGCACGATCATTCCGAGATCGCCATGCGAGGCCTCGGCCGGATGCACGAACATCGCCGGCGTGCCGGTGGAAGCCAGGGTGGCGGCGATCTTGTGCGCGACATGCCCGGACTTGCCCATGCCGGAAACGACAACCCGGCCGGTAGCTTCGGCCAGCAGGTCCACGGCGCGGGCGAACCTGTCATCCAGCGAGGCCGCCATCGCGCGCAGGGCGCCGGCCTCGGTCTCCAGGACCGAGCGGGCGACCTGCAAATCGTCAGGCGAGTCCTTGCGGGCCGGATTCTTGCGGGCAGGGCCGGTGGTGGGGGTCATCCGCCTTGTATGGGCACCCGCGCCGGAAGGGTCAACCGAGAATGTCCGTTAAATCACATCGCCGACAAGAATCGTGCCAATGTTGCGCGAACCACCCGGATCGCGAGACAAAATGCTAATGCGCAAAGATGTCGGGGTCTTCGTAGCCGAGCAGGTCGAGGCGGGTGCGCGCGGGGAGGAAGGCGAAGCAGGCCTCCGCCAGTTCCAGCCGCCCCTCGCGCCGCAGCAGCGCTTCCAGCCGGGCCCATAGCGCATGCAGGTGCAGCACGTCGGACGCGGCATAGGTCAGCTGCTCGGGTGACAGCTCCGGCGAGCCCCAGTCCGAGGTCTGCTGCTGCTTGGACAGGTCGACCCCGATCAGTTCCTTGCACAGGTCCTTCAGACCGTGCCGGTCGGTGAAGGTGCGCACCAGCTTGGCGGCGATCTTGGTGCATTTGACCGGCGCGGCGTCCACGCCGAGGTAATGCCGGATGACGCCGACATCGAAACGGGCGAAATGCATCAGCTTCACCACGTCCGGCGAGCCGAGCAGGCGCTTCAGGTTCGGGCAGTCATAGCCGCGCCCGCCCAGCGCCTCCGGCACCAGCTGCACCAGATGAGCCGTCCCGTCGCCGGAGGAGAGCTGCACCAGGCACAGCCGATCCCGATGCGGGTTGAGGCCCATCGTCTCGGTATCGACGGCCACGACCGGACCGAGCGACAGCCCATCCGGCAGGTCGCCGCGGTGCAGGTGAAGGGTGGCATTGGCCATGAACAGCACCGAGTTCAATTAGGATGTCTTTTTCGGAATATGACGCAACGCCCGCTCGCGTCGCTGCCGCTGAACGATGCAGCGGATGGTGCCCAGGAGAAGACTCGAACTTCCACGACCTTTCGGCCACAGGTACCTGAAACCTGCGCGTCTACCAATTCCGCCACCTGGGCATCCGGTGCGTTCCGCGCGGCCATGGCTGGCAACACGGTGGGCGGGCGATGTAGCCCCCACACCCTCCGTCGTCAAGTGACCCCACGCAACGGGTTGAGCCGGTTGCGTTTGCAGCATATCAAAGGCCCGGACACAGGAGGTTCGGGCATGGCGACGCGGAACGTGGCGACGGTTTTCGGCGGATCGGGCTTTATCGGCCGCTATGTGGTCAAGCGGCTGGCGGCGCGCGGCTATATCGTGCGGGTGGCGGTCCGGTATCCGGAGTCGGCGCTGTTCCTGAAGACGATGGGCGGCGTCGGCCAGATCGTGCCGCTGTCGGCTTCCATCACCGATGAGGCCGCCGTGGCACGCGCCGTCGAGGGCGCGGAGATCGTGGTGAACGCGGTCGGCATCCTGGCCGAAAGCCGCGCCGGCGATTTCCAGCGCATTCAGGCGGAAGGCGCCGGCCGCATTGCCCGCCTCGCCGCCGCTTCCGGGGTGCGCAAGCTGGTGCAGATTTCCGCGCTTGGCGCCAGCGCCGCCTCCGACAGTTCGTATGCCACCAGCAAGTCCGCCGGGGAGGCCGCCGTGCTGGCCGCCTTCCCGCAGGCGACGATCCTGCGGCCTTCCGTGGTGTTCGGCCCCGAGGACCAGTTCTTCAACCGTTTTGCCGGCATGGCACGGATGCTGCCCTTCATGCCGGTGGTCGCCGGAGAGACGAAGTTCCAGCCGGTCTATGTCGGCGATGTCGCCGACGCCGTGATGGCGGCGCTGGACCGGGCGGACGCGGCGGGTCGGGTGTTCGAACTCGGTGGCCCCCGCGCGCTGAGCATGCGCGACATCCTCGGCTACATCCTGAAGGAGACCGGACGCGACCGCCGGCTGGTGAACATGCCGATATGCGTGCTGCGTATGCAGGCCTCGGTGCTGGAGAAACTGCCCGGCCGGCTGCTGACCCGCGATCAGCTGAAATTGCTTGCCCGGGACAATGTCGTCACCCCAGGCTCCCCGGGCCTTGCCGAGCTCGGCCTGGTGCCAACCCCGATCGAGCTGGTGGTGCCCACCTACCTGCGCCGGTTCCAGCCGGGCGGCGGGACCAGACCGATCGTGTTCCAGACATAGGCTTAGCCGCATATAGATCCGAAACGGACCTTATATCGCGCCACTTTCCGCTTTTGTCCGACGATTTTCGCAGGCCGGCCAAAAAAAGGACGTAAATTCTGCCCTAATCGGCCAGATTAGACTCGCTTCGGCCAGAATTCCTGTCGTATGCTGCATCTGCGAGACAGCTTGATGCCCGCGGACCTGACCCGCGCGCAGCCTCCCAGGCCTGTCGGCGCGCCGCCGTAGGGAAAGGGTGAACATGGCCGAGCACATGCTGAAGTTCGTGAGCGTCCCGCAGAGCACGCCGGAAAAGCGGCAGGCCGAGGAGCGCCGCGTCGATTTCGACGAGATCTACCGCGATTTCGCCACAAGGCAGGCCGCCGAGCAGGCCAGCCGCTGCAGCCAGTGCGGCGTGCCGTTCTGCGCGGTGCACTGCCCGCTGGGCAACAACATCCCCGACTGGCTGAAGATGACCGCCGAGGGACGGCTGGAGGAGGCCTACGAGGTCAGCTCCGCCACAAATAATTTCCCCGAGATCTGCGGCCGGATCTGTCCGCAGGACCGGCTCTGCGAAGGCAACTGCGTCATCGAGAAGGGGTTCGCCAGCGTCACCATCGGCGCGGTCGAGCGCTACATAACCGATACCGCCTTCGAGAAGGGCTGGGTGCGGCCGATCCGGCCGCGCCGCGAACTGGCGCAATCCATCGGCATCATCGGCGCCGGCCCGGGCGGCCTGGCCGCGGCGGAGCAGCTGCGCCGGCTGGGCTATCAGGTCACGGTATACGACCGCTACGACCGCGTCGGCGGCTTGCTGATCTACGGCATTCCGAACTTCAAGCTGGAAAAGGAAGTGGTCCTGCGCCGCTGGAAGCTGCTGGAGGAAGGCGGCATCCGCTTCCGGCTCAATTTCGCCGTAGGCACCGACATGACGCTGGCCGAATTGCGCGCCCAGCACGACGCGATCCTGGTCGCCACCGGCGTCTACAAGCCGCGCGACATCGGCGGGCCTGGCTCCGGCCTTCCCGGCATCGTGCCGGCGCTGGATTATCTGATCGCCTCCAACCGCGACAATCTCGGTGACGCGGTGCCGGAATTCGCCTCCGGCGCGCTCGACGCGCGCGGCAAGAACGTGGTGGTGATCGGCGGCGGCGACACCGCGATGGACTGCGTGCGCACCGCCACCCGCCAGGGTGCGAAATCGGTGAAATGCCTGTATCGCCGCGACCAGGCGAACATGCCCGGCTCGATGCGCGAGGTGAAGAACGCGCAGGAGGAGGGCGTCGAGTTCGTCTGGCTTTCGGCTCCCGAAGCCTTCCTCGGCGACGACCGCGTCACCGCGGTGCGGGCGGTGCGGATGCATCTCGGCCTGCAGGACGCCTCCGGCCGCCAGGCGGTCGAGCCGATCGAGGGCAGCCATTTCACCCTGCCCGCCGATCTCGCGATCAAGGCGCTGGGTTTCGACCCCGAGGATTTGCCCGGACTGTTCAATGAGCCGGAACTGAAGGTGTCCCGCTGGGGCACGGTGGCTGTCGATCCCAACAGCTTCATGACCAGCCTGCCCGGCGTGTTCGCCGCCGGCGACATCGTGCGCGGTGCCTCCCTCGTGGTCTGGGCGATCAAGGACGGCCGCGATGCGGCTGCGCAGATCCACCAATATGTCCAACAGGCGGCGCTTGCCGCCGCGGCGGAGAGAGCGACATGACACAGGAATCCGGATCCGAATTCCTCGCCGCCTGGAACGCCAGTGTGGCGGCCCTTGAACACACGTACAGCGCCGAACAGGAACATGACGCCTGCGGCGTCGGCATGATCGCCGCGCTGGACGGCCAGCGCCGCCGCGACGTGGTGCAGGCCGGCATCGACGCCTTGAAGGCGGTCTGGCACCGCGGCGCGGTGGACGCGGATGGCAAGACCGGCGACGGCGCCGGCATCCACGTGGAGATCCCGCAGGATTTCTTTGCCGACGCCGTGCGGCGCGGTGGCGACAAGCTCAAGCCCGGCCCGATCGCGGTTGGGCAGGTGTTCCTGCCAAAGACCGATCTTGGTGCGCAGGAGCGCTGCCGGCAGATCGTGGAGACCGAGATCCTGAATTTCGGCCACGCCATCTATGGCTGGCGCCAGGTGCCGATCAATGTGGATGTCATCGGCGAAAAGGCCAATGCCACGCGCCCCGAGATCGAGCAGATCATGATCTGGAACGGCACCGGCGCCGACGAGGCCGGGTTCGAGCGCGATCTGTACGTGATCCGCCGGCGCATCGAAAAGGCGGCGATTGCGGCCCAGATCGCGGAACTGTATTTCTGCTCGCTGTCCTGTCGCTCGATCATCTACAAGGGCATGTTCCTGGCCGCGAGCCTGACGGATTTCTATCCGGACCTGCTGGACGAACGTTTCGTCTCCCGTTTCGCGATCTATCACCAGCGCTACTCCACCAACACCTTCCCGACCTGGAAGCTGGCGCAGCCGTTCCGGATGCTCGCGCATAACGGCGAGATCAACACCGTTACCGGCAACATCAACTGGATGAAGAGCCACGAGACGCGGCTCGCCGATGTCGGGCTCGACCCGTATGTGGACGACATCAAGCCGGTGGTGCAGGCCGGCGGATCGGACACCGCGACGCTGGACAACGTGTTCGAGCTGCTGGTGCGCGCCGGGCGCGACGCGCCGATGGCGAAGGCGCTGATGATCCCGGCCAGCCTGGGATCGAACGCGCTGATGCCCCAGGCGCACAAGGATTTCTTCCTGTACTGCAACGCCGTGATGGAGCCGTGGGACGGACCGGCCGCCATCGCCGGCACCGACGGGCGCTGGGTGATCGCCGGGCTGGACCGCAACGGCCTGCGACCGCTGCGCTACACCGTCACGCGCAGCAGGATGCTGATCGTTGGTTCCGAAACCGGCATGGTGAAGCTGGACGAGGACCAGATCGTCGAGAAGGGCCGCGTCGGCCCCGGCCAGACCTTTGCGGTCGATCTCGATAACGCCCGCTTCTACCACGATGGGGAGCTGAAGGACGTGCTGTCGGCACGCCAGCCGTTCAGCGAATGGGCCCGCCACATCAAGGTGATCGACAGCATCATCAAGACAGACGCGCCCGAGCCGGTGCTGTACGAAGGCGAGGCGCTGCGCCGCCGGCAGTTCTCCGTCGGCTTCACGCTGGAAGAGCTGGAGATGATCCTGCACCCGATGGTGGAGGACGCGCAGGAAGCCGTCGGCTCGATGGGCGACGACACGCCCATCGCGGTGCTGTCGGACCGTTATCGCGGCCTGCATCATTTCTTCCGGCAGAACTTCTCCCAGGTAACCAACCCGCCGATCGACAGCCTGCGCGAAACCCGGGTGATGACGCTGCGCACGAGGCTCGGCAATCTCGGCAACGTGCTGGACGAGGATGCCAGCCAGTGCAACCTGCTGCAGCTCGAAAGCCCCGTGCTGTCGAACGCCGAATTCACCGCCATGCGGGAATTCATGGGCAGCTCGGCCTGCGTCGTCGATTGCACCTTCGCGGTTGCCGACGGGGAGGCCGGGCTGCGCGACGCCCTGGTGCGCATCCGCGCCGAGGCGGAGGAGGGCGTGCGCGCCGGCTGCTCGCACGTGATCCTGACCGACGAGAATTGCGGCGCCGAGCGCGCCCCGATCCCGATGATCCTGGCCACCGGCGGCGTGCACACGCACCTGGTCCGCCAGTCGTTGCGCACCTTCACCAGCCTGAACGTGCGCTCGGCCGAGTGCCTGGACGTGCATTACTTCGCGGTGCTGATCGGCGTGGGCGCCACCACGGTGAATGCCTATCTGGCGCAGGAATCGATCGCCGACCGCCACCGCCGCGGCCTGTTCGGCGCGATGACCCTGAAAGACGCCGTCCAGCGCTACAAGAAGGCCATCGACAAGGGCCTGCTGAAGGTGATGGCGAAGATGGGCATCGCCGTGATCTCGTCGTATCGCGGCGGCTACAATTTCGAGGCGATCGGCCTGTCGCGCGCGCTGGTGGGGGAGTTCTTCCCGGGCATGCAGTCGCGCATCTCCGGCATCGGTCTGACCGGCATCGCGCGCAAGGTGCTCGGCCTGCATGAAACCGCCTGGAACGAGGACGCCGTCACGCTGCCGATCGGCGGCCTGTACAAGCTGCGGCGCAACGGCGCGGAGGCGCACGCCTTCGATCCCGCGCTGATCCATATGCTGCAAACCGCGGTGGCGACGGATAGTTTCACCCTGTTCGAGCGCTACACGGAAATGGTGCGCGGCATGGCGCCGATCGCACTGCGCGACCTGCTGGATTTCCGTTTCGACCTCTGCAAGCCGATTTCGGTGGACGAGGTGGAAAGCATCACCGAAATCCGCAAGCGCCTGGTGGCGCCCGGCATCTCGCTCGGCGCATTGAGCCCGGAGGCGCACGAGACGCTGTCGATCGCGATGAACCGCATCGGCGCCCGCTCCGACAGCGGCGAGGGTGGGGAGGATCCAGCCCGCGCCAGGCCGCGCGCCAACGGCGACAACGCCTCCTCGGCGATCAAGCAGATCGCCTCCGGCCGCTTCGGCGTCACCGCCGAATACCTGAACAACTGCCGCGAGATCGAGATCAAGGTCGCGCAGGGCGCCAAGCCCGGCGAGGGCGGCCAGCTGCCCGGCTTCAAGGTGACCGGCATGATCGCCAAGCTGCGTCATTCCACCCCCGGCGTCATGCTGATCAGCCCGCCGCCGCACCACGACATCTACTCGATCGAGGATCTGGCCCAGCTCATC
>JBBIQA010000159.1:0-6471 GCA_037442565.1 Rhodospirillales bacterium
GCGCCTATAACACCGTGGTGCCGTCGTCCGGCAAGGTGCTGACCGGCGGCGTGGACGCCAACGCGCTGCAGCGCCCGAAGCGCTTCTTCGGCGCCGCCCGCAACATCGAGGAAGGCGGCAGCCTGACCATCATCGCCACTGCGCTGATCGATACCGGATCGCGCATGGACGAGGTGATTTTCGAGGAGTTCAAGGGCACCGGCAACTCCGAGATCATCCTGGACCGCAAGCTGTCCGACAAGCGCAGCTTCCCGGCGATCGACATCACCAAATCCGGCACCCGCAAGGAAGAATTGCTGGTGGAACGCTCCATGCTGTCGAAGATGTGGGTGCTGCGGCGCATCCTGAACCCGATGGGTACCGTGGATGCGATGGAGTTCCTGCTGGACAAGCTGAAATACAGCAAGACCAACAACGACTTCTTCGAGGCGATGAACACCTAGCAAGCAAGGCCAAGGGGCTCTGCCCCTGGACCCCGCCAAAGGGCTCGCCCTTTGGAAACCCCAGACATTTTCTATGAAATGGGCGGGCGAGACGGTGCTCAAAGCACCATCTCAGCCCGCCCATTTCATAGAAAATAACCAGGAGTCCAGAGGCGAGCCTCTGGCGGGGGTCGAGGGGGCGGAGCCCCCTCGCCTTGCTTCCTCAGGCGGCCGTGCTCGCGGCAGCCGTGGCCGGCTCGGTGATCATCTCGACCCGGCCCGTGATCTGGCCGCCGTCTTCCACCTGCAGCCGGCGGCAGCGGGCGGTGCCGAGCACGCGGCCGGTGCCGCGCACGACCAGGGAGCCTTTCACCGTCAGCGTGCCGTCGATGGTGCCGGCGATGTCGGCGTCCTCGACCTCGGCCTCGCCCTTGAACACGCCGCCCAGGGTGACCGTGAGCTCGGCCGCGTGGATCATGCTGGTCTCCACTGTGCCATCGACCACCAGGCGCTCGGCATCCTGCACCGTGCCCTGCAGACTGATGCCGCGGCCGACGACCAGGGTCCGCTTTTCCGATGGTTCACGCAGGGTACGGGCAGGCTGCATCACGGGACGGGCTCCGGCAGCGGAAGCGGGCTGCGGGTTGGGGCTGGCGGGGATCGGCGGGCGGGACATGGTCTGTGCCTCCTTCGGGGTGGCGGGACGGAAGGGCGGCACACCCAGCCCGGAATCAGCGTGAATGGCTCCGGGGGTGGATCCGATTGGGTTGGTCGCGCCCGGCGCGACGATGTCGGTCGGCTTGGTTTCGTCGGGCTTGCGGCGTTTGAACACTGGCGCTCCGTCTCTGATCAATGAGGCCCCAGGGGTATCACGGTTGGGCCGGCGGCGTCACGTTCACGTTTGCGATCGTGGCCGGCGTCAGGCGCGGCGGACGCTGAGGATATGGTCGAGCGCGTGCACCATGGCGGCGGTGCCGATCAGCGGGATCAACAGGTTCAGCAGCGGCAGGTAGGATGCCAGCGCGATCAGGCCGCCTTGCGCCAGGATGACCGGGCGATGGCGGCGGTACAGCACCTCGGCCTGCAGCCTGGGCATGCGCCGCATGGCCACGGCCACGAACAGGCCGCGTCCGATCGCGTAGGCGCCGATCGCCCAGGCCAGGAACAGGCCGATGCCGGGCAGCAGAATGGCCGGGATCAGCGCCAGCAGGTTCAGCGCCAGGATCTTCAGCCCGACGGCGATGCCGTCCCAGATCTGTGTGGCCAGGGGGGCCGCCTCGCCGGGCGGCAGGGTGGGATAGTGCCGGCGCTCCACCGCGCGGGCGATGGTTTCGATGAAGCAGGCGCCGATCGCCGCCGCCACCGGCAGGAACAGCCAGAAGGCGAGCAACGACGCGCCGACGGTGCCGGCAATGTCGGCGGCCCAGGCCAGCCAGCCCGACAGGTTGGCCATGTGGTGCACCGCCCAGAGGGCGCCGGCGAGGACGGCGGCGAAGCACAGAGCCGATAGCGCCAGGCTTTGCAGCAGCACGAGCACGAAGGCGCGGTCGTCGAGCTGTCCGATCGCCAGTGCCAGCGGGCGCAGCACGGGGGTGGCGACGAAGTTGCCGGGATCGCCGGGTCGGGGGGGCATGGCGAAACTCTCCTGTCGGGCGGGGCGGTTGCCCGTCTTGTGCGGCGATGTTAGGGCGGGCGCGAGCAATCGGGAGTTTCTGCCATGACCGCCACGCGTTTCGATATCCTGTGCATCGGCAACGCGATCGTCGATGTGGTTGTCCGCACCGATGACGCGTTTTTGTCCAAACACGACATGCGCAAGGGCGGCATGGCGCTGATCGACGCGGCGTCGGCCGATGCGCTGTATGCGGCGATGCCGCCGGGGGTCGAGACCAGCGGCGGTTCGGCGGCGAATACCGCGGCGGTGGCGGCGGGGCTCGGGGCGAGGGTCGCCTATTTCGGCAAGGTGGCCGACGACCAGCTCGGCGGCGTGTTCCGCCACGACATCACCGCCGCCGGCGTGCATTTCCCCTCGCGGCCGCTGGTCGGCGGGGCGCCGACGGCGCGCTGCCTGATCCTGGTGACGCCGGATGCGCAGCGCACGATGAACACCTTCCTGGGCGCCTGCGTGACGCTGGGTGAGGCGGATGTGGATGAGGCGCTGGTAGCGGATTCGGCGGTCACCTACCTGGAGGGCTATCTGTTCGATCCCCCGGCGGCGAAAGCCGCCTTCTATCGCGCCGCCGCCGCCGCTCATGCGGCGGGACGCAAGGTGGCTTTGACGCTTTCCGACGCTTTCTGCGTTGATCGTCATCGCGGCGCGTTCCGCGAGCTGGTGGCCGGACACGTGGACATCCTGTTCGCCAACGAGGCCGAGATCTGCAGCCTGTACGAGGCGAACGAGTTCTCGCTGGCGGCCGAGGCGGCGCGCCAGGATGTCGGCCTGGCCGCACTGACCCGCAGCGAGGCCGGCAGTGTGATCCTGACGCCGGAGCATACGTTCGAGATCGAGGCGGAGCCGGCCGAGGTCGTGGACACGACCGGTGCCGGCGACGCCTATGCCGCCGGCTTCCTGGCGGCGCTCACCGCCGGCAAGCCCCTGGAATTGTGCGGCCGGCTGGGCAGCGCCGCCGCGGCCGCGGCGATCAGCCAGTACGGCGCCCGGCCGCAGATCGACCTGAAGGAACTGGCCGCGAGCGTGGGTTAAACGGCCGGCGGACCGCCCGGGAACACCGCGGTCGCGCGGGCCAGTTCCGGCCAGCCGATCGGCGCGCCGGACTTTTCCGCAGCCTCGGCCGGGCCGAGCAGGGCGTCCCAGTTGGCGGCGACGAAGCGGCGCCCGGTGACCGTGCCGCCTTCCTCGCTGCATAGATAGAGCATCGGCGGGGCGAGCTGCTCCGGACGGATCAGGCTTTGCCGCGAATAGCCGCTTTCGGCCGGGACCATCGGGGTGTCGGTCGGGCCGCCGGGCACCACGACATTCACGGTGATGCCGGTGTCCTTCAGTTCGGCCGACAGGCTGGCGCTCCAGGCCTCCAGGCCCGCCTTGGCCGGACCATAGGGCGAGAACCCGCCGCGCAGCATGGTCAGGAAGCTGGTGGTGACGTTGATGATGCGGCCGTATTTCTGCGCCCGGAAGCCGGGCATGGCGGCTTTCGCCATAAAGAACGGCCCGGACAGGTTGACCGCCATGAAGCGCTGCCAGGTTTCGGTGGTGATGTCCTCGATCTGCACCTGGCGGCTGAAATGGTCCTGGCGGACCAGGTGCATCCCGAGGGCCGCGTTGTTCACCACGGCGTGCAGGCAGCCGAAATGGCCGCGAACCCGATCGACGAAGGCGACGCAGGAGGCTGGGTCCGATACGTCGGAGGGAACCGCGAGGGCGTTGGCGCCCAGAGTTCCGGCCAGGGTTTCCAACGCCGCGCGGTTGACGTCGGTGATGCCGATTTGCCAGCCGGCGCGGATGAATTCGCGCGACAGCGCCTGGCCGATGCCGCCGGCGGCGCCGGTGATGATGGCGACGCGATTACCTGTGGCCATGACGTTTCTTCCCCTGGCTTCCCGCCGGTTGTCCAGCGTTTCCGCCGCCAGCCTATGCCTGGTTGGCGCGTCCGGCCAACCGGCCCCGCCTGCGCCAGCGGCGCGGCTGATATGAAACTGCGATGACCGTGCGGTTTTGGCTCGCTTCCGGCCGTCCGGCGGTTTATGGGAGCGCCGCAACATGGGTGCAGCGCAGCCACTCGTCCGCGCGCCCTATTCCTGCTTCGCATGAGCGACCTAGCCAGCTCGACCCCCGAGGACCCAATCCTATGGATATCCGCAATATCGCGATCATCGCCCATGTCGATCATGGGAAGACCACGCTCGTCGACCAGCTGCTGCGCCAGTCCGGCACCTTCCGCGACCACCAGGTCGTGGCCGAGCGCGCCATGGACCGCAACGACCTGGAGCGCGAGCGCGGCATCACCATCCTGGCCAAGTGCACGTCGGTGGTGTGGAAAGACATCCGCATCAACATCATCGACACCCCCGGCCATGCTGATTTCGGCGGCGAGGTGGAGCGCATCCTGAACATGGTGGACGGCGCGATCGTGCTGGTCGATGCCGCCGAGGGCGTGCTGCCGCAGACCAAGTTCGTGGTCGGCAAGGCGCTGGCCCAGGGCATCCGCCCGATCGTCGTGGTCAACAAGGTGGATCGCCAGGATTCGCGCGCCGACGAGGTGCACAATGAGGTGTTCGACCTGTTCGCCGCCCTGGGCGCGGACGACAACCAACTCGATTTCCCGATGCTGTTCGCTTCCGGCCGCCAGGGATGGGCGGACGAGACGATGGACGGTCCGCGCAAGGACCTTTCCGCCATGTTCGACCTGGTGGTGCGCCATGTGCCGCCGCCGACCGTGAAACCCGATGCGCCCTTCGCGATGGTCGCCTCCATCCTCGACTACGACAACTTCCTGGGCCGCGTGCTCACGGGCCGCATCGAGCAGGGCACCGCGCGCGTCAACATGCCGCTCAAGGTGCTGCGCAGCGATGGCAGCGTGGTGGAAACCGGCCGGCTGACCAAGCTGATGTCGTTCCGCGGCCTCGACCGCATCCCCGTCGATGAAGCCCAGGCGGGTGACATCATTGCCGTGGCCGGCCTGACCGATGGCACCATTCCCGATACCGTGTGCTCGCCCGAGCAGATGGAGGCGCTGCACGCCACCCCGGTCGATCCGCCGACCCTGGCGATGACCTTCCGCGTCAATGACGGTCCGCTGGGCGGGCGTGAGGGCAAGAAGGTCACCTCTCGCCAGATCCGCGACCGGCTGCTGCGCGAGACCGAGGGCAACGTCGCCATCAAGGTGACCGACAGCAACGAAAGCGACGCCTTCGAGGTTGCCGGCCGTGGCGAACTGCAGCTCGGCGTGCTGATCGAGCAGATGCGCCGCGAAGGTTTCGAGCTGTGCATCGGCCGCCCGCGCGTGCTGACCCGCAAGAACCCGGAAACCGGTGAGCGCGAGGAACCGATGGAAGAGGTGCTGGTCGACGTCGACGAGCCGTATTCCGGCGTGGTCGTGGAGAAGATGAGCCGCCGCAAGGGCGAAATGCAGGACATGCGTCCGTCCGGCGGCGGCAAGGTGCGCCTGACCTTCCACATCCCGTCGCGCGGCCTGATCGGCTATCACGGCGAATTCCTGACCGACACTCGCGGCTCGGGCATCATGAACCGGCTGTTCCTCGGCTACGGCCCGTGGAAAGGTCCGATCGAGGGCCGCCGCAACGGCTCGCTGATCTCCACCGAGCCGGGCGAAGCCATCCATTACGCGCTGTTCTATATCCAGGAACGCGGCACGCTGTTCGTGAACCCCGGCGACAAGGTCTATGAGGGCCTGATCCTGGGCGAGCATTCGCGGGAAAGCGACCTGGACGTGAACCCGATCAAGGAAAAGAAGCTGACCAACGTTCGTGCCGCCGGCAAGGACGACGCGATGCTGCTGATCCCGCCGCGCCGCATGAGCCTGGAACAGGCGATCGCCTATATCGAGGAAGACGAACTGGTGGAGGTGACGCCCACCGCCATCCGCCTGCGCAAGCGCCATCTGGACCCCAACGCCCGCAAGCGGGCCGAGAAGCGTTCGGTGGATGCCGAGGCGGCGGCCTGAGCCTGCAGCAGGCGAGGGAGAAATGAACGGGCCGCTCTGGAAACAGGGCGGCCTTTTTCATGCCTTGTGAACCGGGTCACAGAAGAATGCGCCGGCCTTTGCCATCTTGCGGGCAATCCGAAGGAGGCCCGGGATGCGAAGGGGGACCGACGCGTTGCTGCTTTATTTGACCCTGGTATTGGCCGCCCTGACGGCGGCTTTATCGAGCGATCCCGTCCGGCGGGCGGTGGCCGATTATGTCGACACCCCGCCGGCCGGCGTGACGATGGTGATCGGACAAACCCTGCCCGACGATCCCGCCAGGCCCGTCACCGTGCTGGAATGGAAGCCGCCGCTCGGCGACTGACGCATAGGCGACTGACGCATTGGCGACTGGCCTATTGGCGGTCCGGCACCGGGTTCGGCGC